>NZ_LADU01000054.1 GCF_000961795.1 Hyphomonas sp. BRH_c22
GGCCATCCGCAGCAGAATGGCCGGCATGAGCGCATGCACCTGACCCTGAAGCAGGAAACCACCCGGCCGGCCTGCGAAAATCACCTGCAACAGCAGGTGCGGTTCGATGACTTCGTCAGGGAATATAACACAGAACGTCCGCATGAAGGCCTCGCCATGGCGACCCCTGCAGAGATCTACACGCCGTCATCGCGCATCTATGACGGCCTGCCAGACATCGATTATCCCTTCCATGATCGCGAGGTCCTGATAACCGCCTGCGGCCGGATCTGCATGCATCGGAAAAAAATCAACATCTCCACCGTGCTCGCGGGTCAGCGTGTCGGCGTAAAGGAGGTCGACGACGGCATATGGCTCGTCTCCTTCATGCACTATGACCTCGGATACGTTGACCTCGAGCAGAGAACCCTGCAGACAATCGACAACCCGTTCGGAGCAAAAGTGTAACCCATCTCTCCGGTACATACTGTTACCTATGTGTCCGGGCCGGACATCGCAAGAAATGGCGCGAGTGACGGGACTTGAACCCGCGACCTCCGGCGTGACAGGCCGGCACTCTAACCGACTGAGCTACACCCGCGTATTTCTCCTGCCGCAACGCGGCGAGCCGTCTCTCTAGTCAAGCGGACTAGGGCGGTCAAGCGACGAACGTCAGGCCAGGCGCGATTATATGCTTTTCAAGCGTCATTCATCGGTCACATTGTCGAATTACCCGTAGAATAGACGGAATCAGGACCTTCTCATGAAACGCATATTTCTCATCATCGCCGGTGTCTTGGGGTTGCTCGTGGTCGCGGCACTGGTCGTGCCCTTCCTGGTGCCCAAGGATGTCTACAAGGCCCAGATCGAGAAGGCGGCGACCGGCGCCCTTCAGCGGGACGTGACACTCACCGGAGACGTGAAGATTTCCGTCTTCCCGCGCATCGCGGCGGGCGTCGGCGGCGTGACCGTGGCCAATCCTGAAGGGTTTGACCGGCCATACATGATCGAGGCCGGGGAGTTGCGCGGATCGGTCAAATGGCTGCCGCTGCTGTCCGGGCGCGTCGACGTGCAGGAGATTTCGTTCCTTGACGCAAATGTCGACCTGCACAAGCTGGCCGATGGCACGTCGAACTGGGAATTTGGCGCCAAAACCGAGCCTGATGCGGATACAGGCGAGTCCGGCGGCGGCTTTGACGCGGGCGTCGCGTCTGCCCGGCTCAAGAATGCCCGGCTGACCTATCGTGATGATGCCTCCGGCGCATCCTACGAACTCAGCGAGCTGGACATGCAGGCGTCGCTGCAGGCGCTCGACAAACCGCTTGATCTGGACGCGTCAGGCCTCTTTCAGGGTGAGACTTTCGACGTGGTCCTTCGGCTCGATTCGCCCAGTGCCATGACCGCTGGCACGCCGGCCAATGCGGAATTCACCCTGAAATCATCGCTCGGCAATGCCAGCTATGAGGGCAGCGTGACGCTGGGTGACGCGGCCTCCCTCTCCGGCGCGTTTACGGCCGGGACAGACGCGGTGGGGAAACTGGCCGCATTCTCTGGGACCGAATTGCCGATGGACGTATCCCGGCTCGGCAAGCTGGACGCGAAGGGCACCGTCTCCGGGCCTCTGGATGCGTTGAAGATTGACATTGAGAGCTTCAGCCAATCGTCCGATCTCGCGAAAACGGACTTCACGGGCAGCGTCCTCCTGTCTGACGCCCCGACGATACAGGGCACGCTCGGGCTGGTAGCGTCCGACGTGCATGAACTTGCAAAATTCGGCGGCGTCGAACTTCCCGAAGCGGCGGCCCCGCTTGGCGCGGCCAATCTCAAGGCGGCGATATCCGGCGATCTGACTGCGCCGCAAATGGTATTCGAGACGCTGACCCTCAAGGGCGCGCTGATCGACGCCAATTATACCGGCGGCATGAAGATCGGCGAGGCGATCAGCCTTGACGGCAAGTTTGCGGCAACCCTTCCGCAAGCCGGTGACCTTGCCACGCAATTGGGTTTGGACCTGCCGGCCAGTGACGCGCTGGAGCGCGTGGAAATCAAGGGCGCGCTGACCGGCGCACTGGACGCCCTGAAACTCAGCGCGCTCGACGTGAAACACACAGGCGCACTGCTGAAAGCCACCTATGCCGGTGAGGTCGGGCTGGGCGGCGACGGGCGCGTCACTGGCCGGCTGACAGCCTCAAGCGATGAACTGCGCGCCTTGCTGGAGGCAGCGGATGTCGAGATGGCGCCGGGCGAAACACTCGCGGCATTCGACGTCAAAAGCGCGGTTGCCGGCAGCTTCAAGAAGCTGTCCCTGACTGACCTGACGCTGACCCTGGACGGCATAACCGGCACGGGCACAGCAGGCGTGGACCTGTCAGGCGAACGGCCAAAGCTGACGGGCAACCTTGCGATGGGACCGCTCGACCTGTCGCCATTCCTTGGCGAGGGCGATCAGGCCGGCAAGCCGAAACAGGCGGGTACGGGCTGGAGCACGGAACCGCTCAACCTTGGCGGCCTGAACGCCGTCGATGCCGACGTCCAGATCACGACGAGCGCGCTGACAATCGGCAAGGTCAAGCTGACCGATGCGGCCATGTCGACCAGGCTGGACAAGGGCGTGCTGGCGGCCGACCTGTCACGGTTCAAGGCCTTTGGAGGCGACTGGAACGGGAAGCTGGGCGTCAATGCGCAGGGCGCGAGGCCTGCCCTGGATTTCACGATGAATGGCAGCGGCGTTGGCATGTCGAGCCTGCTGGGCACGCTCGCCGGCTTCGACAAACTCACCGGCACAGGTGGCTTTACCGTGACAGGCGCTGCGTCCGGCAACTCGATGAATGACATCATGAACGCACTGGACGGCAAGGTGACGACAAACCTGACCGATGGCGCGCTGAAGGGACTGAACGTGGCACAACTGGTCCGCAGCGCGTCGTCGCTCCAGCAGGCGCTGGCCTCCGGGAACCTGTCGAACCTGGATTTCTCGCAAGCCCTGTCCCCATCGGCCGAGACGGACTTTTCCAGTTTCGACTCGGTTCTCACCATTACCGATGGTGTCGCCAATGTGGACCTGATGAAACTGATCAACCCGGTGCTTGGCATTGACGGTTCGGGCAAGATCAATCTCGGCGGCCAGGCGCTGGACCTCCGGCTGGCGACCAGCATCGACAAGGCGGGAACAGGGTCGGGCAGCGTCGTTCAGCTGAACGGAATCCCGGTGCCGGTGCGTGTTTCGGGTTCGTGGAGCAATCTGAAAGTGTCGCCGGATACGTCAGGTATCCAGGCTGCGCTGAAGGCCGAACTGGGCAGCAAGCTGAAGGACCAGCTGTCGGACAGGATTGGGGGCGATGCCGGGGACATCCTCGGGACTGTGCTGGGAGTTCCCGCCACGCCCGCCACTCCCCCTGCGCCTGACACGGCGGACCCCGCGACCGCACAGCCAGAGCCGGAGCCCAAGGCACCCGTCACGCTGGAAGACGCAGCCGAGGAAGCCGCGCGGAATGCGCTCGGCGACCTGTTTGGCAGGAAGAAGAAGGAAGAACCGGCGCCCGCTGAACCGGAATAGTGCCCGGCCTGCAAGCCTAATAGGCCTGCGTCAGCGCATACTCGATCTGCTGGCCGCGGGCCTCGAAGGCGAGTTTCACCCAACGGCCCTGCGCGTCGTACCAGAGGTCCACGTCTATGTCCGAATCCATCAGGTAGCGGCGGGCATCGACCGGCTGTCCGTCAACCATAACGGTGTCGCTGCCCTTGTCCTGGACATTGACCTTGATCAATTCGCCATCCTCGGTGGAGAGCAGCTGCGACGCCCCTGTCTGGGCAAAGTTCCAGTGACTTGAAGGCAGTATGCCGAGGGGTACGGTGCCTGAATATTCGGTCCCCTTGACGCTAAGCGTCTCGCCATCGCGCAAGGCCTGAACGGATCCATCCTTGCCGCTGTCGTCGACAACGCCCGTCAGGCCAACCAGCAGGCCCTCTTTCCACGTTTCGGTGGCGTCCAGTTCATAGTTGAAAACCGTAATCGGCCCGAGGCCGGCTTTCAGCCGTACATCCGTGGTGGCGGTCAATGTGCCGTCGGCTGCAACGCCAAACGATACCGAGTGGCTGCCAAAGGGCTTGCCATTGCGGAGCACATCGAAGCGGATCTCGTCACCGTCCTTGGGCGTCCAGACCGGTGATGAGGACGCAGGGGTGGCGGTGGGGGCAGGGGCGGTATCGGCATGCGCAGGGGTGGCGAGGAGGGCGAGCGAGAGTGCGGTAAGGGTGTGGCGGATCATCGGAACAGGTTCCAGAGGGGGTGGCTGGTTTCAGCGACGAAACAGATACAGGTCTCATCCCCAACGGCGGCTGGCTTGTGGCGTTTGCCCGGTTCACCCAGAACGATATCCCCGCGGGAATAGACGCCATGTCCATCACTGAAACGCCCCTGGAGCACAACGGTTGCTTCCAGGGCGCCGTGACCGTGAGCGGGCGCAGACTGGCCGGGATCCAGCCGCATGAATTTTGCGCCGCGAGTCCGGGTATTGGCATATGAAACACCCGTGATGCCCCGCTTCCAGTCAATCGCGCCATCCGCCATCGCGAGCAGGTCTTCGGCCGTCTCCCTTAATGGCTCCAGCAGGCGGGGCCGGGCAGCGCGGGGCCTGACACTTGCCGCCTGCCGCGGATCACGTTCAAGCAGCGCGCCGCCGACGATTGACCATATCTGCACCTGCTCTGCCCCTGAAGGGCTGAGCATCATGTGCATGTCAGCAGCCAGCGCCAGCGCATCGGCGTGATTGCCGGCGGCATGGTCCATCATGAAGGATGCGTAGGATTCCTGCATATTCAAACGGCATTTCCAGTTCGGTGTTCGTGTTGGATCAATCGGTTTACGGGCCACAGGGCCATCTGGATCACTTTAGATGTGGCTGTTGTGCATTGGCGCGCCGCACCCTAGCTTGGCCTGATCCGCCTCCCCAACTGAACCGGACTGACTGCATGACCATTCACCGCTCCGTAATTGACCTGATCGGAAACACCCCCCTCCTCCGCCTCAATGCCATTTCCGACGCGACCGGGTGCGAAATCCTCGGCAAATGCGAGTTCCTGAATCCCGGACAGTCGGTCAAGGACCGTCCGGCCCTGGGCATTGTGCGCGATGCAGAGGCCGCGGGCCTGCTGAAGCCGGGCGGCACGATTGTCGAAGGCACGGCAGGCAATACGGGGATCGGCCTGGCCCTTGTCGGGGCCGCGCTTGGCTATCGCGTGGTCATCGTCATGCCGCGCACGCAGAGCCAGGAGAAGAAGGACGCCATCCGCCTGCTGGGCGCAGAACTGATCGAAGTTGACGCAGTGCCCTACGCCAACCCGAACAATTACATCAAGTATTCCGGCCGCCTCGCCGAAGATCTCGCCAAATCTGAGCCGAATGGCGCGATCTGGGCCAACCAGTTCGACAATACGTCAAACCGCAAGGCGCACTATGATACGACGGGGCAGGAAATCTGGAAGCAGACGGATGGCAAGCTGGACAGTTTCATCTGTGCAGTCGGATCGGGCGGCACGCTGGGCGGTGTCTCGATGGCCCTCAAGGAAAAGCGCAAATCCATCCAGATCGGACTGGCCGACCCCGGCGGCGCCGCGATGTACGAATATTTCACGAGCGGCGAATTGAAATCGGAGGGCACGTCGATCACCGAAGGCATCGGACAGGGGCGCATTACGGCGAACCTTGAGGGTATCGAGGTCGACCGCGCCTATCGCTGCACCGATACCGAAGCGCTCAATGTGCTGTTCGACCTTGTCCAGAAAGAAGGCCTCTGCCTCGGCGGATCGGCGGGGATCAATGTCGCCGGCGCGGCCAAGATGGCGCGCGACATGGGGCCGGGCCACACGATCGTGACGATGCTGTGCGATTATGGCAATCGTTACCAGTCGAAACTGTACAATCCGGAATTCCTGAGGTCGAAGGACCTTCCGGTGCCGCCGTGGATGGAGAAATAAGCAGATGGAATCGGGTGACCCGCTCGTCAGTGCAGACTGGCTGATCAACAATATCGCCGCGCCGGATGTCCGCATCCTTGATGCAACCTATTTTGCAGATTTCACCAATCCGCCTGAAACCGGGCGCGAGGCCTGGGCGCGCGGCCATATTCCCGGCGCCGTGCATTTTGACATCGACGAGATCGCCGACACGTCATCCGACCTGCCCCACATGCTGCCGGATTCCGTCAAGTTCTCGGCCCGCATCCGCAAGCTGGGCGTCGGCGATGGCAACCGGATCATCGTGTATGACCAGAACCGGTTCTTCGCATCGGCCCGCGTCTGGTGGATGCTGCGGGTGATGGGGCACACGGACGTGCGCGTGCTTGACGGCGGGCTGTACGCCTGGGTCGAAGCGGGCGGCGTCCTGGAAGACCTGCCGCCGGTCGTCAGCGAGCGGCATTTCACGCCGCGCGTTCGTACGGACCTGGTCATGGATGCCGCCGGACTGGAAAAGCTGGTCGGATCGGCGCGCATGACCATTGTCGACTCCCGCCCTGATGGACGCTATTTCGGGCGCGATCCCGAACCGCGCAAAGGACTGGCGTCAGGGCATATTCCCGGCAGCGTCAACCTGCCAGGCAGTGCTTTGGTCACGGAAGACGGCCATATGAAACCGGCTGACAAACTGGCGAAACTGTTCAAGGACCCGAAGGCCCCAACCGTGACGACCTGCGGCTCGGGCGTCACGGCGGCGATCGCGGCGCTGGCGCTCGCACGCCTCGGCAACTGGGACGTGGCGGTCTATGACGGCTCGTGGACGGAATGGGCCTCCGATCCATCCCGCCCGGTTGCGACTGGCGCCTGATGAAACAGCCCGAAACCCGCCTGATTCACACGCGCAAGGAGCGGCTTGGACGGGTGACGGTGAACCCGCCCGTTGAGCGTGCATCCACCGTGCTGTTTTCGACTGAAGAGGCGCTCTACGGCCCGAAGCCGACCTATGGCCGTATGGGGCTGACGGTCCACCGCGAACTTGAAGCCGCCATGTGCGAGCTGGAAGGCGCGACCTATGCGCGGCTGGCTGCCAACGGCCTGCAGGCCTGCACGCTGGCCATTGCGAGCACGGTGCGCGCGGGCGACCATTTGCTGTTTCCCGACTCTGCCTATGGCCCCACGGCCCGGTTTTGCGAGCGGCGGCTGCCGGCAATGGGCGTGAAGACATCGCGCTATGATCCCCGCATCGGCGCGGGTATCGCGGACCTGTTTCAGGACAATACGAAAGCCATCTTCCTCGAATCGCCGGGATCTCTCACATTCGAAGTGTGCGACACACCGACGATTGTGGAGGCTGCCAAGGCGCGCGGCATTCGCACGATTATGGACAATACGTGGGGCGCGGGCCTGCATCACCAGCCGCTGGCCCTGGGCGTTGACCTGTCCGTGCAGGCACTGACGAAATACGTGTCGGGACATTCCGATGCGTTTGGCGGCGCCGTGATGACCGGCACGCCGGGCATGGCCGGGCGCCTTGAAGCCGTGTCGGAAGACTGGGGCATCTGCCTGTCGCCGGACGATGCCTTTCTGTGCCTGCGCGGCCTGCGGACCCTGAAGACAAGGCTGAAGGCACATGAAGCGGCGGGGCTGGCGGTGTCGGAATGGCTGGCGGCGCGGGACGAAGTGGCCAGCGTGCTGAACCCGGCTTTGCCGACCCACCCGGACCATGCGCTGTGGCAGCGCGACTTCAGCGGCTCGAACGGCTTGTTCGGAGTCATCCTGAATCCCGTGCCCGCAGGCGGCATGGAGCGCTTTTTCGAGGCATTGCACCTGTTTTCCATGGGATTTTCATGGGGAGGCTTTGAGAGCCTGATCATTCCGTGCGATCAGCAGCTGACGCGCATGAAGGGAAACTGGACCGATACGCGGGCTGGCCCCCTGTTGCGTCTTCATATCGGGCTGGAGGCTGTGGATGATCTTGTTGCGGACCTTGCGAGCGGGTTTGCGGCCATGACGGGGAAATGAACGAAACATGGGGGTAAAACAAGTCGGACTGGTTCTGGGCCCTGCCCTGGCGGGACTCATGCTGCTGGTCGGTGCGCCGGACGGATTGAGCTTCGCGGCCTGGGGCACCGGGGCGCTGATGGTGCTGATGGCAACATGGTGGGCGACCGAGGCGATCCCGATCCCGGCGACATCGCTGCTGCCGCTGGTCGTACTGCCGCTCATCGACGCCGGGACACCGCGGCAGGTCGGCGCGGACTATGCGAACTATATCGTCCTGCTGCTGCTGGGCGGCTTCATCATCGCGATGGGGATCGAACGCTGGGACCTGCACAAGCGTATCGCGCTGAACGTGATTTCCCGCGTGGGCGCGGCGCCGAAAGCACTGATCTTCGGCTTCATGCTGGCGACGGCGCTGCTGTCGATGTGGATTTCGAACTCCGCAACCACGCTGATGATGATGCCGATCGCCCTGTCGGCCGCCCAGACGCTGGATGACAAGAGTGGCCGCTTCGCGACGGCACTGCTTCTGGGCATATGCTATGCCGCCTCCATTGGCGGTGTGGCGACGCCAATCGGGACCCCGACCAACCTGATCGCGATCAACTGGCTGCAGGTCGAAGCGGGCGGCAATATCGGCTTCCCGCAATGGATGGCCTTTGGCGTGCCCGCCGCAGCCTTGCTGGTTCCGGCGGCCTGGTGGTCACTGACCCGCACCCTGCCGAAATTCAGCGGCGGCCAGGAGGTGCTTGAGCGGGTGCGGCGTGACAAGCACGCGCTGGGCCGCATGACGCCAGCCGAAAAGCGCGCTGCCATCGTGTTCGGATGTGTCGCCCTGCTCTGGGTCTCGCGGCTCTGGACGGTGGACCTGCTGGACGCAGCCGGCTGGGGAACGCTTGGCACCTATGGCGGCGCCGAGGTGGACATGATGATTGCCATGGCAGGCGCGGTCGTGATGTTCCTGGTGCCCGCGGGCGGCGGCGAGAAGCGCATGCTGCTGACCTGGGAAGAGGCCGAACGGCTGCCCTGGGGCGTTCTGGTCCTGTTTGGCGGCGGCATCGCACTCGGCAATGCCATCTCGCGCACAGGCCTGTCGGAATGGCTGGGCAGCCAGTTGTCGATCCTGTCGACTTTCCCCCCCATCCTGTTCATTGCCGTGGTCGTGACGCTGGTCATTTTCCTGACCGAGCTGACCAGCAATGTTGCGACCATGACGACGCTGGCACCCATTCTGGGCTCGCTGGCTGTTGCGGTGGGCATGGCGCCGGAAAGCCTGCTGGGTCCGGCAGCGGTCGCGGCGTCCTGCGCCTTCATGCTGCCTGTGGCGACAGCGCCCAATGCGATTGTGTACGCGACGGGCCACGTGCCGATTCAGGACATGATCCGCCGCGGCCTGCGGGTGAACCTGATCGGCATCATTGTCATTACGCTGATCGGCTACTTTATCGCACCTCTGGTGCTCTGACCGCGTGTCGTCGCCCCACTCGAAGGGTGAGGGAGAGTGGGAGGACACCGCTGCAGGCCAGGGGGAGGGTTTGGAGGTACCAACAGCGGGAACGCGAACAGTCCATGATGCCGGCCTGGCGGGAAGTCCTGGCCGAAATCACTTGGGTTCAACGCGCATCTGGGCATTACCCGTCGCGGAACAAGCGATGTTTCGAATGACAATTTCGTCATTAACCAGCCGCCTTGTCCTGCTGCGGCTGCAACAGGACGCGGGCGAGGCGCTCAGTTCGGTTCGTCAGAGACCCGGACGACAAGCTTTCCGAGATTCTTGCCTTCAAACAGGCGTGACAGGCTGGAGGGCGCATTCTCGAGGCCTTGAACAATATCGGTCTCGAACTTCAGTTTCCCTTCCATCAGCCACTGGGCCATCTGCTGGATGCCTTCGGCGAAGCGCGGGAAATAGTCGATGACGATGAAGCCTTTCAACAGCGTGCGGCGCATCAGCAAATTGTCGAAATTGTAGGGCCCCGGCACAGGCTCTGTCGCATTATAGGTCGAGATCAGTCCGCACAGCGGCATGCGCGAGAAATCGTTCAGGCGCGCGATCACGGTGTCCATAATCTTGCCGCCGACGTTTTCAAAGTTGATGTCGATGCCGTCCGGGCAATGCCTGTCGAGCGCGGCGCCGAGGTCTTCGGTCTTGTAATTGATCGCAGCATCGAAGCCCGCCGTCTCGACCAGCCATTTGCACTTTTCGTCCGACCCGGCGATGCCGACGACGCGGCAGCCCTGGATCTTCGCGATCTGGCCGACCATCGAGCCGACGGCGCCCGCCGCAGCGGACACGACGACCGTTTCGCCTGCCTTCGGCTTGGCGATGTCCATCAGGCCGAAATAGGCGGTCATGCCGGTTGCCCCGAGGGGGCCCATGAAGGCGGTGAGCGGCACGCCGGGAAGCTGGGGCATCCTGGCGAGGCCCGCGCCGGGAAGCGTGTTGTAGAGCGACCAGTGGGCGAGCCCGGTATTGACGATGTCGCCGGGTTCAAGACCGTCAAAGCGGCTTTCGGTCACGAGGCTGAGGCCGCCACCTCGCATGGGTTCACCAATGCCAACCGGCGGGAGGTAGGCATCCCTGTCGCTCATCCATATCCGGTTGGTCGGGTCGAGGGAGAGATAGATGGTGCGGGCGCGCACTTCTCCCTCCTGAAGCGGCGCGAGCGGCGCCTCCACCAGTTCCAGATCGCTCTCCTTGACGTCACCTACGGGGCGGGCCCGCAGCACCCAGGTCTTGTTCATCTGTGTCATCGTTCTCTCCCATTTCCATGGAAGCTACGACGAAACAGGCTCAGCGCAAGACGTCCCGCCGGGACATCCACCATGCATAAGCCATGAACAGAGCGGCGATGATGATGATGACAGCGCTCATCACGCCGGCGCCTTCCATGCGGGGCGCGTCCTTGTCGAGCGTCCCGACGAGCATGCTGATTGCAGCGGCAAGGAAAGATGCGGCGAACAGGGGAAATGCGAGTTTCCTGCGAAGCAGCAAGAGGATGCTGGCGAACAGTCCGCCGAACACGCCGATCACCCACAACGCCCAGACCCACAGGGGCATGGCGAACCAGTAGTCGAGCATTTCCTGCGGATAGGGTTCCAGATAGGCGGCATTACGGGTGGCCGTCATCGTGAAATCGAAACAGCCAAACGCGTTCCACAGCAGGCTTACTGCGCCGACCACCCACAGGTGCCATGGCGTTTTTGCGCGGGTTTCGTCTGAACTGTCTGTCATGCGTATGCCCTCCCAAGCTTGTTTCGGGAAAGAATACTCCAAAAAGGGAAATGACAGAACGCCAGCACCGGAAACCGGATCGCGGGGGGACGCGTCCGGTTTCCGTTACTGATCGGGCGGGCAAGAAGGAGACCGCGCTGACATGGGCTGGTGTGACAGGGATTGGGGGCGCGATTCCCCGTCCTGCCCGAAAGATGAGGCCGCGCATGCTGGCCACACCCCTTCGCCTCCATTCAGGCGACCGGTACATAATACACCCGACTGGCCGGTGTGGGATAAGCAGCGGGTGACGGGCCCGCCTCAAGGCGTTAAACCTTCGGCCTGCAAAGGATTCTCGCTCATGGCCACTGCCCCCGTTACCAAGGACAGCCACCTCTATCTCGTGGACGCGAGCGCTTATATCTTCCGCGCCTTCCATGCCCTGCCGCCGCTGACACGCGCGTCGGATGGCCTGCCGATTGGCGCTGTCGCCGGCTTCTGCAACATGCTGTTCAAGCTGCTGGAAGAACTCAAGGGGCCCGAGCGGCCGACGCATTTTGCCTGCATCTTCGACGCCTCGTCCCACACGTTCCGCAATGACATGTACGACCTCTACAAGGCGAACCGGTCCGAGCCGCCGGAAGAATTGCGGCCGCAATTCCCGCTGGTGCGGCGCGCCGCGATTGCCTTCGCAGCCCATGCGCTGGAACTGGAAGGCTATGAGGCCGACGACCTGATCGCGACCTATGCACGCCAGGCCGAGGCCAAGGGGGCGCGCGTGACGATTGTGTCTTCCGACAAGGACCTGATGCAGCTCGTATCTGACCGCGTCGTGATGCTCGACACGATGAAGAACAAGACGATGGGCATTGACGCGGTGTTCGAGAAGTTCGGCGTAGCGCCTGACCGGGTTGTCGACGTGCAGTCTCTGGCCGGCGACAGCGTGGACAATGTGCCGGGCGCGCCGGGCATCGGCATCAAGACGGCCGCGCAACTGATCAATGAGTTTGGCGATGTCGAAACGCTGCTGGAACGCGCCGGTGAGATCAAGCAGCCGAAACGGCGCGAGAGCCTGATCGACAATGCCGACCAGATCCGCCTGTCGAAGCAGCTGGTCATGCTGAAGGATGACGTGCCGGTGACGCTGGAACTGGAAGGACTGGCCGTCGCTGACCCGGACCCGGAGACGCTGATCGCCTTCCTGGAAGAGATGGAGTTCCGCACCATCACCCGCCGCGTGCGCGAGATGATGGAACTCGAGGGCGCCATCGAGGCCGCCCCGCCCGCCGAAGCGCCGATTGACCGGACGCAGTATGAGTGCGTGCGTGACTTCGAGCGGCTGGAGGACTGGGTAGCCCGTGCCGTGGCGCAGGGCCATGTCGCCGTCGATACCGAGACTGACAGCCTTGATTCCGTGGCCGCCAATCTTGTCGGCGTGTCACTGGCGCTGGCGCCGGGCGTGGCGTGCTATATCCCGCTGGCGCATGTCGATCCGAACGGCGCAGGCGATGGCGACATGTTCGGCGCCGACCCGCCGCGGCAGATACGGATGAAGGATGCGATGCGCGCGCTGAAGCCGATGCTGGAGGATCCGTCAGTCCTGAAGATCGGCCAGAACATCAAGTATGATGACAGCATATTCGCGTCGCAGGGTATTCGCGTCGCGCCGATCGATGACACGATGCTGCTGTCCTATGTGCTGAATGCCGGCAAGCACAGCCATGGCCTGGACACGCTATCGGAACGCTATCTCGGCCACACGCCGATTGCGTTCAAGGACGTCGCCGGCACCGGCAAGCAGCAGGTGAGCTTTGACCGCGTGGCGCTGGACAAGGCGACGGAATATGCTGCCGAAGACGCCGATGTGACCTTGCGCCTGTGGCAGACATTCAAGCCGAAACTGCACACGGAAAAGGTGACAACCGTTTACGAGACGCTGGAGCGGCCCTTGGTGCCGGTTCTGGCGGAGATGGAGCGGCACGGCATCAAGGTGGACCGGGACCAGCTCTCGCGCCTCTCGGCGGATTTCTCGCAGCGCATGGCGGCGCTGGAAGCCGAAGCCGAGGAACAGGCGGGGCGCGCGTTCAATATCGGCAGCCCGAAACAGCTCGGCGAGATCCTGTTCGACGAGATGGGCCTGCCCGGCGGCAAGAAGACCAAGACCGGCGCCTGGGTGACCGATGCCGATGTGCTGGAAGGCCTTGCGACGGAGGGCCACCCCCTGCCCCGCACGATTGTCGACTGGCGTACGCTGTCCAAGCTACGCTCGACCTATACCGAGGCCTTGCAGGCGGCGATCAACCCGAAGACAGGCCGTGTGCATACGAGCTTTGCCATGGCTGTCGCGCAGACCGGGCGCCTGTCATCCTCAGACCCTAACCTGCAGAACATCCCGGTGCGGACGGAAGAGGGCCGCAAGATCCGGCAGGCCTTCATTGCCGACGAAGGCAATGTTCTGGTGAGCGCCGACTATAGCCAGATCGAGCTGCGCATCCTGGCGCACATGGCGGACATTCCGGCGCTGAAGGATGCGTTCCTGCAGGGCCTCGACATTCACGCCATGACGGCCAGCGAGATGTTCGGCGTGCCGATCGAGGGTATGGACCCTATGGTGCGCCGCCAGGCCAAGGCGATCAATTTCGGCATCATCTATGGCATCTCCGGCTTCGGCCTCGCGCGCCAGCTCGGCATTCCGCAGGGCGAAGCGAGCGAATACATCAAGACTTATTTCAAACGCTTTCCCGGCATCCGCGCCTATATGGACGCGACCAAGGATTTCGCGAAGGAGACCGGATACGTGCAGACCGCCTTCGGGCGGAAGATCCATCTCGAAGCGATCAAGTCAAAAGGCCCTGCCAAGGCCTTTGCCGAGCGCCAGGCGATCAATGCGCCGATCCAGGGCAGCGCCGCTGATGTGATCAAGCGCGCCATGATCCGCATGCCTGAGGCGCTGGCCAGGGCGGGCCTGAAGGCGCGCATGCTGCTGCAGGTGCATGATGAACTCGTGTTCGAATGCCCGGAGGCGGAGGCCGGTACGCTGATCAAGGTGGCGCAGGACACGATGCAGGGCGCGGCCATGCCGGCCCTGAACCTGTCCGTGCCGCTGGTGGTCGAGGCGCGCGCGGCGACGAACTGGGCGGAGGCGCATTAGCGCAGGCCGGGTGGGTCCACGCGAAGCGATACCCGCCATCCGCCCTCGCCCCACACACTGAACTCATGCTGAGCGCTTCCAAAGGTCCGGGCTGTAGGGCACAACGCACTTCTGCGAGATCCCCAGGTAACCCTGCCACCCGCTACGGAATTGACAGACCGTCTTTGGCAATCATGGCCCCCTGCCATCTTGTTTCCTTAAATCGCCGTAATGTGAGCGTTTGCTTGCCCTAGTCTGCTGTTTTCATTGGGACAGCACCGAAGGAGGGCTTTTGTCATGTCGCGAACCGTGGTTGAACACCATATTGGAAGACGGCCAGACCCCGCGTCGGGGTATGCACTGGCCGAGAAGGATCGAGCGATGACGACTTTGGCACTGGTGGATGACGACGAGAACATCGTCGCGTCGCTGAAAATGTTCTTTGAGGCTGAGGGCTATAATGTCCGCACCTATCATGATGGCGAATCCGCCCTGCCGGCGCTGACCGAAACGCCACCGGACATTGCCATTCTCGACGTCAAGATGCCCAAAATGGACGGCATGGAACTGCTGCGCCGCCTGCGCCAGACCAGCGAACTGCCGGTGATCTTCCTGACGTCGAAAGACGAAGAGATCGACGAAGTGATCGGCTTCAATATCGGCGCCGATGATTTCGTGCGCAAACCCTGTTCCAACCGGCTGCTGGCCGAGCGCGTGAAGGCCGTGCTGCGGCGCGCGCGCGGCGGCGTGGCGGGGCCTGAAGAGGGCGACCACAAGCCCATCGTTCGCGGCAAGCTGACGCTGGACCCGAACCGCCATGCCTGCACCTGGGATGGCCACCCGGTGCGCCTGACGGTGACCGAATTCCTGATCCTGCAGGCGCTGGCCTCGCGCCCCGGATATGTGAAGAGCCGCGACCAGCTGATGGACGCCGCCTATGACGACCAGATCTATGTCGACGACCGGACCATTGACAGCCACATCAAGCGGCTGCGCAAGAAGTTCCGCGAAGTGACAGACGAGTTCGATGCAATCGAAACACTCTATGGCGTCGGCTACCGTTATACCGAATAGAATCAGGTCCCGGGCCCGTGCCGCTGACCGTCGCGGCGTTGCCGAAGTCTATGTCGGTGGCGCTGCGGATGGCCAGTCGCGGCTGGTGGCAAACTATGTGCGGGAACGCCAGCGCCTGTTGCAGGCGCGCAGTCTGGACCATTTCCGGACGGCCAGCTGGTTTGCCCATTATGATACCGATGCCGTGCGCGCGCATTGCGATGCAGCCCTTGCGCGCGGCGAGCAAATTGTGCTGGTCGGACATAGCTGGGGCAGCGACACGGCCCTGCGGGCGGCCCACATGCTTCACGGCCCCATCGCCCTGCTGGCCGGTGTCGATCCTGTGATGCGGCCCGGCACCCTGTTTTCAAACGTCACCCACCGGCCGGCGAATGCCGAGATGGTGGTTTACGTTGATGCACGGCCGAAGCAGATGGACCATTCCGATCTGGTCAAGGCAACGGGCGTCATCCTTGGGGGAGGACTCGCGCCGGCCTTTCGGGTGGCCGATGTGACGATCCCGGCAACCCTCAATCACTGGGCCTTTTCAGAGATGATGGCCACGGCGAGCCCTGCTGGCCTGACACTTGACCAGATGATCCTGGAGGTCGGTCTCGGCGCGCCCGCTAGCCAAACAGGCTGAAGCGCCAGCTCCAGTTCGGCATCATCATGGTGAGGCCGACAAAGGCCATGCCGATGAGGAGACAGAGCGGCGA
This sequence comes from Hyphomonas sp. BRH_c22, assembly GCF_000961795.1. GTDB lineage: Bacteria > Pseudomonadota > Alphaproteobacteria > Caulobacterales > Hyphomonadaceae > Hyphomonas. The sequence continues at coordinate 16,046 of NZ_LADU01000054.1, forward strand.
ATAGAACAGGCGGTTGAGGCGGAGGAACGGCTGTTCGGGCAGCGCCTGTTCGAAGGTGGGCAGGATGCCGATCACGCCGCGCAACAGGAATACAGCCGCGAGCACCAGTCCGCCGGGCGCGATCAGCCAGTCTGACACCGGTGCCTCCACCAGGCGCCCGAGCAGAAGGGCCCAGAGCGATGCCCCGAACAGGCAGAGGGCGACCAGGGCAGAGGCGGCCGTTGACGGCATGCGGGTGATGCCCCGGCGCCCGACAACGGCGCGCGCAAGCGCCTGCTCATTGGCATAGGGAAACGTGCTGCCGAAGGCCCAGGCCAGATGCACCAGGCCTGTAATACCCAGTACGGCAGACAGCAGGATCGAGAGGGAATGGGCAATCATGGGCTGACCTATCCTGATGTGAGACGAACACAATAACATGCCTGTTGGGCTTGCCGCCATCGCCTTCATTCAATAGCCAGTCATAAACCCGCGCCACACATAAGGAATTTTCCATGAGCGACCTTGAAAACACACTCCTTCTTGAAACCTCCAAAGGGCCTGTGAAGATCGAACTGCGCCCTGATCTTGCGCCCGGACATGTCGAGCGCATCAAGGAACTCGCCCGTGAGGGGTTTTATGACGGCATCGTCTTCCACCGCGTGATCGCCGGCTTCATGGCCCAGGTCGGCTGCCCGAAGGGCACTGGCACCGGTGGTTCGAGCAAGCCTGACATCAAGGCCGAGTTCAACGCCGAGCCGCATGTGCGCGGCACCTGTTCCATGGCGCGCACTTCGGCGCCGAATTCCGCCAACAGCCAGTTTTTCATCTGCTTTGATGATGCCAGCTTCCTGAACCGCCAATACACGGTGTGGGGCAAGGTGACCGAGGGCATGGATGTGATCGACCAGCTTGCGAAAGGCGAGCCGCCGCGCAATCCTGACAAGATTGTAAGCATGCGCGTTGCGGCCGACGCCTAAGATTCGCCGCAGCCCGGAATCAGGGTGAACGGGATGGGCGAGTCGAAACGCATCAGATTGCCAGGCTCAAGGCGCGGATCCATGTTCCTGGGCTCGCGCATTGCCCGGCTGATCTTTGCGTCGAACCTCGCTGGTCTCGCCATCCTGATTATTGGCGCGATGGTCCTGAACGAAATGCGCGCCGGTTTCGTCGTGTCGAAAAAGCAGGACCTGGTTGCGCAGGCGCAGATTTTCACCAGCCTGCTGGGCGAAGACGCGACGACGCCGGAGCCCAGCCTGGATGTGGATGCGGCGCGGCAAACCATTGTCAGGCTGAACCTGCCAGAACGCGTTCGGGCGCGCATCTACTCGCCCGCAGGCGAATTGATCGGCGACAGCTTCTACCTGTCGGAACGGGTCGATATCGACGCCCTGCCCCCGCTGAAGGAACCGAGCCGCATCGCCCGCACCGGAGCGGCCCTGTCGGAATGGGCAGGCCGCGTGTTCGGCCCCATCATGCCCCGGCGCAGTTCAGAAGCCGTGCGCACACAGAGCTTCGAGGAGGAATTCGACAGCGCCGTGCTGGGAGACATCGCCGCCAGCCAGCGGTTCTCCGATCGCGGCCAGCGCATCATCTCGGTGTCGATGCCGATACAGCGGGTCTCTGCCGTTGTGGGCGTGCTCACGCTGGAGGCCAGCGACATTGACGAAATCATCCAGTCGGAACGTGCCGCGCTTGTGCCGTTCATCGGCGTGGCCGTGATGGTGGCGTTTATAACATCATTCCTGCTGACGCTGGGCATTGCCCGCCCCTTGCGGCGGCTGTCGCTGGCGGCGGACCGCATCCGTTCCGGAACCTCCGACAGGATCGACATTCCCGCGCTGACCCGCCGCAAGGACGAGATCGGCAATCTTGCCTCCTCCATGCAGGGCATGACCGAAGCCTTGCTGGAACGGATCGAGGCGAACGAACAGTTTGCAGCGGACGTTGCGCACGAACTGAAGAACCCGCTCACATCGATCCGCTCAGCCATCGAAACAGCCGAGCGCGTCCAGGACGATCCGGTCGCCAGCGAACGTCTGCGCGCGGTCATCGCGTCAGATGTGAAACGGCTCGACCGTCTGATTACGGACATTTCAAACGCCTCACGGATCGAAGCGGAAATGACCCGCGTGCCAAGCGAACAGATCGATATTGCGCGTTTTGCGCGCGATGTGGTGCGCACCTATGAATCGATGAGTAACGGCGAAGGGGCGGTCACGGTCGTGTTCGAAGACGCGACGATGGGCGCCCGGTTGCTGGTGCGCGCTCGTGAAGGGCCGCTGGGCCAGGTCATCCGCAACCTTGTCGACAATGCCCGCTCCTTCTCGCCGCCGGGCAGCAGCGTGCACGTGACACTGGAGCAGACCAATAGCGGGCCGCAGACAGTCGCCCGGCTGCGCGTCGAGGATTCCGGGCCGGGCATTCCGGCAGACAAGCTGGAAGAGATTTTCAACCGCTTCTATACTGACCGCCCGAAAGGGACGGCCTTCGGCAACAATTCCGGCCTTGGCCTGTCCATCGTGAAGCAGATCATCGCCACGCATCGCGGCAATGTGTTTGCCGAGAACCGCGAAGAGGGCGGCGCCCGGTTCGTGGTGGACCTGCCGGCAATCTAGCGGTTCTGGCGGTTCTCGATCAGGTCGTTCACGACTTCCGGCTCTGCCAGTGTGCTCGTGTCTCCCAGATTGGAAAACTCGTTCTCGGCGATCTTGCGCAAGATGCGGCGCATGATCTTGCCGGAGCGCGTCTTGGGCAGGCCCGGGGCGAACTGGATCAGGTCCGGCGATGCAATCGGTCCGATCTCGTTGCGCACGTGCTGAACGAGGTTCTTGCGCAGCGCGTCGTCCACCTCAACGCCCTGGCGGAGCGTGACATAGGCATAGATGCCCTGCCCCTTGATATCGTGCGGATAGCCGACAACGGCGGCCTCTGCGACGGCGTCATGGCTGACCAGCGCGCTTTCAACTTCAGCCGTACCCATGCGGTGGCCGGACACGTTGATCACGTCATCCACCCGGCCGGTGATCCAGTAGAAGCCGTCCTCGTCGCGGCGGCATCCGTCGCCGGTGAAATAGTTGCCCGGATAGGCGGTGAAATAGGTGTCGATGAAGCGCTGATGGTCGCCATAGACGGTGCGCATCTGGCCGGGCCAGCTGTCGGTTATGAGCAGGTTGCCGTCGGCAGCGCCCTCAAGGGTCTGGCCTTCGGCATCGACCAGCGCGGGCTTGACGCCAAAGAAGGGATGGCTGCCTGCGCCTGGCTTCATGTCGGTCGTGCCCGGAAGCGGCACGATCATGGTGCCGCCCGTTTCGGTCTGCCACCATGTGTCGATGATCGGGCAGCGCCCCTCGCCGACCGTGTGGAAATACCATTCCCAGGCTTCGGGATTAATCGGCTCTCCGACGGTGCCGAGGAGGCGGATGGACTTGCGGGACGTCTTGTTCACCGGGCCTTCGCCCTCGCGCATCAGGGCGCGGATGGCCGTCGGCGCAGTGTAGAAGATGGTGACCTTGTGCTTGTCGCATGCCTGCCAGAAGCGGCTGGCATCGGGATAGGTCGGGATGCCTTCGAACAGGACACTCGTGGCGCCGTTCGCAAGCGGGCCATAGACGATATAGGTGTGGCCGGTCACCCAGCCGACATCCGCCGAACACCAGAAGACATCGTCTTCCTTCAGGTCGAAAACATATTCGTGGGTCATGGACGCCCAGACGAGATAGCCGCCGGTCGTGTGCAGCACGCCCTTCGGCTTGCCTGTGGACCCGGACGTGTAGAGGATGAAGAGCGGGTCTTCGGCATTCATCGGTTCGGGCGGGCAATCGGCCGACACGGTGGCTCCGACCTCGTGCAGCCAATGGTCCCGGCCCTCGGTCATGCTGACTTCAGAGCCGGTGCGGCGGACGACCAGCATCTTCTTGACCATGCCATTGGCGATCTTCGCTGCCGCGTCGGCATTCACCTTGAGCGGCACCTTGCGCCCGCCGCGCACGCCCTCATCGGCGGTGATCAGCACTTCGGATTCACAGTCGACGATGCGGCCAGCGAGGGCCTCAGGCGAAAATCCGCCAAACACGATCGAATGTACCGCGCCGATGCGGGCACAGGCGAGCATCGCATAGGTCGCCTCCAGGATCATTGGCATGTAGATGGTGACGCGGTCTCCTTTCTTGACGCCAAGCTCCTTGAGGACGTTCGCAAACTTGCTGACGGCGACATGGAGCTGCTTGTAGGTGACCGTGAAGGTGTCGTTCGGGTCGTCGCCTTCCCATATGAAGGCGGGCTTGTCGCCGCGCGTTGCCAGATGGCGGTCGATACAGTTGGCCGACACGTTGAGCACGCCGTCCGAATACCATTTCACATGCAGGTCGCCGGTTTCCCACGAGACGTCCTTCACGACAGAATAGGGCGTCATCCAGTCGAGGCGCTTGCCATGCTCGCCCCAGAAGGATTCGGGGTCGGCAATTGAGGCTGCATACATCTCCCGGTATTTTTCCGGCGTCAGATTCGCCTTCGCGGCAAAATCGGCTGGAACGGGATATGTCTTGCTGGCGTCGCTCATGTCGGGCCTCTCCTTTGGAACGTTTCTGACTGTTGCTTATAGGGAAGTCCGCAACTTGAGAAGTTTTCTAGCCAATTGCGGGCCGGATTAAAGCAAGTGCGGCAGGTCGGCATAAACCTGACCCATTGGACTGTATCAGAAACGAGACAGTCCGATGGGGTAAGTTCGGGCTCGGATAACCATCAAGACCTCAATCAACGGGCAGCATGCCCGCGTCCGCCACGCCATGCGGCGACCGTGTGCCCGGCACGCGGATATCCTCGACGAGATCCTGGATGTCCTGTGGCGGCGCCTTGGTCATCAGCGAGACGATGATTCCGACGACGAGGGCCACGAACATGAAGACAAAGCCGATGCCCTCAGGCGAAACGCCAAGGAACCAGTCAGACGCGGTCGATGCCTTTCCGGCGCCGAGCTTGAAGTGCCAGATATAGGCGAAGGTCGGCACGAGGCCGGTCAGCATCGCGGCGATGGCACCTTCCCGGTTCATGCGCTTCCAGAAGATGCCGAGGAATATGACCGGGAACAGCGAGGCTGCCGCAAGGCCGAAGGCGAAGGCAACGACCTGCGCCACGAAGGCGAGCTTGGCCGAATAAATGCCCATGAACCCGGCGGCGACAACCGCCCCCGCCGCCGCGACGCGGGCGATGCGCAGTTCGGTCTTGTCGGACATGCCCTTGAAGAAGGTGCGCCGGCAGAGATCGTGGCTGATCGCTGACGAGATCACCATCAGGAGGCCCGCTGCGGTGGACAGGGCCGCAGCAAGGCCGCCGGCCACGACGAGGCCGATCACCCAGTCGGGCAGCTTGGCGATTTCAGGATTGGCCAGGACATAGATGTCATTGTTGATGGTCACCTCATTGTCGAGGCCATCCGGCGCGGCCGGGCCACGGATCTGCATCAGGCCATCGCCATTGATGTCGTCAAAGCCGACAAGGCCGGTCTTCTCCCAATTTGCAAACCAGGCCGGGCTGGGCGTGCCGCCGCGCTCGGTGATGGCGGCCGATTCGTCGTCATAGGCGGCCGCAGGCACGTAGGTCGTTTCATTGACGGAGCTGATGACGTTCAGGCGCGCAAAGGAGCCGACGGCAGGTGCAACTGTGTAGAGGAGCGCAATGAAGACAAGCGCCCAGCCAGCCGAGAGGCGGGCATCGGATGCACGCGGCACTGTGAAGAAGCGCACGATGACATGCGGCAGGCCGGCCGTGCCGAACATCAGGGCCGCCGTGATGCAGAACACATCGAACATGGTCTTGTTGGTGCTGGTATATTCCGCAAAGCCGAGGCCCGTGACGGTCTCGTTGAGCTTCTGGAGCATGGAGACGCCTTCACCCTTGATGTCGGAAATGAAACCGAGCTGGGGCACCGGATTGCCGGTCAGCATAAGCGAGATGAAGATGGCGGGGACGGTATAGGCGAAGATCAGCACGCAATACTGGGCCACCTGCGTATAGGTGACGCCCTTCATGCCGCCCAGAACGGCATAGAAGAACACAATGCCCATGCCGACGAAAATGCCCGTGTTGAAGTCGACCCCCAGGAAGCGCGAGAAGGCGAGCCCGACACCGGACATCTGGCCTGCGATATAGGTGAACGACACGAACAGGGCGCAGATCACGGCGACGACGCGGGCGGCGTCACTGTAATAGCGGTCGCCGACAAAATCCGGCACCGTGAATTTGCCGAACTCGCGCAGGAAGGGTGCGAGCAGGAGCGCGAGGAGCACATAGCCTCCGGTCCAGCCCATCAGGTAGACCGATCCGCCATAGCCAAGACCGGCAATCAGGCCTGCCATGGACAGGAAGGAGGCCGCCGACATCCAGTCCGCCGCCGTGGCCATGCCATTGACGACAGGATGGACGCCATGGCCGGCGACGTAGAAATCATTGGTCGAGCCTGCGCGGGCCCAGACAGCGATGCCGATATAGAGGGCGAAGGTCGCGAAGACCCAGGTGAGTGTCCAGTCCATGATCGGCCCCTAGCCCTTGATGCCGAATTTGCGCTCGAGGCGCCGCATGGCGGTGCAATAATAGAAAATGAGGCCGACGAAGACGTAGATCGACCCCTGCTGGGCGAACCAGAACCCGAGGGGGGCGCCCCCGATGTGAAACTGGTCGAGCCAGCCCCGGAGCAGGATTCCCGCTCCGAACGACACTGCAAACCAGATGACCAGCAAGCTCACCGTCAGGCGGATAACCGCCTTCCAATAGGCTTTTCCGTCGATTCCAACCGCCTTTTCCGTCATTGCTGCGTATGCTCCCCGGCTTTTGTGTTTTCCCAGTCATCCCGCAGAACCGCGCGATAGGCAAACAGGACTTGCCAGGGGTGCCGGCCCCGCTTGCCAGCGGAAGCCTGATCGCCTATAGGCGCCGACTGGAAACGACGGCGCAAGGCCGTACGTGTCAGGCTGTCACCGTCCGGGCGTCCGGCGGCGGACTTCAGGGCGAAAGGAAAACAAATGTCCAAGAAACAGATTTCATTCAATGTCGAAGTGCGCGAGCGCACCGGCACCGGCGGCGCTCGTGAAGCCCGTAACAATGGCTTCGTGCCCGGCGTCCTGTATGGCGGCGGCGACAAGCCTGTTGCGATCAACCTGCGCCTCGCAGAAGTGCTGAAAGCCATTGAAACCGGCCACTTCCTGTCTTCGACCGCTACGCTGGTCCACAAGGGCGAAAAGCAGCTCGTGATCCCGCAGGCGATCCAGATGCACCCGATCACCGACCGTCCGGTCCACGTCGACCTGTTCCGCGTGACTGCCAACCAGAAGATCAAGGTCGAAGTGCCTGTGCACTTCAAGGGCGAAGACGTCTCGCCAGGCCTGAAAAAGGGCGGCACGCTCAACGTCGTGCGTCACAATGTCGAACTGCTCGTCCCAGCCGGTCACATCCCGGAATTCCTCGAAGCTGACGTTTCGAAACTTGAAGTCGGCGACAATATCAAGATTTCCGACATCAAGCTTCCATCGGACGCTGAACCAACGATCAATGACCGCGACTTCACGATCGCCACGATTGCCGGACGCGTCGCCGTCAGCGACACGGACGGGGACGAAGACACTGATACTGCTGAAGCCGAAGGCGAAGCAGCAGCTGAAGAAGGCGGCGAAGACTGATCCGTTCGGTCTGGCGCAGCGTGCTTGGCCTGTTCGGGCCAGGCACGCGGCCAACCCCTGCACGGTCGCACGAGGGAGAACGCCCCATGCTGATCCTCGCGGGACAGGGAAACCCGGGCGCAAAGTATGCGGGCAACCGTCACAATGCCGGATTCATGATTCTGGACCGGATTCACGCCGAGTTCGGCTTCCAGCCGTGGCGCTCCAAGTTCGAGAGCCAGATTTCCGAAGGCACGATCGAGACCGCCGCTGGCCGGATCAGGACGCTGCTGGTGAAACCCGAAACCTTCTACAATGAATCAGGCCGGGCGCTGTCAAAGGCTGCGGCGTTTTACAAACTGTCTGCCGAGGACGTGGTCGTGTTCCACGACGAGATCGACCTGGCACCCGGCCGCCTTCGCATGAAACAGGGCGGCGGCCATTCCGGCAATAATGGTGTCCGGTCAATGATTGCGCACCTGGGCGAGAATGTCCGGCGCGTGCGTATTGGTGTTGGCCATCCCGGCGACAAGTCGCAGGTCATGCCTTACGTATTGTCGGACTTTTCCAAGGCGGACCAGGACTGGTTCGAGCCCCTTCAGAAGGCGATTACGGGCGCCCTGCCCTTTCTCGCAGCCGGAGACGACGAGCGCTTCCAGACCGAGGTGATGCGCCTGGCGCCGGCACCGAAGCACGATCCCAAACAGTCACAGCGCGGCTAGTTCAGGCGTCCAGCTTGGCGAGCGCGGCCGCTTCTGCTGCCTCCGCCATCGCGACCGCCGCAACCGCTCCATGGGCGGGCACCGGACTGCGGGCGAGCCCGAGGCAGGCTGCGTAGAAACCCTCATCAGCGGCGCCGAGCGGGTCTGGCAGGTCGGCAGCAATATCCACGCGCACTTCGTAAGGCGTGGAGTTCTCCAGCTTGCGTGTCAGGAAGTCGATCGCGATCTCGCCTGACGGATAGACCACACGCATGGTCCGCTCACGCACCTCAGCGGCCCGGCTGGCACGCAGCCGCGCCACGCCGCCACTTGCATAGGTGAATTGGGCGCTGGCCTCATCCAGATGCGCTGAATGCACCCGTTTGCCCGTGGCCATGACGCCGGTGAACTCCGTGCCAAGCATCATCGCAGCCAGGTCAAGATCATGGATCATGAGATCCCAGATCACGGAAACATCACCCGCCCGGTTTTCCGGCGCAGGCGGCCCGGCGCGAACGGATTCGATCAGCAATGGTGTTTCCTCGATGGAGAGAACACCCATGGCGCGCGCCACAAAGCGTTCCTGATGGCCGACCTGAAGGATACGTCCGCGCGCGGCGGCTTCATCCGCAAGGCTGCGGGCTGCCTTGCCTGAGAGCGCCAGCGGCTTTTCGACCAGCACATGGCAGTGCGCCTCGATGGCCTCACGCGCCAAAGGCTCGTGGAAGGTAGCCGGAACCGCAATCACGATGGCGTCACACAATTCAAGAAAGGCGCGGTAGTCCGACGTGCCGGGGGCACCGAACGTGCTGGCAACGCGTTCGGCCCGGGCCTGGTCGATATCGTACACGCCCATGAATTCGGTCCGCGCCGACGCTGCCGCCTTCTGCGCGTGATAGTTCCCGAACACACCCGCGCCCGCGACGCCCACTTTCAATTTGTTCATCAATCAGGCCCTCTGTCCCTGCGGACATGACACCGCATCGCGTCCTGCTGCAAGGGTTGCGGGCAGCATAGATTGCCACAGGCCGCAGCGGGCGCGACCGAAGATAATCGGCCCGCCCCCTTCACAGCCGCCATGTCACGGTCCACTTAAACGACAACGAAAATGGAGGAAATCACAATGGCTAAACTGAAATCGACTGAATGGGCCCTCGCGTCCCGCCCTGAAGGCATGCCCAAGCCGGCCAACTTCGCAAAGAAGACCGCTGAGATTGCCGAGCCGCAGGACGGTGAGATCCAGGTGCAGAATGAATGGATGTCTGTTGACCCCTACATGCGCGGCCGCATGTATGACCGTGAAAGCTATGTGCCGCCTTTCCAGATCGGCGAGACGATGCAGGGCGGCGCTGTCGGCCGCGTGACGGCCTCTGCGCATCCTGACTACAAGGAAGGCGATCTTGTGTCCTCCATGCTGGGCTGGCGTACCGCCTGGGTGGCAAAGCCCGAGGCTGCCATGGTGCAGAAACTGCCCGACGTCGGCCTGCCCGAGAGCGCCTTCCTCGGCGTTGCCGGCATGCCCGGCCTGACCGCCTATGCAGGCCTCCTGCGCATCGCGGAGCTGAAGGAAGGCGACATCGTCTTCGTATCAGGCGCGGCTGGCGCCGTCGGCTCCACCGTGGTCCAGATCGCCAAGAACAAGGGCTGCACGGTGATCGGCTCTGCCGGCGGACCCGACAAGTGCGCCTTCGTGAAGTCGCTCGGCGCCGATCATGTCATCGACTACAAGAAAGCGGGTGGCTTTGCGGGCCTCGTGAAAGCCCTCAAGGACGCCTCGCCCAAGGGCATCGACGTCTATTTTGACAATGTCGGCGGCGACCACCTGACAGCGGCGATCGAGGTTGCCCGCCCGATGGCGCGGATGGCACTTTGCGGCATGATTGCCCAGTATAACGAGACAGGTACACCGGTCGGCCCGCACAATATCATCATGGCGGTGGGCAAGCAGCTGAAGCTGCAGGGCTTTATCGTGTCGACACATGCCGACATGCAGCCGGCATTCTTCGCGGACATGGCGAAGTGGATCCCGGCCGGAAAGATGAAGTTCGAGCAAACTGTGATGGAAGGGATCGACAAGGCGCCGGAAGCCTTTATGGGCCTCTTCACAGGGGCCAACACCGGCAAGATGTTGGTCAAACTTACCTAACTCAAACTCGCCGCACCGCGTCTTCAGGGCTGCGGTGCGGCCACGGAGACGCGAAACATGGCTCGGTTGTTCGATGCCTATATCATGGTGGACTGGAGCGCGGCGACGAAGCCGGCGCTTGGCGCCAATTCAATCTGGATCGGCATCCTTGCCAAGGATGCCCGCCTGAAGCTGCAGTTCAAGGCGGTCAATATCGATACGCGGCTCAAGGCGCGCGAATTCCTGGAGGACATGGTCGCCAAGCTGACAAGGCGCGGCGACCGTATCCTGCTCGGCTTCGATTTTTCGCTCGGCTACCCAGCGGGGACCGCGAAGGCGCTCGGTCTCGACGTGGCGTCACAGCCTGCCTGGGCCGCCATGCACGCGCACCTTTCCAAGAAGCTGAAGGACAAGCCGGACAATTCCAACGCGCGCTATGCCATCGCCGCCGGGATGAACTATGCCATATCAAAAGGCCCGTACCCGTTCTGGGGAGCGCCTGCGCGCGACGTTGTCTCGACCCTGTCATCGACGAAGCCGGACTATGCGGGCCAGCCCCTGCCGGAGTTCCGCATCGTCGAGACGTATCTGCGGGACAAAAAGCTGGGCCAGCCAAAGTCTGTCTGGCAGCTTGCCTATACCGGGAGCGTCGGCAGCCAGTCGCTGACCGGCATTCCGCATGTCCATGCATTGCGAGCGGCCTGGCCGAATGCGCGGATCTGGCCCTTTGAAACCGGAACGGGTGAAATGACCGCCGATGACCTTGAAGGCATCGAGGTCGTCATGGCGGAAATTTACCCTGCCCAAGTGAAGGTAAAAGCCGAAAAAGGTGAAACACTCGACGAAGCGCAGGTTCGTGAGATCGCCCGTCATTATTCGCAACTCGACGAAAAAGGCCTGCTCGGAGGCGCGTTTTCCACAGGCAAATCGCTTGACGCGGGAAAAATCGAGCAGATTCAGGCCGAAGAGGGCTGGATTCTCGGCGTATAGCCTGTGTTTACTGGCGTTTCGGCGTGTTCACGCAAAACGAATCGTGGGCATGTCGGCGCAACGGCGGGGGATCGCCGTTTAACTTAGAGGAGAACCCCTATGAACAAGGGTGAACTTACAAAGGCAGTTGCTGCCGAATCCGGCCTCTCGCAAAGCGAAGCTGGCAAGGCTGTTGACGCTGTTTTCGACACAATCGCTGCTGCAGCGAAGTCGCGTCAGCAAGTTGCAATCGCCGGCTTTGGTACGTTCGCGGCCAAGACCCGCAACGCACGTGAAGGCCGTAACCCGGCGACTGGCGACAAGATCAAGATCCCGGAAAAGACATCCCTGGCTTTCAAACCAGCCACGGCTCTGAAAGACCTCTAGGGCTTCGGCCTTCTTATCGGAGGCCTACCCCGAAATTCAGGCGGCGCGTTTGCTAGGCAAGCGCGCCGTTTTCAATTCCAGAAGCAGGGTCTGCCCCACACCGGCAACAGCCATGCCGATGAACGCGCCTTCCATCATGCCCTGCGCACCCCTGCCCGCCACAAGTCCGAGCATGTAGCAGGCCGGGATCATCACGAAGAAGAACGAGCCAATGTGGATGATGCTGGGAGACCAGACGATTTCCTGCGCTCGCAGCGCCATGGAAGACGTTGCCTGAAGCCCGTCGAAGATCGAGGCCGCTGCTGCGAGCGCCAGAAGGCCCGCAATCGCCGGGGCCAGTACGATCCCGTTCAGCACAGCGTCAGGCCGCACCAGGATGCGTGAAATCGGGCCGTGGAAAAGGACGAGAATAATGCCCAGAATGATGCCCATCACGACCGTCGCCGCGACACCGAGGCGGCTGGCATTCCGGATCTGGTCAGCATTGCCGCGCCCGAACGCCTCGGCCACCCGAACGCTCGTGGCCGACCCGATGCCCAGATAGAACATGAAGCAGAGGCCGACGATCTGGATGGCGTAGCCATAGATCGAGTTGGCCGCGAGGCTGATCCAGGTCGCGATAATATAGGTCATGTTGAAGCCACCCCATTCAGCGACATTGCTGATGGCGGTGCCGATGCCGACATTGAACTGGCGCCGCGCCTCACCAAACGGACCGGCGACCGACTTGCGGAATGCGGGAGTCATCACGATGACCAGGATGAACATCGCGATCGTCAGCAGCCAGCGGGAGCCTGTCGTCGCCCAGGCGACGCCCTCCGCGCCCATCGGGGTGACGCCCCACCAGCCGCCGACAAAGGCCAGGTCCAGCACGAGGTTGATCACCACACCCACATACATCACTACCGTGACCAGCAGCGGACGGCGCAGGGCCTCCAGATAGAAGCTGCAAACCTGCGACACCATGAAGGCCAGCAGGCCGCTGGAGAGGATGCGCGTCACCTTGGCGGTTTCTGTCGCGATGAATTCAGGCGGCAGCTTGTCTGCGGCTTCCGACACGGGCGCAATGGTCACGAAGATCCAGTGAAACAGCGGCTCTGCGCCGAAAAAGACCAATGAGGTCAATATCACGCCGAGGCCCAGTGCTGCCCACAGTCCCCGCCGGAAGATCCGGCCGGTCTCAGCCTTGTGTCCAATCCCCAGCAGTTCTGATGTCAGCACCTGCGTGCCGAGCAGCAGCCCCATGCCGAAACCGAGGGAGACACCCATCGGCAGCCAGGAGTTGAGGATGAAGGGCAATTCTCCCGGCGCATACTGGCCAAGCACGATCGCATCGGTGATGCCCATGAGCATCATCGACATGCGCGAAATCGCGATCGGCACGGACAGCCGAAGCAAATCCGAAATGTCGGAGGCCCGCGCCCAGGCGGGCCAGCCTGCGCGAGCCATTGGTTGTTTCGTCCCTGATTATCCGGCCTTGAGGGAGATATTCGTCTCGCCCCGGCCTACTCCCTGCAGCTTTTCGGCGATCATGAACGCGAGTTCAAGCGCCTGTTCGCCATTCAGGCGAGGATCGCAGTGAGTGTGGTATCGTGACGACAGGTCTCCCTCCGAGATTGCCTGAGCGCCACCGATACATTCGGTGACATTCTGGCCGGTCATCTCGAAATGGACGCCGCCGGGATAGCAGCCCTCGGCCGACAGGACGTCGATGAACTGGCGCACTTCGGACAGGATACGGTCAACAGGACGCGTCTTGAAACCGCTCTCGGTTTTCAGCGTGTTGCCGTGCATCGGATCACAGGACCAGACGACCGTGCGCCCGCTCTTCTTGATGGCGCGGGCCAGCGGCGGGAGCCCTTTTTCGACGCCGTCAGAACCAAAGCGCGAGATCAGCGTAATGCGGCCAGCCTCGTCCGCCGGGTTGAGCACATCAATCAGGCGCAACAGCTCGTCGGTTTCCATGCCCGGACCGCACTTGATGCCGATCGGATTCTTCACGCCCTTGCAGAAATTGACATGGGCGTGATCGACCTGGCGGGTCCGGTGACCGATCCACAGCATATGGGCCGAGGTGTCGTACCAGTCGCCCGATGTGGAATCGATGCGGGTCATCGCTTCTTCATAGCCAAGAAGCAGGGCCTCGTGGCTGGTGTAGAATTCGACCTGCGCCATTTGCGGCACGCTGTTCGATGTCACGCCGCATGCGGCCATGAAGTCCATCGATTTGGTGATCTGGTCGGCCAAGGCCTCATACCGTTCGCCCTGGGGGCTGCGGTCGACGAAGCCGAGCATCCAGCGGTGGACGTTGGACAGGTCAGCATACCCGCCCTGGCTGAAAGCCCGCAGCAGGTTCAGCGTGGCGGCCGATTGCGAATAGGCCTGCATCAGACGCTCAGGATCGGGGATGCGCGCCTCCGGCGTGAAATCCATACCGTTGATATTGTCGCCCCGGTAGGACGGCAGCGTGACGCCATCAATGGTTTCGATGGGCTCCGAACGTGGCTTGGCGAACTGGCCCGCAATGCGACCCACTTTCACGACCGGCTTGGCAGCCGCAAATGTCAGCACGACCGCCATTTGCAGGATGACGCGGAACGTGTCGCGGATGTTGTCCGGGTGGAACTCCTTGAAGCTCTCGGCGCAATCTCCGCCCTGAAGCAGGAATGCCTCGCCGGCAGCGACCTCTGCCAGGCGCTTTTTCAGACGCCGCGCTTCACCTGCAAACACGAGCGGCGGATAGCCTTTCAGGCGCGCCTCTACTGCAGCAAGGGCTGCAGCGTCGGGATAGTCCGACGGGATGTGCTTGGCGGGCAGTTTCCGCCAATCTGAAGGTGTCCAGGTCATGTTCCATTGCTCCGTTCGAATGCTGCATAAATCACATGGACGTCCCTTGCTCAAGTTTCACCACAATTTCACAGCACAAAGGTGGTGGAATCAGCGCTAAGCCCTTTAGAAACGGGATCACAGCCGCCACCTGAAGGACCGTCAAAGCCGCATGTCGCATGTCTACATCAGCCATTCATCCCAGGATCTCGACGCGCTGCTCGAAATTCACGAGGCGCTGCGCATGGCCGCAATCCCCGATTGGTACGCGCCGAACGAGAGCCAGGACCGCCCGAAAGCCGACCAGGCCATCGATGACGCGTTCGCGATGATCGTCCTGGTCTCGGCCAGCTCTGTCAGATCCAAATCCGTTCGCCAGGACGTGGAGCGCGCCAAGGCGCGCAATCTGCGGCTCATTCCCTACCAGATCGACAAGGCGCGCCTGAACGGCTTTTTCAAGCACGAAGTCCTGCCGCACCTGAAGCTGTCATCGACGCTGCCTGACGGGACCGAGCAACTCGTGAACCAGGTGCAGAAGGCCTACAAGCGCAAGTGCCCCGTGCTGGCCGTGATGAACCTGAAAGGCGGCGTCGGTAAGACGACGGTGACGAGCCAGGTGTTCGGCGCGTGGCAGGGGGCGCTGGGCGGGCGCGTGCTGCTCGTCGATCTCGACCCGCAATATAACCTGACGCAGACATTCTTCGACATGGAATATGCCGATGCGAGCGCTGCGGCTGACCGGTCCGTGATTTCCCTGTTCGAGCGGTCGCGCCTGCATTCACGGGATGTCGTGAGTCCGGGCGAGAGCTGGCTGACGCTGTCGACCGAACCATTCGCAGCGGCGCCGCGCCAGGATCTTGTCCACGACCTGATGGGTGAAGGCAGCCCCGGCGGCAGGCTGGACCTCATTTCGGGTCAATTCGAGATTTCGAAGTACGCCTTCGCGAACGATTCTGAGGCGCTCTTGAAGGTGAAGGCCCAGTTCCTTCGCATGGTCGACAATTATCGCAGCGAATATGACCTGATCGTCTTCGACACCAACCCGAATGCGACTTTCCTGACGCGCTGCGCGCTGGAAGTGGCGGACCGGGTGCTGGCTCCCATGCACGCTGACGTCTATTCGCTGCGGGGCGTGCGGCTGCTGAACCAGGTGATCTCGGAACAGGTCGAAGAGAGCAAGCGGCCGGCGCTTTCCGTCTTGTTCAATGCAGTCGGGCGCAGCGAGCAATCGACATTCGAGGCCGATGCGCGCAATGGGGCCTTCGACATAAAAGCCGGTTTCCCGCTGTCCAAGGCGTTGCTGAAATCAGCCCTGCCCCGCTCAGGTCACCTTGTGGTGAAGGCGCCAAAGGATGGCCAGCCACCCTGGCGGCAGCTGTTGATTCACTCCGGCCGGGGCGGCGGACTGAAGTCTGTCCGCGAAAGCCTGAAGACCGTGGGCATGGAGTTGCAGGCCCTGCTCGAGAGGTAGTGAGCGGGATCAGGCGGTGACTTCGGGCACCCATTTCTGGCGCATCGTGACCAGCTCCTCGGCGACGCTTGGATGCAGGGCGCATGTCCGGTCAAAGTCGGGCTTGGTGACACCCATCTTGATCGCAATGCCGATGGCCTGGATCATTTCGGCAGCGTCTTCGCCGACGATATGGACGCCAAGGACGCGCTCGTCGTCCGGCTTGACGACCAGCTTCATGAGGACCCGGCTGGTATCGCCATTGAGCATGTTTTTCATCGGCCGGAACCGGGTCTTGTAGATATCGACATTGCCGTACTTTTTACGCGCGTCAGCCTCCGACATTCCCACGGTTCCAACTTCCGGCTGGGTGAACACGGCCGTCGGGATGTCTGAATGATCAAAGTGCCATGGCTTGTCGTAGAACTCGGTCTCGGCGAAGGCGTGA
This sequence comes from Hyphomonas sp. BRH_c22, assembly GCF_000961795.1. Taxonomy (GTDB): domain Bacteria; phylum Pseudomonadota; class Alphaproteobacteria; order Caulobacterales; family Hyphomonadaceae; genus Hyphomonas. The sequence continues at coordinate 32,583 of NZ_LADU01000054.1, forward strand.
CCTTCCCGGATAGCAACAGGTGTCAGTGCGACACGGTCGGTCACGTCACCGACAGCCCAGATGCTCGGGACATTGGTCTTCGACCATTCGTCCACGATGACAGCGCCATTGGCGTCAAGCGCAATACCGGCCGCTTCGCAGCCAAGCCCGTCCGTATTCGGGCAGCGCCCAACGGCCATCATGATCACGTCGGCCTCCAGGTGGTGACCGTTCTTGAGCTGGATGCGGAGCGGAAGGTCGCCGTCAGTCTTCTCGATCTTCTCGAACACGGTTTGCGTGATGACGCGCACGCCAGCCTCCTTCAGGCCCTCATGGACCGCCATGCGGACATCTTCATCAAATCCGCGCAGTACCGTATCGCCGCGATAGACGAGGCATGTCTTCACACCCAGCCCGGCAAAGACGTGGGCGAACTCTACCGCGATATAGCCGCCGCCCGCGATAACGAGGTGTTTGGGCAGGGTTTCGAGATGGAATATCTCGTTCGAAGTGATGGCGTGCTCGACGCCCGGCAATTCCTCGGCCGAAGGCATCCACGGGCGGCCACCGACGGCTATCAGGATCTTGCGGGCCGTGACCGTCTTGCCGCTGGCCTTGAGGCGCAGCGTGTTGGCGTCGACAAATTCGGCGCGCTCTTCGATGATTTCGACGCCGGCATTCACGAGGTTGCGGTGATAGATGCCGGACAAGCGGTCGACTTCGGCATGCATGGCTGTCGCGAAAACCTCGTGGTCGTAGGACACTTGGCCGACGCTCCAGCCATACCCCCTGGCATGCTTGATGTGCTTTCCGTAGCCGCTGGCATAGACCATGAACTTTTTCGGCACACAGCCGCGGATGACGCAGGTGCCGCCCATCCGGTATTCTTCCGCCACCGCGACTTTGGCTCCCGAGAGCGCAGCCAGGCGCGCGGCGCGCACACCGCCGGAACCGCCTCCGATGACGAATAGATCAAAGTCGTAGCTCGTGTCAGCCATCGGGCAATCCTTGTGTGCGGCCCGAGTTGTTCAACGCACCTTGGGGCGCGGCTGCGGGCAATCCGTTGATTCTTCTGCAGATGTAAGAGGCGAAGCCTAGAATTCAAACACGGTTGCGCCGTTTTCATTGCCGATGATCACGGTGCGCGCGATATTGATGAACAGGCCGTGCTCGACCACGCCGGGCACATTGGAGAGGCGCGCGGCGAGGGCTTCGGCGTCCGGAATCCGGCCGCAATGGCAGTCGAGAATGTGGTTGCCGCCGTCGGTGACCAAGAGGTCCATACTGCCCGCTTGCTTGCGCAATTCGACCCTTGGGCGGTCGATCCCCGCAGCGCACAGGACGTCATAAACCTTCTTGGCGGTGATGGTGTATCCGAACGGCGTAACTTCGACCGGAAGCGGGAAAGCGCCGAGGCGTTCGACCTGTTTCGAGGGGTCGGCGATCACCACCATGTGATCGCTGGCGCTGGCAATAATCTTCTCGCGCAGAAGCGCCGCTCCGCCGCCCTTGATGAGATAGCCGTTGCTGTCGACCTCGTCGGCCCCGTCCACGGTCAGGTGGATCCGGTCGACCTGTTCGAAGGGAACCAGCGGCACGCCGAGGCTGGTGGCGAGCGCCCGCGTCTGCTCACTCGTCTCGATGCAGCGAACGAGCAAGCCATCGGCGACCTCGTCTGCCAGCATCTCGACAAAGTATTTGGCCGTGGAACCGGTTCCGAGACCGATGGTCATGCCATCCTCGACATATTCCATCGCAGCCTGCGCCGCGTTTTCCTTTTCGTGCTCGTTTGCCATCCTGGCTAATCCTTCTTGCTGGCGGCAGCCTTTTCGGCGCTTTTACGGGTTCTGAAGCTGATCGCCCAGCCCTGGTGTTCGACACGTTTTCCGCGTGCGACGGCGAGTGCATCAGCTTGCACATTCGTGGTGATGACACTGCCGGATCCGACAATCGCGCCCTTGCCGATTTCAACCGGCGCGACCAGTGAGGAATTCGAGCCGATGAAGGCCCCGTCCCCCACGATGGTCTGGTGTTTCATGAAGCCATCATAGTTGCAGAAAATGGTGCCGGCGCCGATATTGGCCTGCGCGCCAATCTGGCCATCGCCGAGATAGGCGAGATGGTTTGCCTTGGCGCCTTCACCCATATGCGTGTTCTTGGTCTCGACGAAATTGCCGACGCGGACACCGGCTTCGAGAACGGTGCCGGGGCGGAGCCGCGCATAGGGGCCAATCTCGCAGCCCGTCGCGACGATGGCGCCTTCAAGGTGACTGAAGGCCCGGATTCGCGCGCCGCCTTTTACGTGGACGCCCGGGCCGAAGACGACATTGGGCTCCACCAGCACATCGGCCTCCAGAATGGTGTCGTGGGAAAAGAAAACGGTTTCGGGCGCAACCAGCGTGACGCCCGATTCCAGGGCTTCAAGGCGGCGGCGCGCCTGGAAGATGGCTTCAGCCTGCGCAAGGTCTGACTTGCTGTCGCATCCGATCAGGTCCGCTTCTGCGCAACGTACGGCCTTGCAGATGGCGCCCTCGCTCCGCGCCAGCCCGACAAGGTCTGTCAGGTAATACTCGCCCTTGGCGTTCTGGTTGGTCACACGCCTGAGTAGACGGAACATGGTTTCAGCGCGGCCCGCCATGACGCCGGAATTGCAGAGGCGGACCACAAGCTGCTGAGGTGTCGCCTCGCGCGCCTCGACGATGGCCTCAAGGTCGCCATCACCGGCGAGGATGAGACGCCCATAGAGACCGGGCTCGGCCGCCTCGAAGCCCAGCACGCCGAGCGCCGCCCCGGTTTCGAGCACAGCATAAAGGTCTTCGATGGCGCTGACAGGCACGAGAGGACTGTCGCCATAGAGGACAACAAGGTCGCCAACGAACCCTGTGAGGGCGGCTTCGGCACACTGGACGGCATGGCCCGTGCCTTGTGGCGGATCCTGAAAGGCAATCGCATCGCGGCCCAGGCTGGCGGTGACATGGTCGATGAGGACGGTTTGCGACGGATGGGCGATGACGACGATACGCGAGCAGCCGGCATTGCGGGCAAGCTCGATCGACCAGTCGATCATGGGACGGCCGCCGACGGCGTGCATGACCTTTGGCAGGCCGGACTTCATGCGCGTACCCTTGCCTGCGGCAAGGATAATGGCGGCGCGGTCTCTGGCGATATTCGTCACGGGCAGGCCCTCTCGCTTTCCCCAGACCTTTCGCCTAGACCAAAGGCCGATTCAAGGCGAGTGGCGAGAGAGGAATTCATACAGGCATGAATGGAGCGTTTGACGGCTGGACGATTGTTTTCGATCTCGACGGGACCCTCGTGGATACGGCGCCGGACCTGCTGAGCGCGCTGAACCACGTTCTGGTTGAAGCCGGATTGCAGCCGGTGGGGCTCGAGACGATTGCCACGATGATCGGCCACGGTGCCAAGGCGATGATCGTGAAAGGCATGGCCGCGCAGGGCGTTGAGCCTGAGAGCCGCCGGCTGGATGGCCTGTTCAATCAGTTCCTGGCCTATTACGAGGCCAATATCGCGCTGGGATCGCGGCCTTTCGAGAATACGATAGCTGCCCTGGACGCCCTGACGGTGGCCGGCGCGAGGCTGGCCGTATGCACCAACAAGCCACAACGTCTGTCGGACCAGCTGCTGGCGGCGCTTGAACTGACGGACCGGTTCAGTGCGATTGTCGGTGCCGACAGCGTGCCGGAGCGCAAGCCGCATGGAGACCATATCCTGCTGACGGTGGATCGCGCAGGCGGTGACCGGTCACGCGCGATCATGGTGGGCGACAGCCGGACAGACGAAAGGGCAGCCCGGAATGCCGGGCTGCCCTTCATTTTCGTTCCGTTTGGATACGAGACCGAAACTCAAGACGAAATCGACGCCGACGCAGTTGTCAGCAACTATTCGGATCTGGTTTCGGTTTTACTTGAATTCGTCAGCTAAGCTGACGCTTCGGATCTGGGACGGTAGCTGGGGCGAGCTGCGCCAGCTTCACCTGCCGCACGGCGGCGAGGCATTCCGTTTACCATATTGCTGCGAACATCCGTGCGGGCACTGCGCATTGCGGGGACGAAGCCAGCGTCGATAAGGTCGACATCCACTTCGTAGCCACGCTCGGCCCAGTACGCATTGATCTTCTCACAGAGGCGCTTGGCGCCGTCTTCGTCACACCAGTCTTTCATTGTCTCTCTCTCCAGGCTTCTTGTTTATATTGGCGAATTACTTCACCAAGGCCTGTCCTTCTTAAATCAACACCGCGAACTGCTCTTCAGTTCATCGTTTATGACGTGAAGATGACTATGTTTGCCGGGTTTCTCAAGGGCGAAATCGAATGAAAATCGCGTAACATTGGAACATGAACAGCCATTCACAATGAACAGTTGTTCATCCAGCTTTTCCGCTAGGTTAATCCGGGCCGGAAATCATACATTCCGTTGCGCAACAGGCAACCATTGGTGTGATTGGGCCCCACGACGCAAACATGATCGTACGGAAGCGGAAATAAGGCAACACAGCTAATGCATGTCGATTTGCTTAGCATCGGGATGCTGGAATGCATTTTTGCATTGATGAAAAAGACGCCATCAGGACCGGCAGCCTCGTTACGGCCTTCCCGGCTTGACGTTGAGAGGGCATCGGATTACGGACGCGCTTTCCTGGAAACGGGGCGATTAGCTCAGTGGTAGAGCACTGCCTTCACACGGCAGGGGTCGCAAGTTCGAACCTTGCATCGCCCACCATCCAAAACAATTCAGTTGTCATTGCCAGCAATCGTGGCGCAAGGCGCAAAGCGAAGTATAAGCGACGCGATGAAGTCCCTGTTCCGCTCCAAACCTGTCACTGTCCTGCTGGGTTTCCTCATCTGGTCCTGGATGGCCCTGATTGGCCGTACCGTGCGCTGGACCATCGAGGGCGCATCAGAAGCCAGGGCATCGTGGGTCTCCGCACCAGGGATAGTCGTCGCCATCTGGCATTCCCGGATCATGCTCATCCCGTCGGGCTGGACCCGGCTGATCCGTCGCTGGCCGGGCCGGACGGCCGACGTGTCCATGCTGATCTCCATGTCAGGCGATGGCGAACCTGTTGCCCGCGCGATGCGCCACCTCGGCGTCGGAACGATCCGCGGTTCTGCTGGCAACAAGAAGAAGGCCAAAAAGGACAAGGGCGGCGCCCGCGCCATCATTGATGCGGTAAAGCTGCTCAAGTCTGGCGGCGCGGTATGCATCACACCCGACGGCCCCCGCGGGCCGCGCGAGCAGGTCAGCCTCGGCGCCATCCTGATCGCGCAGCGGGCAGGCGCCCCCATCCTGCCCTATGCGGTGACGACCAGGCCGGCCAAACAGCTGAGCAGCTGGGATGGGTTCGTCATCCCCTTTCCGTTCACGAAAGGCGCTATTGTTTTCGGACAATTGCTGGAGACACCGCGCAGCGCCGATCCGGAGATGCTGCGCGCGGAACTGCAGCGCCGTCTCGATGCAGTCACGCGGCGATCCGAAAGGCTGGCAGGCTATGAAGGATCGCCAGCCAATTCGGAGCCGACAACAGCATGACGCCAGCCTTTCATCTTTATCGCGTCGTCGGACGGCTGGCGTCACCCTTCCTGCCGGGATTGCTGCGCCGCCGCGGACGGGCGGGCAAGGAAGATTTTGGCCGGCTGAACGAGCGGCTGGCGCGCGGAATGCCGGGTCGCCGCCCCGGGCGGCTGGTCTGGCTGCATGGCGCGAGTGTGGGAGAAAGCCGCCTGTTGCTTGAACTGGGTCACCGGCTGGTGGCAGAGCGGCCTGACCTGATGCTGGTTTTCACCAGCCAGACGCTGACATCGGCGCGCCTGATGGGCCCCGCCCTGCCAGACGCCGCGATCCACCTGATGGCACCGCTGGACACACCCGCGATTGCGAAGCGCTTTATCCAGCACTGGCAGCCTGACCTGTGCGTGTTCGGTGAAGGCGAGATCTGGCCGAACCTGATTTTCGAAGCCGAACGCAGCGGGGCAAAGCGCGCGCTGGTGAACGCACGGATGACGCAGGGCTCGGCAGATGGCTGGCGCAAGGCCAGCAAACTGTTCCAGAAACTCGTGGGACAATTCGATGTTGTGCTCGCCGCAGATACGGACACGGCCCAGCGGCTGGGCAGCTTGCTGGGACGTACTGTGCGGTCAGCCGGAAACATGAAATCTGCCCTCCCGGGCCCTGAAGCGAGCGACTTTGAAATCAAGCGGATCCGGGACGGATTCGTCGGCGGGCGCCGCTGCCTCGTGGCCGCATCGACGCATGCAGGCGAGGAGGAACTGTTTCTCGATGCCGTATCCGATATGCCGGACACGGCGATCATCATTGCGCCGCGCCACCCAGAACGCGGCGATGAGGTGGAAGCATTGGTCAAGGCACGGGGCCTGCCGCATGCGCGCCGGTCCAGGGGACAGGTGGCCAATACACGTACGCGCGTGCTGCTGGCGGATACGATGGGCGAAATGGGCCTGTGGCTTCGCCTGGCCGACGCCGTCTATCTGGGTGGCGGACATGCCGAGGGGGTTGGCGGACACAATCCGCTGGAGCCAGTCAGGTTTGCCAAGCCGGTTGTCACCGGACCGCACGTGTTCAATTTTGCCCCCATGATGGCCGACCTTGAATCGCGCGGTCTTGTCAGGATCGCAGCGGATGCAGCAGGTGTGGCCGATGCACTGAAGAATTCCCCGCCGCCGTCACAGGCGGCGGTCGATGCTTTGGCGGAACATGCGGATGCGCCGATGGTGGAAACGCTGGCTGCTCTATTACCCCTGATTCCCGAACCAGGATTGTTGCAATGAAGGCGCCGCATTTCTGGTCAGCCGGGCTGGACCCACGATCACGGGAAGCCGCGCCACTGACCCGTCTTCTGCTGACGCCGCTGGCCTTTGCCTACCGGCTGGGCGTGCAGCGCAAGCTGAAAAGGGCGTTACCGGCCAGCGTGGACATTCCGGTAATCTGCGTCGGAAACCTCACTGTTGGCGGCGTGGGCAAGACACCGGTCGTGGCGGCGATAAGGGGTGTGCTGGCGGCGCGCGGGATACGCGCGGCGACCCTTTCGAGGGGGTACGGTGGGGGCATCAAGGGTGTGGCAAGGGTGCAGCCGGGCACGCATACGGCGGCTGACGTTGGCGACGAGCCGCTGATGCTGGCCGCGAGCGGCGAGAGCTGGATCGGCCAGGACAGGGTCGCCGCTGCCCGCGCGATGCAGGCCGACGGGGTTCAGCTGATTGTCATGGATGACGGCCACCAGAACCCGTCGCTGCACAAGGACCTGTCTCTCATTGTGATTGATGCGGCGGCGCCGTTCGGGAACGGGCACCTGCTGCCCAATGGCCCGCTGCGCGAACCTGTCGCTGACGGACTGGCGCGGGCGCAAGGCGTTATCCTGATGGGTGAAGGCGAGGTTCCAGCCCCGGTCATGCTGGCAGCGGCCCCTGTCCTGCGCGCGTCGGTTGAGCCGGTCGGCGCCATGCCGGAGGGACCGCTTGTGGCCTTTGCGGGCATCGGGCGTCCGCTCAAGTTCTTTGACGCGCTGAAGGCCGCTGGCGCGGACCTGCGCGAAGCGGTGGGATATGGCGACCATCATGTCTATTCCGAAGGCGAGCTGAAATTCCTGCACAAGCTGGCGAGCCACCATGGCGCACGGCTGATCACGACGACCAAGGACCATGTGCGCCTTTCGCAGCCGGAACAGCAGCGCGTGCTTGCCTTTCCGGTCGCCGCCCGCTTTGAAGATGCGAGCGCGCTTGACGCGCTGCTGGCCCCGATCATCACGTCTGCGAGCGCATGACCGAAACGCCCTCCACCTATGTCCGCCCGAAGGACATCGACAACCGCGCCTCGTTTGGCCAGCGCGTGCAATGGCGGCTGGAGACAATCGCATGGGACGTCATCTATTGGTGGCCGATGAAGCTGCTCGGGCCAGACAAGGCCTCTGACTTTGGCGGCTGGGTGATGAAGAAGATCGGCCCGCGCCTTTCGCAGCACAAGACGACACGGCGCAACCTGAAGCTCGCCTTTCCGGATTGGAGCGATGCCGAGATAGACCGCATCGCGCTGGCGGCCTGGGAAAGCGCCGGGCGCACGGCGGGCGAGATACCCCACCTGCCCGCGATTGATCCCTATACGAGCGGGCGTGTTGACGTGGTCGGTGTTGAACGCCTCGATGCCATCAATGTGAGCGGCAAGGGGGCGGTGTTCATTTCCGGGCACTTCGCCAATTGGGAAATCATGCCTGCGGCCATCTGCAAGCGCATCCCGCATGCCGTGATGACCTACCGTGCACTGAACAATCCGTATATTGACCGGCGCATCAACAAGCTGCGCCACGACTATGGAACGGGCACGGCTGCGCCCAAGGGCATTGGCACGCGCGAACTGATGCGGGCGCTGGCGCGCGGCGCGCCGGTTGCGCTGATGAATGACCAGAAATTCCGCGAAGGCATCGCGGTACCCCTGTTCGGGCATGACGCGATGACGGCGCAGGGGCCAACCCGGCTGGCGCTGAAATACGGCGTGCCCATCGTGCCGGTGTCGACCGTGCGCACCGGCCCGGCCCGATTCCGGGTGGAAATCCATGAGCCTTTCCTGCCGCAGGACACGGGCGACACGGAGGCGGACATCCTTGCCTCGGTGACGCGGATCAACCAGTTCCTGGAAGCCTGTATCCGCGCCGAACCCGGCCAATGGTTCTGGCAGCACCGCCGCTGGCCGAAGGAGGCCTGGCGCAAAGCGGGCGTGATCCAGTCCGCTTGATCTCGCGATATCTAGGCAGCGACCAGGAGCTTTTTCAACTGGCCGTGACGTCGCTCTGCATCGGCCTGCGTCTTACCCATCACGATTCCTGTACAGGTCGTGTTGGCAGGCGGCTCAGCATGACGTGCCCCGTCTATCAGGCGGAAGGGCATGTACCACCCATCGTCTATCGGCCCGCTGAGCTCGAGTGCCAGTTGTCGAATGTTGAGCGAACTCCTGAAATTCGCAGACCGCGAAGCCGGCAAGCCGGACCGCTTGGTCGCGGACGCATGCAGCATTACCTGGGCTGTCGAACCTTGAATCCTGAAATTCGGATCGAATACGATCAATCGTCCTCGGGTGGTTAGGCCAATGTCGAGCCCGGCAACACCACGGAATCCCATGGCGAGTGCCGCTTCGCCAACCTCCAGCGCCAGCGAGATTGCGGCCTTGGGAAATGGATTGGATGGATTGATCACGCTGCCGGACTGCTGGCCCGGCAGGTCGAACAGCTGTTCCGCCGCACCGGCATAGTGGATGCCCGTTTCCGACAGGACGAGCGACACGCACCAGCAGGAGACGACGTCCATGTCGTTCTCGACAATCACGTCGCTTGCGTCACCCAAGGCCTTCAGACTCTCGAAAGCAGCCAGGTATTCTGCTTCAGTCGTACAGTGGCGAACAGCGTAACCGATTCCTGTTGCCTCGTCGGTGCATGATTTCAGGAAGACCGGACCATTGAATGTAAACGCAGCAGGATCATCGAGCGGAACGATTCGGCGGTCAGACAGGTGCTTCGCCGGTACGATGTCTGGAAGATTTTTCTTGTTGTTAAGCCGACGCCACAAATCGCGCGAGACCAGTTGGGCTTTTTGCGGATAGGTCCCGACAGGTAGCGGATAGGGCGAGGCGAGTTTGTAGCCTTCCTCGATCAACTCTTTCGTGCGGCGTTTGGCCTCGGCGGCTGTCTCGAATATGCGCATGTCCTCGTCGACATGGAGACCAGCCCGTTCGAGCACGGCGAGTCCCTCGTCCGTGACCCCGCAAATGTGGCGCACCGTCGGCATGCCGTTGAGCAAGCCCAGAAGCCCATTGGTAACACTGTCGAGATCGAAAGCTGAAAAGCCGATCATGCGCGTCTGGCGAAGGTCCGTTCGTGCGGCGAATGCGACCCCCCGGTCGAAAAGCGGCATGAGTGGAACCAGGGGCTTGGTGTGGCTTGTCATCTGGCTCACAGGAAAGCCTCAATGCCTTTGGCCAACAGCCGCATGCGCGGCGTCGGGGTTCCATCCGAAACGGGATACGTCGGGGTCTTGTTCGCATCGAGAAGTATCGGCACGCCATCGTGTTCGACATAATCGAACTTGCCGAAGTCGAACTTCATTTTTTCGCGAAGCGCGGCCAGTTCAGCCGGTACCGCGTCAAGTATTTCGCTACGGACCAATGAAGTGGCTTTGACAAGCGGGTCTTTTGAAAGACTGCGATAGGCATATCCCTGGTCGCCAAAAAATATCCATCCGCGCACGCAGTAAAGGCCATCATCTGAATATTCCGGCAGGAACTTTTCGACCACGAGATGCTGATCGCTCCACACCCAACCGGGCACGTCATTCAGCGACGCAAGAACAGGATAGTGCTTCTCGGGAAGCTTCCTTGCCCATCGCCATGAATGGCGCGCCAGCCGCTTTTGTACACGCGCAACAATGCCTGCCCTGTCATCGCCGCCGTCCTGCAATCCGTAATGGTTGAGATCTGATTTGATGATGACCGGTCCAGCCCAGTCGGATTCCGGCGTGAGCAAAAGCGTCGAAATCAAGCGCTTTGAAATATCGAGCACATCCTCATTGAGTGGTTTTACGCCGCTTGGCGCGTCCGGAATTGTGTCTTTGCTCAAGCGCGTCTTGTCGTGATGCAGAATGCATAGCCGGGCATCGTCGGCGTATTCACGCGAGACCTCGACATCCAGACCCACCTCACGCCATATCCTGGACAGGTGCGATATCGCGTAATAATCAGGAATATCCGGCGTCAGGTGCGAAATACTGATTTTCGGCGCGTTCACCATCCCTGAAATACTTCTCTGACTATGTTTGCCGGACCGATTTGCAAGGATTGTGCCTTTTTGAAGCAGGCGCGCCGGGTCCCTTGCGACAAGGGTCATTCGATCTGGACGCCAACCGTCGGGCAGACGGCCTGTACCGAGCAGAGATATTGACGCGCAGGGTGGCGCAGACCACACCTATTCGCACGGACCGCGTCAGCTTAAAGGCAAGCGACGTCCCGAAATTGCCGTGCGAGAACATACAACCTATGGGAAGAATTGACCGGACATGACGAAACGAATCCTGACGAGCCTTGCAACATTGATCCTGGCGGGGTGCATCTGCGTGCCCTTGAAGGTGGCGGCTGAGCCAGCAGACGTGGACAAGGCTGTCGAGATTCTGGGAGCGTCTGTGGCGTTTGACACGGTGGAAGGCCGTGGCAAGGTGCCCGCCTATGCCGAATACCTGGCCGGGGTGCTGATCGCGGGCGGCTTTGCGGCGGAAGACGTGGCAGTCGAGCCCTTTGGCGAGACGGCGGCCCTGATGGCGCACTATGCGGGCCGCAGCAGCGCGACGCCGATCATTCTGAATGCGCACATGGACGTCGTGGAAGCGGACCCGGCCGACTGGGTGCGTGACCCCTTCAGGATGGAGACCGACGGGACCTATTTCTACGGGCGCGGCGTGCTGGACAATAAATACGGGCTGACCATGCTGGTCACCACGCTGATGCGTCTGAAGCGCGAAGGCTTTGTGCCGGAACACGACATCATTCTGGTCCTGACGGGCGATGAAGAGACAGCGCAGGTGACAGCTGCGGAACTGGCGCCACGCTTCAAGGGCGCGCGGATGCTGCTGAACGCCGATGCGGGCGGCGGCACGCTTGGCGAGGATGGAACGCCTCTCTATTACAGCCTGCAGGCGGGCGAGAAGACCTATGCCGATTTCGAAGTTGTGATCACAAATCCCGGCGGGCATTCCAGCCGGCCCACGGGCAGCAATGCCATTGTCGACATGTCGCATGCGCTGGCGAGGGTGGCAGCCTATGCCTTCCCGCCGCAGACGAGCGAGCTGACGCAGGCCTATTTCCGCGAGACGGCGAAGCAGACACCGGGCGCGCTGGGCGGGGCCATGGCGCGTTTTGCCGAGGACAAGGACGATGCAGAGGCCGTGGCCATCCTGTCGGCCGAGCCAGAATACATTGGCCAGGTCCGCACGACCTGCGTCGCGACACAGATCGAGGGCGGCCATGCCCAGAACGCCCTGCCCCAGCGTGTCGCAGCTAATATCAATTGCCGGATATTCCCGGGCGTTCCGCCGCGCACGGTGCAGGCGAAACTGCAGGAACTGGTGGGCGATGCGGGAATGGTGACCTTTCCACTGGAGTTCCCGCAAAGCGAGACGTCACCTCTGGATGCCGAACTGATGGCGGCGGTCCGCAAAGCGGTCGACACGCATGTGCCAGGCCTGCCGATCATTCCGAGCATGTCGGCAGGAACGACAGACAGCCTGCTGTTCCGCGGCCAGGGCATTCCGAGCTATGGCGTGTCCGGCGTGTTCATGAAGCCGTCTGACGACTATGCGCACGGCCTGAACGAGCGGGTTCCGGTGGATTCCATCCCGGGGGCGCTGGAACACTGGCACGTCCTGCTGACCGAACTGGCTGGCTAGGTTTCCACGTCCGCTTCGGTCACGGCGTCCGGCTCCTTGAGCTTGAGAAGGTTTGCGAGCGGCGCGATGGTCCAGCCCTGCGCGATGAGCGACACGACGACGATGACAAAGACAATATTGAAGAATTCGATCGTGACTGGCCCCGGTGTGATAACAGGATAGATCGCCAGCAGGACCGGCACCGCACCGCGCAGGCCGACCCAGCTGAGGAAGAGGTTTTCGCGAGCGGTGAAGCCCATCCAGCCTATGCTGACCAGAACAGCCAGCGGACGGGCGACGAACATGAGCACTGCCGCGATTGCGAGTGCGGCCCATATGTCCTTGAGGAGGTGACTGGGCGCCACCAGCAGGCCGAGCAGGAGGAACAGGGCCATCTGGCTGATCCATTGCAGGGCCTCGTTGAAGTTCAGGATATTGTCGAGCGGGCGCTGCAGGCGGTTTCGTATCACGATACCGACGATGTAGACGGCTAGGAAGCCGCTGCCGCCCAGCAAGGCAACTGAAGCGTAAATGGCCAGAGCACCGGACAGCGCCATGGCAGGATAGGTGCCATTGGGAAGCGTCATCCGGTCTATGATGAAGGTCAGCGCCCGCCCGCCCAGAATGCCCCCGGCCAGGCCGACGCCGATTTGTGTGCACAGGAAGAACAGGAACCCGCCGACCTCCTGCAATGACCCAGGCGGCCCGCCATTCACGATCGCCGTAAGGGAGACAACGAGGAAAATGGCCATCGGATCGTTAAGGCCGGATTCCAGGACAAGCGTGTTCTTGACGCGCTCACTGATGCCCGCCTTGCTTTGCTGGATCAGCAGGAAGGTTGCGGCCGCATCGGTCGATGCAACCGTGGCGCCAAGCAGCAGGCCGACAAACGGGGGCAGGCCGACGACGACGCTAGCAAACAGGCCCACAACAGCCGCCGTCACCAGGACGCCAAGCGTGGCCATCATGACGGACGAATTGCGCGCATTGTGGAACATGCCGCGTTCTGTCTCCAGGCCACCGGCGAACAGGATGATGGCGAGGGCAATGCTGCCGAGATCAAAGCCTGTCTGGAAACTGTAGAACCGGATGCCCCCCGGACCATCCACGCCGAGCAGCATGCCGACACCGAGCACGATGAGGAGGATCGGCGCGCCGGACCGCCGGGCGAGCGGCATGAGCGTGAACGTCGCGAACACAATCACGCTCGACAGAAAGATCGCCAGTTCCATTTCCATTCCCTCAAGAACAGGCCGAGCCCGCTGGAGCCTGCATCATGTTCCCGGCGGGGCAGGCGCCCCACATCCAGTTTGAACCGTACAGGTTCGCATGGGAATGATGCACCCCGCCGCCGCCGGAGTAAGCAGCGCCAGCGAGTCACCTGCCAATTTGATGATGCACTACGCTTTCACCACAAATGCTCTAGGTTGGGAATGAGAAGGAGGACGGCCGCATGCATTATGGGGAAATCATTTCGTTGCTGGCGCTGGGGTTTGGCGCCATCCTGGGCGTTATGGCGCTGATCTCGCCGCGCTGGGCTTCCGGTGTTGTCCGACTGGTTGAAGACCCCGATCCAGACAAGCCGGGCGGCTATTCCGAGTTCCGGGCGACGTTTGGCGGGTTTTTCATGTTGTCCCACATGATGACGGCGGCCCTGCTGCTGACCGTTTCGGCCAGCGACGTGAACCTGCTGAGCGTGCTTGTGGTGCTGCCTCTGGCGGCGGCGTGGATGGGCGCGGCCCTCGGACGGACGGTTTCCCTGCTGGTCGATGGCAGCAAGAACCGGTCGAATGGCATGATCCCGGTGTGGATTCCGATGGAATTTCTTGTCGGACTTGCTATTGCGGCCCCTCTCCTGCAATTCCTGTAGGGCCGAAACGAAAGATACAGATATGACGGAGCGTCGAGAGACGGGCCGCACGCGCCAGGAAAAACCTGGTTCGCGCCCCCAGAAAACCCGCACAGGTGCGGTCAAGAACAGCCCGGATACAGCACGGAAAAAGCCCGGACACAGCCCGAAAACGCTGGCCGAGCCCGACTGGAGCGAAGGCGAGCGCATTGCGAAATATCTCGCGCGCGCAGGCGTCGCCTCGCGCCGCGAAGTTGAGCGCATGATCGAGGCCGGCGAGGTGATCGTGAATGGCGTGAAGCTGACATCGCCTGCCTTCAAGGTCACCGGCCGCGAGACGATCAAGGTGGGCCGCAAGACGATCAGCGCACCCGAGCCGACACGCCTGTGGCGATATCACAAGCCAGCCGGCCTGATTGCCACCAACAGCGACCCCGAGGGCCGCCGGACGATCTTTGACGAATTGCCGAAATCCCTGCCCCGTGTCGTGACTGTCGGGCGTCTCGACCTGACAACCGAGGGCCTGTTACTGCTGACCAATGATGGCGAGCTGGCGCGGGAACTGGAACTGCCGAAAAATGCGCTGGAGCGGACCTATCGTGTGCGCGCACAGGGCACCGTGACGGACTTCAAGATTGCCGACCTGGCCGCAGGGATATCGGTAGACGGTGTGGACTATGCGCCGATTACCGCCGTGTTCGACCGGGAGAATGGCGCGAACTCGTGGCTGACCGTGACGCTGACCGAGGGCAAGAAGCGGGAGGTGCGCCGCGCACTGGAGGCCGTGAACCTGATCGTCAACCGGCTGATCCGCATCAATTACGGGCCCTATGAGCTGGGTGACCTGCGCCCCGGCGCCGTGGAGGAAATTCCCGCCGAACTGATGATTGAAACGGTCGGCCACATGATTGCCGATGCCAACAAGCCGCTGGGGGAGGCGCCGAAACGCGCCGCACCTGCCGCCAAGTCACACCTTGGCACGCGGCCCGGTTCCACTAGACTTGCTGACAGGAAACGCAGACCCAAAAAATAGCACACGGAGACCTCCATGGCCGATACCGCGCTTGCCACCCCGCCCGAGACCAAAATGGATCCGGGCCGGACAATGAGCGCGGCGGCGGCCGCGACGTGCAACCAGATCGTTGACCCGGCGGTTTATGCGAACCAGCCTGTACTGGACGCCGCCTTTGCCAAACTGAGGGCGGAAGACCCGCTCGCATGGTGCGAACCGGACGATTTCCGGCCTTTCTGGGCAGTGACCAAGCATGCCGACATCATGGAGATCAGCCGCCAGAACCAGCTGTTCACCAATGGCGAACGGGAAATGCTGTCCTATGTGGAAGCGGAGAAAGGCGTCTATGCCAAGTTTGGCCAGCCGCACCTGCTGAAGACGCTCGTCCAGCTGGACGACCCGCTTCATTTCAAGCTGCGCCACCTGACCCAGGAATGGTTCATGCCGCAGAACGTGAAGAAGCGCGAAGACGGTGTGCGGGCGATTGCCAGGCAGTTTGTCGACCGGATGGAAGACCTGGGCGGGGAATGCGACTTCCAGCGCGACATCGCCCTGCACTATCCGCTGCGCGTGATCATGCAGATACTGGGCGTACCGGAATCCGACGAGCCGATGATGCTGAAGCTGACGCAGGAGATATTCGGCGCGCAGGACGAAGACCTCAGCCGGCGCAGGGACGCAATCGAGAACCGCGACGTGGAAGCCGGGCTCGCCTCGATCCAGCAGACGCTGGCCGAGTTTTTCATGTATTTCACCGCAATCACCGCAGACCGTCGCGCCAATCCGCGCGACGACGTGTCCACCGTCATCGCCAATGGCATGGTGGACGGCGAGCCGATCGGCCAGCTGGAAGCGATGAGCTATTACATTATCACGGCAGCCGCCGGGCATGACACGACCAGCGCCTCGACCGGCGGCGGCGTGCTGGCCATGCTGCAGGACCGCTCGCAGCTGAAGAAGATCATGGATGATCCGAAGGGCATGGCGCGCACGGCCGTTGATGAAGCCATCCGCTGGACAACGCCAGTGAAGCATTTCATGCGCACCGCCCATGCCGACTATGACCTGCGCGGCAAAACCGTGAAGGAAGGCGAGAGCCTGCTGCTGTGCTATCCTTCCGGCAACCGCGACGAGGACGTGTTCGACGAGCCGTTCAAGTTCAAGGTGGATCGCAGCCCCAACAAGCTGATCTCGTTCGGTCATGGCGGCCACATGTGCCTTGGCATGCACCTGGCCCGCCTTGAAATGCAGATCATCTATGAAGAGCTGTTCAGCCGTATCAAGTCGATCGAGCTGGCGGGCGATCCGACCTTCATCAAGGCGAACTTCGTCGGCGGGCCAAAGTCCATTCCCGTCAGCTACAAATTCTAGGAGACGATCATGGGCTTTCAGAACGTCACGGACACCTATCAGGTCGAACATGCGCCTACCAAGCCGCGCCACCCGCCTGTGTTTGACCTCACGCCACCGGTGGACCTGACCTCACCGACCGTTTTCTCTGACAATGGCGGCTATACATTCGACGCCTTTGCGACGATGCGTGAACGGGCGCCCGTGATGTGGCACCCGGAAGAGTATGGCGCCGGTTTCTGGGCCGTCACATCCTATGACCTGGTCAAGAGGATTGAACTCAACCCGGAAACCTATTCCTCTCAAAAGGGCGGGATACTGATGAATTATGGCATGGAGGGCACACCGCGCCATCCGCTGCTGCATTCATCCTCGCTGAACTCGCTTATCAATCTGGACCGGCCCTACCATACGCCGCTGCGCATGGAGCATATGGCCTATTTCCGCGCCGATTTCGTGGCCGAACTTCGCAAGCGCGTGGCTGCGCATGTCGACGTACTGCTCGACAATATGGTAGCGCAGGGCCAGGTGGTCGACATGGTGGAACACTTCTCCGCAGAGCTGCCATTGTTCACACTGTGCGAAATCCTCGGCGTGCCGCCGGCCGACCGGCCGAAGCTGGTCCACTGGATGCACTTCCTGGAGACATCGCAATACCAGGCGCAACAGGAGGGCCTGGGCAATGTGAGCATGGAACAGATCACCGCCTTCATGAACGAAATCCAGGCGATGTTCGACTATGGCCGTTCCCTGCTGGCGGAACGCCGGAAGAATCCGCAACCGGACCTGCTGAGTGCCATCGCGAACGTGGAGATTGACGGCAAGCCGCTGTCACCGGAATTCCTCGATGGCTCGTGGCTGCTGATCGTCTTTGCGGGCAATGACACGACGCGCAATTCGCTGTCTGGCACGATGAAACTGCTGACGCAGAACCCGGACCAGAAGGCGAAACTGATGGCTGACGACAGCCTGTTTCCGAACTTCGTGCACGAGTCGATCCGCATGGTCAGCCCCGTGACCTATATGCGCCGGACTGCGACGAAGGACACAGAGCTTGGCGGCCAGGGCATTGCCGAGGGCGAGAAGCTGGTCATGTATTATGCCGCTGCCAATCGCGACCCCGCCAAATTCGATAATCCGGATACGTATGACATTACCCGCGCCAATGCGAAGGAGCATTTGTCATTCGGGCACGGGCCGCACGTCTGCCTTGGACAGCGCGTGGCCAACATGCAGCTGGAAGCGGCCTATCGCCAGATTCTCAGCCGCTTCCCCGACATTGCCTGGACGGGTGAACAGGAAATTGCGCCGAACAACTTTGTTCATGCGATTTCGAGGCTGATGGTGGATATGGGCAAGCCCACATGAGCACGCTGGTCACGCGGGAGGACAAAGACGGGCTGGCGCTGCTGACGCTGAATCGGCCGGACAAGCTGAATTCGCTGACCGTCGGCATGTTTCGCGAACTGCGCGCGCATGCGATTGCCCTGAAGAAGGACGAGACAATCGGGTGCGTGGTCCTGCGCGGCGCAGGGCGCTGCTTCTCGGCCGGTCATGACCTTGGCGACATTGCCGAAGGCGAGAAGGTGCCCTCCCCCGGCTGGCATTCGGAAACACTGCGCATGCTGGAAACCCTGCCCCAGCCCGTTATCGCCGCCGTGCACGGGCATTGCTATACCGGCGCACTGGAAGTGGCGCTGGCAGCGGACTTCATTATCGCCGCCGACACAGCAAAGTTTGGCGACACGCATGCCAAATGGGCGCTGACCCCGATCTGGGGCATGAGCCAGCGCCTGCCGCGGCGCGTGGGCGTGGCGACGGCCAAGCGCCTGATGTTCACGGCAGAAATGATCAATGCGGCAGAGGCCCTGCGGATCGGCCTCGCCGAACAGGTGGTTCCGGCTGACGAATTCGATGCGGCGATTGACGCGCTTGCGCGCCAGATCCTTGCAAACTCCTCCTTCTCCCATGCCGCCAACAAACGCTTGCTTGAAGCCACAGATGCGCGCGACATGGATTCCGGCCTTCAATGGGAAATTCTCAGGAATGAGGGCGTCGGACCTGACATGCAGGCGCGAATCGGCGCCTTCATGCGCAAAGACTAAGGGGACGCAAGACCATGGACTACCTGATCAGGCGCGATGACCTTCGTGATTGCCACTGGGCCGATGCGCCGGTGACCGACCTGGCCGACGGCATGGCGCGGTTGCGCGTCGACGCGTTTGCGCTGACCGCCAATAATGTGACCTACGCCACGTTCGGCGAAGCGATGGAATATTGGAAATTCTTCCCGGCAGGCTCGTCCGAATTCGGGCGCGTGCCCGTCTGGGGCTTTGCGACGGTGATTGAGTCCAAAGCGCCTGGCGTCGAAGCAGGGGCACGCGTTTACGGATACCTGCCGATCTCGGGCACGTTCGATGTTCAGCCAGCCCGTGTCGGCAAGGAGAGCTTCCTTGACGGCGCCGCACACCGGCAGGGCCTGGCGCCGATATACAATACCTATGTGCTAACCGCTGCCGACCCGACCTATGATCCTGCCTTCGAAGCGCAGCAGATGCTGTTCCGGCCATTGTTCACAACCGGCTGGATGATTGATGACTGCCTGATGGAGACGGGTGATCCCGTGCCGGAGACGGTCGTGATTTCCAGCGCGTCGTCCAAGACCGCGATGGCGCTGGCGCACTGCCTGAAGGCCCGGGGCGTCGTCGAAGCCGTGGCGCTGACATCGCCGGGCAACGTGAAATATGTTGAAAGCACAGGGCTGTATGCCCGCACGCAGACCTATGACCAGGTCGACAGCATGCATGCGCGCGGCCTGACGGCCTTTGTCGATTTCCTCGGACGGCCGGCCCTGACGGCAGACGTGCACAATGCGCTGAAAGACCGCCTCGTGCGCAGCCTGGTGATTGGCGTGACCGACTGGGAGGGCAATCGCGCGCCGATCAGCCTGCCTGACCCGCAGCCGGAATTCTTCTTCGTTCCGACCTATGCGGCGCAGCGGGCAAAGGATCTGGGCGCCGATGTGCTGAACCAGAAGCTGGGCACGTCACTGATGGCCTTCTACCGCGCGTCATCTGCATTCGTGACGCCGCAGCAAGATGCGGGCATGGATGCCATTGATGCGGCCTGGCACGACACGCTGGAGGGCAAGGTCAGCCCCGCGACGGGACGCATCCTGACCTTCTGAGACCCGTCAGGGGCGACGGGAAATCCGGAATTCGGTCCGCACGTTGCGATCGCGCGAATCCGGCGTATCGGCCTTGTCCAGCGGCATGCTTTCGCCAAAGCCGATGGCGGTGAGCTGGTCGACCGCCACGCCCTGTTCCAGCAGGTATTGCCGGATCGCATCGGCGCGCTTCTGCGACAGGACCAGATTGTATTCATCCGACCCGCGGGAATCCGTGTGGGACCCGATTTCGATGGCGTAATCGTCGCAGAGCATGGAAATCCCTGCGACGGCATCGAGCAGACCGGTGCTGACAGGCGAGATGTCACTGCGATTGGTCGGGAAGTGGATCTTCTGGCCTTCCATGGTCTGGTTCAGGGCCTGCTGGCAGGCGGCTTCCGAAATGCCGCCCTGGGCAAGCGCTGCGAGGCTTTCGCCCGGGCCACGCTCGCCGCTTTCAATGCCAATCCCGTCAACGATAATCGTGATCTCGGCGGAGCTGACGGGGTCAGTCTGGAGCGCTGTCGTGCCGATTTCCAAAGCGCGGCGTTTGGCGTCGGCATCAGGGGCAAGTCCGGTGAGCGTTGCCACATTTTCGCGCGCCACGATGCCCATCCAGGGATAGCCCGCCGCCGCAAGGGCCGTTTCAATCTCGCCAACCCAGCCCGTCGAGACGCGTGTCACACGCTCCACCACTTGCGGCACTGGCGCCGCGGTCGCGGTGAATTTGCCATTTTCGAACACATAGAGGCCTTCGGCGATGGTGATGCATTCAGGGTCATTGCCTGCTGCGCTTGCTGCGACTTCAGCCGTCTCTTCGCCAGCGCAGGCAGCAAGTCCAATCAGGGCCAAGCATGCGACGATCCGGGCCAGATTGCGGTCACGATTAGCCATGGCGAACCCTTTCCCGCCAATGGCCCGAGGTGCTGAGGCTTGGAAATTCTGCATGCCTGACTTTCATTCCTTTGCCGCGCATTGTCAAAATGCTTCGCGGATTAGGCGAAGCTATTGCACATTTCGGGCCAGAAATGACTGGAAGGCGCTAATTCAGGCCCTTGTGAACCACGCCACCTTTCATCACGAAGTCGACCGATTCAAGTTCCGTGATCTTCTTCAGGGGGTCAGCGGTCACAGCGATGAGATCGGCATATTTTCCAGCTTCCAGCGTGCCAATGTCAGTCTCCATTTCCAGATGCCGGGATGCGGTCACAGTCGCAGAGCGGATCGCCTCTTCCGGCGTGAAGCCAGCCTGGACCATGAGCGCGAATTCCTTGGCGTTCTCACCGTGGCGGGAAACGCCCGTATCAGTGCCGAAAGCCACATTTACCCCGCCCTCACGGGCACGGCGCAGCATGTCGAGCATCAGCGGCCCGACGATCGCGGCCTTCTTGCGCGAGGCCTCAGGGAGCCAGGGCTCATTGGTCCAGCCCGTGACGGTTGCGCCAGCCAGCACCGTCGGCACAAGGGTGGCGCCGTGTTCCTTGAACAGGGCAATCGATTCGTCATCGAGGTAAGTGCCGTGTTCAATGGAATCGATACCGGCACGAAGCGCGGCATTGACGCCGCCCTTGCCGTGGGCATGAGCGGTGACCTGACGCCCCATCGCATGCGCTGCCTCGACGATGGCGACGAGTTCATCCTGCGAGAATTGCTGCTCGAGCCCGGCCGACGTGTTCGACAGGACACCGCCCGTCGCCGTGATCTTGATGATGTCGGCACCTTCCTTGACCTGCTGGCGGACGGCGCGGCGGCAGTCATCCGCACCGTTGCAGACATTCGTGCCCGTGAACAGTTTCATGACCGGCGAGGAATAGCCGTTCACGTCGCCATGGCCACCCGTGACGGAGATCGCCTGGCCCGCCGCACGCATCCGCGGACCGACGACCGCGCCGCGGGCAATGGCATCGCGCAGGCCGAAGATGGTATCGTTGCCGGCGCCAACATCCTGAACAGTGGTGAATCCGGCTTCCAGTGTGACCTTGGCGAAGGCGGCGCCATCAAAGGCGGTATCCACGGCGGAATCCGTGAAACTTTTCAAGCGTTCATCCGGGCCATTCTCGCCGGTGATATGGACATGGCTGTCGATGAGACCGGGAAGGACATAGGCGCTTTTGAGGTCAATGACCGGCGCGCCCTTCGCGCCGGACTTGTAGCCAGGCTGGATCGATACGATGCGCCCGTCCTTGACGGTGATTGTCTGCTGGGTGAGGTAGCCCTCGCCCGGAACCGCCAGAACGTGGCCTGCGTGCACGACCGCGTCCTGTGCGCTGGCAACACCCGCCGCGACGATGCAGGCAGTCGAGAGGGCCAGAGATTTCAAAAGTGCAGTCTTCATCGGATTGGCCTTTCTCGGGGCGTCTGGGTGATTTTCATTGCACCATTTTCGCGGGCGTCGGTCAGGAAGGCGAGGCCCTGATGAGGCGCGTGTCCCTGGTGCGATTTCGGGATTCAGGCCGGCAGCCTGTCGGCCGGGTAGTGCGGATAGCTGGCTTTCAGAACGCCATGATTGAGAAGCGTTTCCGCGACCTGCCTGGTGCCCGTTGAATCGAATATACGTGTACGGATCCAATAATTCTCGGCCCGGCGGCTGGCTGACAGCGCGACGACTTCACGGCGGAGGATATAGTCTTCGCCAACAAAGAGCGGCCCGTCGATCATGCGCATTTCAAGGTCGGCAAACAGGCCGATGGACGGATGCTTGACCGGCCAGTTGGCCATTCCGCCGGTATAGTTGGCGAGGACGCTGACCATTTCCAGCGGGATGACGGGGCGGCCCCAGGGAGACGCTTCGGCATCGCTGTACCAGTCGCTTGGCTCGGTGATGACGGCAAGTTTCTGATTCAGGCTGAAAGGATACAGGTTGCCCATATGCTGGTCGGCGTCCATGCGGACCGGTTCGTCCTTCGTGGTGGTCAGGCCAACCTTCATGTCGGCGAGGATCACAAGATCCTCAGCCGGACGGAGTTTCGCCATGCGCGCTTCGAGCAAGGTCTCGCCATGGTCAGGGCCGAGCGTTGCGCTCGCCTCCAGGACAGGTGTGCCGTCTTCCTTTTCCGCCCAGCATTTGGCCCGTGTTTCGCCGGGCGCCGGACGCTCGACAAAGGCGCGGACCTTCTCGCCCTCGAACACCATGTTCAGGAAATGGGTAGAGAGACAGCCGCGCTCGAACCAGTCCTTGCCCCAGATATCGAAAAGCATCGGCACGAATTGCTGGAAATGCGTCGGGCCTTCGATCGGACCCGCCTTGATGCCAAGCCGTTCGGCCTCGGCATCGTCGTGCAGGGACTTGTGGCCGCCATAGGATTGCTCCTGCAGCATCTGCGCGGGCGCGCGAAACGGGCCTTTCAGGACGTCGCTCATGTCTTCTCCCTTTTCGGCGGACAGTGCCACCTTCCTGCTGTCACGTCACCCCGCGGACCCGGCACGGCGCTCCTATTGCGTACTTGAATCAATCGCGCGCTGCACTGCCTTGTAAAAGGCCTTGCGGGCCTCGAATTCGCCATCGCGGTCTCCCAGAGCCGATGTCCAGCTGCTGTTGGATGCAATCACCAGATTGCGCGCGGGATCAATGAATATGCCCTGCCCGAATATGCCGTCGGCCTGGAACGAACCGTCGTCCCATGTCCACCATTGGTATCCGTAGCCTTCGCCCGGCACACCATAGTCGACCTGTTTCTGCGTGGCGCTATCGAGCCATCCGTCTGGCAATATCTGCCCAGCGCCGGTTGCGCCGCCGTCAAGGATGAACTGGCCGAAGCGGGCAAAGTCACGCACCGATGCCTGTATGCAGCAGCCGCTGATCTCATGCCCGTCGGAGCCGAGCAACCAGGATGCGTCCTGTTGCATGCCATAGGGCTTCCAGATCTTTTCCGACAGGTAATCAGCCAATGGCTTTCCCGTCGCACGGCTGACGAGCACGCCGATCAGATTGGTTTCACCGGTGGAATAGTTCCAGACCTGTCCTGCCGGATGCGCACGTCCTAGCGACGCCATATAGGTCGCTATCGCGCTCTTGCCGGGCTCCACCGTCAGTGTATCAAACTTCGCCACGTCTGAATCGGGATCATCGTAATCCTCGTTCCAGGCAACGCCCGATGTCATTGTCAGCAATTGCACGACGGTGACGTCATCATAGGCCGATCCGCGCAACTCCTCGATATAGTTGGCAACCGGATCATTGATGCTGGCGATTGCGCCATCTGCAATGGCAGCGCCGACCAGCGTCGAGGTCAGCGACTTGGCGACGGAGAAGCTGGTCCACCGGCCATCGGGCCTGAAACCGAGACCATAGCGCTCCAGTCGCACCTTGCCGTCCTGAATGACCACCAATCCCGATGTGCGGTTCCCGGCAAGGTAAGCGTCAATATCGACATCCAGAACGAGCGGATCTCCGTCCGGCAGCGGGCGGACGTCTCCGTCGGACTGAATTTCGCTCGATTTGATGATGAACGGCACCTTGTCGAGCATGCGGAAACCTGCATCTCGCTGGCCCAGGTCCCAGAACAGGACATCCCTGCCGTACGGCTGGTGGCTGAGAAAGGCGCGCCAGTCAGGACCGATCACCGTCCAACCGACCGCCGCTGCAACGACAATGGCTGCCAAGCCGATACCCAAGCGACGAAGAAGTCCCATACGCATGCCCGAAATGCCCGGAGGCATTACCCTTCCATGCCGGCCTTGCGCGCATAACTGGCCGCAAACCGTGCGAGCGGTATGACACGTTCGGCATTGGCCTCGGCATTGGCGCTGTTTGCCGTGCCGTCACGCACGCGCCCGACAATTCCCTGCAGAATGCCCGCCAGTCGGAAGGCATTGTAGGCGAAGTAATAATCAAGCTCCGGCAAGCCGTCGCGGCCTGTGTGCGCGCAGTACATGCCGACATACTCTTCCATGGTCGGGATGCCCCAGGCCTTGAGGTCCGGAATGGCAGACAGGGAACCACGGCTCGAATCGCCCGGTGGCATGACCCAGTTCATCAGGTGGTACGAGAAGTCGGCCAGCGGATCCCCGAGCGTTGAAAGCTCCCAGTCGAGCACGGCGATGACTTTCGGCTCGGTGGGGTGGAGCACCATATTGTCGAGACGATAGTCACCATGAACGATCGTCGTCTTGTCACCCGGCGGAATATTCTTCGGAAGCCACTCGATCAGCTGCTCCATTTCGGGAATGTGCATCGTTTCCGATGCCTTGTACTGCTTGGTCCAGCGATGAACCTGGCGGGCGACATAGTCGCCCTCCTTGCCGAAGCCCTCGAGCCCCGCCTTTTTCCAGTCTACATTGTGCAGGTCGGCGAAGGTCTTCAGTTTGGCTTCATAGATTTTGCGGCGCATCGCGGGCTCATAATCGGGGAGCGTGCCGTCCCAGAGGATGCGGCCTTCCACCATGTCCATCACGTAAAAGATCGTGCCGACAACATCTTCGTCCATGCAAAGACCGTAGGGCCGCGCGACCGGGTAGCCGAGGGGATAGAGCGCGTTAATGACACGAAATTCGCGGTCCACGGCGTGCGCGCTGGGCAGGAGATTGCCGGGCGGCTTGCGGCGCATGACGTATTTCTTTTTGGGCGTGACCAGCTGGTAGGTCGGGTTGGACTGGCCGCCCTTGAACTGGCGCACCTCCAGAGGGCCTTCATAGCCCTCCACATTCGCCTCCATCCAGGCGGCCAGGTTGGCCTCGTTGAACTTGTGCGATTCGACAACGGATTTGGTGCCGCTGAACAGATCCTGTGCCGTTTCTGTCTCTGCCATGGGGTCGGTCTCACTTCCAGGGTTTGCTGGTGAATACAATAACGGCCACCCGTGCCGTGCCAAGGCCTGCCGTAAGGTCGCCACAATTTCAGGGCAGGCTTTTTTATGATGAAACGACTGGCCACAATTTCCTTCCTGTTGCTTCTGGCGGCGGCACCTGCCCATGCCAAGAATCTTGCGCCGAACGGTGCCCTGCGGCCGCAGCTGCTCGCTCAGGCCCTGGCCGCGCACACGGCGCATGCCGGCAAAGCCGCCAATGAGGGCGTTGTCGTGGTCGTCGATTACTCGCTTCACTCGAAAGACGAGCGTCTGTTTGTCGTGAACCTCGAGAGCGGCGACATAACCTCCTATCGCGCGGCGCACGGACGCGGCTCTGATACAGATCATGACGGCTTGCTGGACCGGTTCTCCGATACGCCTGGCTCCAGCGCGAGTCCCGCGGGTGCCTTACGCATAGCCGAGCCCTATTATGGCAAGCATGGCCTCAGCATTCGCCTTGATGGCCTGGACGAGACCAACAAGTCATCACGGGAGCGCGCCATCGTTGTGCATGCGGCAAGCTACGCTGAACCGGAATTCCTTGCCCAGCATGGCAAGCTCGGGCGTTCGAACGGTTGTATTGCGTTTTCGAAGGCAGACTTTGACCGGTTCATTGCCAGTGTCCCTGAAGGGACGCTGATTTTCGTGAGCCGCTAGCTGCGCTTCAGCGCACGCCAGCCAATATCGCGGCGGCAGAATCCTTCCGGCCAGTCAATTCGATCCACACCCGCATAGGCGCGTGAAATTGCCTCCTCGAGGCTCGCACCGGATGCGGTGACGTTCAAGACCCGCCCGCCCGCTGCAACGATGGCTCCTTCGGAATCCCTGTCGGTGCCTGCATGGAACACAGTGACACCCGGCATATTGTTCGCCTCAGCCAGGCCATTGATCACCGATCCCCTGGCATAGCTGCCGGGATAGCCTTCAGACGCCAGCACCACGGTCGCCGTCGGATCGAAGCGTTCGAGTTCAAAGAGGGATTCGAAGGCGTCCTCATTGCCGTCGAGTCCGCCAGTCGCGGCGGCGAGAATGGCCGGAACAATGTCGCCGGCGAGCCCTTTCATCAGGACCTGGCATTCCGGATCACCAAAGCGGGCATTGAATTCGACAACCTTTGGCCCGTCCCCTGTCACCATGACGCCAACATAAAGTACGCCCTGATAGGGCATGCCGTCTTTCGCCATGCCTTTCAGCATGGGCTGGACGATCTCGGACTTGATGCGGTCCATGACGGCCTGCGTCACCACGGGCGCGGGAGCGTAAGCACCCATGCCGCCAGTGTTGGGACCGGTGTCGCCGTCACCGACACGCTTGTGATCCTGCGCGGCTGGCAGGTAGACAGCGCCATGGCCGTCCGTGATCACGAAAATGCTGGCCTCCTCGCCATGCATGAATTCCTCGATGATCAGAGTTGCCGACGCGTCACCAAACTTGCCGGACAGCATGTCGTCGACTTCGGCATCAGCCTGTTCAAGCGTCTCGGCGATGACGACGCCCTTGCCAGCTGCAAGGCCATCCGCCTTGAGCACGAAAGGCGCCTCCATCGTGCGCAGGAAGGATTTGGCGAGCGCAGGCGTGGTGAACTCGCCATAGGCGGCCGTGGGAACGCCATAGGCCATCATCCGCGCCTTGGAGAATGACTTGGAGGATTCCAGCTGGGCGGCGAGACGGCTGGGACCGAACACGTCGAATCCGCGGGCACGCAGGATGTCGGCAAGACCGAGGGCGAGTGGGGCTTCCGGGCCGATCACGACGAGGTCCGGCTCGACCTGCAGGGTCAGTTTCACGAGATTGTCGATATCGTCAGCGGCAACATCGAAGCACGGGCCGATCACGTCCATGCCGGGATTTCCCGGTGTCGAGTGGACCACGTCCACAAGGGGCGACTGGTCGATCTTCCAGGCCAGCGCATGTTCACGCCCGCCGGATCCGATGAGGAGGATGTTCATGGGATTTGGCCCCTCGCCTGCAGCTTTCCAGTCGCTATAAAGGCTGGATGCCTGACTCGCCAGTGCCCAATGACCATGCCGTTTCCGTCTCGGAGCTCGCCGCGAGCCTGAAACGGACGATTGAATCGAATTTTGACCATGTGGTCGTGCGCGGCGAGCTTGGCCGGGTGACGATTGCGCGGTCAGGTCACATGTATGCCGACATCAAGGATGAGAAGGCGGTCCTGAACACGATCATGTGGAAGGGGCAGGTCGACAAGCTGCCTTTCCGGCCTGAAGAGGGCCTGGAAGTGATCGCGACGGGGCGGCTGTCCATTTATGAGGGCCGGTCGAATTACCAGCTGATTGCAAGCTCGATGCGTCCTGCCGGCGCTGGTGCGCTGATGGCGCTGCTGGAAGAGCGCAAGAAGAAGCTGGCCGCAGAAGGCCTGTTCGACGCGAGCCACAAGAAGAAACTGCCATACCTGCCGCTTACGATTGGTGTCATCACGAGCCCGACAGGCGCAGTGATCCGCGATATCCTGCACCGTATCCAGGACCGTTTCCCGGTCCGCGTGATCGTCTGGCCAGCCCTTGTGCAGGGCGATGCAGCCGCAGCGCAGGTGACTGCAGGCATCAAAGGCTTCAACGCCATGACCGGGGCTGACAGGCCAGACGTGCTGATCGTGGCGCGCGGTGGCGGCTCAATCGAGGATCTGTGGCCATTCAACGAGGAGATCGTTGTCCGCGCGGCCTTTGAAAGCGAGATTCCGCTGATTTCCGCGGTCGGCCATGAAACCGATACGACCCTGATCGACTATGTCTCCGATGCTCGCGCACCGACGCCCACGGGCGCCGCCGAGATTGCCGTGCCCGTGCGCAGCGAACTGTTGCTGAGCATTGAGGAAAGCGGGGCCCGCCTGAAGCGCGCGCTGGCTCGGCGGACGGCACGGTCACGCGATGCCCTGCGGGCGGCACGCATGCCCCGGCCTGAGACGCTGCTGCAGTCGAAACGCCAGAGGCTGGACTATGCGGCGGCTAACCTGCCGCGCGCGACCCGCGCCCTGATAGAGCGCAGCCGGTCGCGGCTGGCTTCGGCGCAAATCAGCCCGGCCGGTCTGAGAGCAGATATCCGGCGGTCGCGCCAGAGCCTGCGAGAAACCGCCGTGCGCGCCCGACCGGCCCTGATACGCCTGATGGACCGTCGGCGTGTGGCGCTGGAATCGCAGGGCAAGCTGCTGGAAACGCTCTCATACCATGCCACGCTCAGCCGGGGGTATGCCATCGTGCGGGGTGAGGATGGCAAGCTCATCCGAACATCCGGCATTGCCGGAAAGTCGGCAACATTTCGCGTCAGCTTCTCGGATGGCGACGTCATGGCCGCACCGCTGGATGGTTCTGCCCCGTCGCCAGCGGCGGCCCCCAAAGCAAAAAAAGCCCCGGCCAAGGGAGGTCAGGGCTCTTTGTTCTAGAGGTTATGAACGATCAGCTGCCCGAAAGGTCTTCCTGCAGGACCGTCATCTGGAACTGGTAGGATATCTCGCCCTCGTCAATATCCTTGTAGACCAGGGCAATGAACTCGGCGCCGAGATAAACCTCGACGGAATCATCAGTCTTGTCTCGCGCCAGCAGGCGCAGGCCCGGGTGCAATTTTTCTTTCAGGTACGCCTCAAGACGCAGTGTTTCTTCACGTTCCATGACGCGCACTCCTTGGTAATTCAGCGGCGCAACCTAGTCTTTTTCTTTTGCAGCGCAACAGGGGCGCCTGCAAACAGATGTGAGCAGGCACGCGTGACTTACTTGGCCATTTCGTCCGGAATGTTCTGATCCATCGTCTTGGCCGGCTGGCAACAGAGCGGTTCGCCGACAATCCTGGCCGGGACGCCAGCCACGGTGCAATGAGCCGGCACGTCCTTGAGCACGACGCTGCCCGCAGCCACCTTGGCTTCGTCGCCAATCGTGATGTTGCCCAGAACTTTTGCACCGACGGAAAGGAGCACGCCGCGGCCGATTTTCGGGTGGCGGTCTCCCACTTCCTTGCCGGTGCCGCCCAGCGTCACGCCGTGAAGCAGCGAACATCCATCGCCAACAATGGCCGTTTCGCCGATCGTGATGCCGGTGGCATGATCGAGCATGACGCCCGTTCCGATGCGGGCGGCGGGATGGATATCGACGCCAAACAGTTCTGAGGCAACGCCCTGGAAATGGAAGGCAAGCGATTCCCTGCCCTGCCGCCAAAGGACATGCGCGATGCGGTGCGTCTGCAACGCCAGGAAACCCTTGAAGAACAGGAATGGCTGCAGCATTCCCCGGCAAGCCGGGTCACGCTCCAGCACCGCCTGCATGTCTGCCTCCGCCGCCGCAAGCAGCGAGGGATCGGAATCATAGGCAGTGGACAGGATGTGGCGCACCTGAAGCGTACCCATGACAGGGCCACCCAGTTTCTCGGCCAAATGATAGGACAAGGCCTGGCAGAGCGAGGAATGCGCCAGGATCGCCGCGTTGATATAGCTCGCGAGCGTGGGCTCTTCAGCCGCTGCAGCTGCAGCCTCGAAACGCAGCCGGCGCCATGCGGGCGGCGGGGCACCGATATCAGGGTTTTCGACCATTCCGGCCTCCGTCAATAATCGCTTCTTAGGCACATGGGCAAAAGTTGCGCCCGTATCAAGTTCCCTGCTTTCACAATTAACTCATTCAGCCGGCATCTGGCGCCGTCCAAACAGGTAGGTCAGCGTCTTCCGCATGGGTTTCAGCGTCATGATCCGGAATACGGCCGGGGTAAAATAGAGCGCCAGCAAGGCTGAACCGGCGACACCACCGGAAATGCCGGCCGCTAGCGGCATCCAGAATGAGTCCCCCGTCAGGAGGATGGGAACGAAGCCCCCCATCGTGGTGAGCGTGGTGGCGACGATGTGCCGGGTCGCATCCACGACAATCTCGCGCTGGGCAATGATGTCATCGGCCATGGCCGCAGGGCTGGCTTTCAGCAATGACAGAACAACGATTGAACCGTTGATCGCGATCCCCAGCAGTCCAAGGCCGCCAATGATCGCGTTGAAGCCAAATGGCAGATTGAAAAGCCAGACACCGAAGAATGCGAGCCCGAGGGACAGGAATCCTGTAGCCAGGATCAACAGCATCATCCGGAACGAGTTGAACACAAGCATGATGGCCCCGGCCATGACGAGGACCAGCGGAATGCCCACACCGGCCAGGTTTCCGATCGCCTCGCCGGAGTTTTCCGCTTCGCCGCCGATGCGGATGGTATAGCCCGGCGGGAGCTCAAAATCGCTGGCCTCGAGACGCGCCTGAAAGTCGGCGAAGACCGGTGCCGGAAGTGTGTAGGGATCAAGGAAGGCAAGGATCTGGTTCATGCGCTGCCCATCGCGGCGCGACACAACGGCTGTCTTGGCGTCGAGTGTCATTGTTCCCAATGCAGATATCGGTGTGCCGTCACCGACCGTCATGGCGCGCAGGTCAGTCAATGTACCTCGCCGGCTATCGGGGCCGATGACGATGACGGGCAATTCTTCGGTACCTTCAACAATCGACCCGGCGCGAACGCCTTCCAGTTCGGCATTCATCGCCGAAGCCAGTTCGGTCAGGCGTTGTCCGGCAAGTGCGGAGGCAGATTCGTCTGCCTTCAGGCTGACGGTCGGGGCGCCGAGTTCGAGCGACGCGACGGTATACGTTACGCCGGGCGTCTGTGCCAGAATGGTTCGGGCTTCGTCGCCAAGACGGCCGAGCGTTTCAAAATCATTGCCCATGATTGTGAAATCGATGGGCGCGTCGGCGGGAGGCCCTTGCTCGAACGGCAATGCAAGGAACCGCGCGCCGGGAAACGCGTCACGCATCTCGTGTTGTACCCTGGCAACGATCTCATGCGTCCGCTCATTGCCGTCCAGCTGGACCCAGCCGGCGGCAAAGCCTTCCACGCCCTCGGTATTGTCAATCATGTTGTAGTAAACGCGCGGCGACGGCTCGCCCAACACCCAGGTGACTGACTGCACGCCTTCCATCGCCTCGATAAGTTCGCTCGCATACTGTGTCGACGCGATCGTATCGGAGAGATTGGCTTCAGGGGGCAACTGCATCGAAATCTGGAACTGGTCCCGCTCCGTTTGCGGAAAGAATTGCGAGGGCAATTGTCCGACCAGATAGAATCCCAGAATGGCTGGCGCGATGCTCAGCACGATTCCCAAGGGCGGAAAGCGTAGAACGGCTTCGATCGTTGCCCGGTATCCGTCGGCGATGAAGTCGATCGTGACGCCGTCACGCCACCAGCGGCGAGGCCTTCTGGCCATGCCCGTTTCCCAGCCGCGTGTCCGGTCGAACCAGCCCGCCATTGCCGGGATCAGTGTCATCGAGACGATGAATGACGCGGAGATCGAGAAGACAACCGACAGGCCAATCATGCCAATGAACTCACCCGCGCCACCCGGCAAGAGAGCGATCGGGGCAAACGCGAGGGCGGTCGTCAGCGTCGAGGCTGCGAGCGGGGCAAACAAGTGGCGCAGGCTCTTGTCTATCGCCTGTGCGCGCGATGAGCCGCGGGCGCGCATCTGGTCGAAATCGTCGACAACGACGATGGCGTTGTCGATGAGCAGACCCAGCGAAATGACGAGGCCGGTGACCGACATCTGGTGCAGAGGGTGTCCAAACACCTTGAACAGGATGAGGACGAGCGCAACCGTCAACGGAATGGCTGACCCGACCACCAGTGCCGACCGCCAGCCCATCGTGAAGAACAGGACCACGAACACGATACCGGCAGACATCAGCAGGTTTTTGGCGAGGCCATTCAGGCGCGCATTGGTATACTTGCTCTGGTCGAAAACCGTTTCGATACGCAGCCCCGGCGGGGCATTCTGAGCGAAATCGTGGACGACCTGCTGCGCGGTTGCCGCCCACTTGTCCACACGCTGGTCGTCGGAAATGAACGCGCCTACAAAAATGGACCGTTTTCCGTTCTCCAGCGCCATGCGGACGGGCGGATATTCGAACCCCTTCTGGACGGTCGCGACGTCACTCACCCGCACTTCGGAACCGTCCGGACGCTGTACCAGCGGAACGGAACGAATGCGGGAAATGTTTTCAAACTCGCCGCCGACTTCCAGGCCCACATTGCCACCATCGGAGCGCAGGCGCCCTGCGGGTGTCTTGCTGTCTGCCGATGCGACCAGTGACGCGGCCTGCCGAACGGTCAGGCCGGCAGCGGACAGAGCTTCCGGGTCGACGACGATGCGGATTTCTTCAGCGGGAACGCCAAACAGGTCGGTCAGTTCGGTGCCGGGCAGGCGCTGGAACCGGTCTTGCAGGTCAAGCGCCATGCGGCGCATCACGGCAAGGGGGGGCTCCCCCTCTCCTTCCCATACCAGCCCGACCACCAAGGTGGCCGCACCGACATACTGGCGATGGATTTCGGGCGTGTTTGTGCCCGCGGGAAACTGCGACTCCGCAAACGCGACCTTCTGGCGGATCAGCGTCCAGGCATCGTCGACTTCGGCCTCAGTGAGATCCTCACGCACCTGCAGGCTGACTTGCGACACGCCCGGCCGGGAGACGGACTGGATTTCATCGACCTCCGGCAGCTCCATCAGGGCCGCCTCGATCGGCTGTGTGACGAGCGCCTCCATGCGTTCGGCGTCAGCACCGGGCAGCGTGGTCAGGATGAAACCATACCGTTCGATCAGCGTCGGGTCTTCCTGCCGGCCCAGTGAAAACATCGCGCCAATACCACCAATCAGGATGACCATCATGGTGAGAATCGCGAGGCGTGGGAGGCGGAAGAATATGGTGCGCATGGCGGCCCGGCCCCTCAGCCTTCGTTCGGCGCGTCAGCGCTGGTGGCATCGCGCGGTATCACCGGCATGCCGGGGGCAATCCGCTGCAGACCGTCAACGATAACGCGGTCGCCCTCCTGAACGGGCCCGCGAACGAAACCGCGGCCGCCTTCCGAATGCACCATCTCCACGGGCCGCGGCTCGGCGCGCCAGCCAGCATCGGATGGCGCCGCCACAAACACCGTCCATAGCCCCCGCGAACCGGTGGACATGGCTTTGACCGGCACCCAGAAGCCCGGCTCGTCAATCTCGCGCTCCATGGACAGCCGCACGACGGCCCCTGCCGGCAGCTCGCCCGGGTTTTCGATGTCGAATACGGCGGTCACTGTGCGCCGGTCGGCATCGATGACCCCCGTGACCGTGCGCAGAATGGCATCGACTGTGCCGGTATCGGCAATGAGTTTATAGGTTTCGCCGGGGTTCAACCGCGCCGCACTGACAGCCGGAAGGCCGATCTTGGCTTCCAGATGCCCCGCCTCAACCAGTTCGAGGATCAATGTTCCCGGTCCGGCGATGGCGCCCTCATCCACCATGCGGGCCGTCACCACCCCGTCGAAGGGCGCGGTGATGCGTGCAAGATCGATCTGGACGCGCAACGTATCGGCCTGGGCCCGGGCCGCTTCAATACGCGCCATGGACGTGTTTGCCTGCGCTTCCGCTTCGTCGACCCGCTGCTGGGAGACGTGTCCCTGGAGTTTCAATGTCCGTTGGCGTTCAACCGTATTCAATGCCAGTGAATGCGCGGCGCGCGCTTCCTCGACAACCGCCTGGGCGGATGCCAGCTGCGCGCCGAGGCTGCGCGTATCAAGCCGAGCGAGGGTTGCGCCTTGTTTGACCCGGTCGCCGACATCCGCAGCAATCAAATCAATGCGCCCGCCACTCGAAAACCCGAGCTGGCTTTTGCGGCGGGCTTCGGCGAGCCCGCTGAACGTCTCATCGATCCGGAACTCACTGGCCAGACGCACGGGCATGACCGAGACGGCCAGCGGATCGGGCGCCACGGAGGCAACTTTGGGACCTTCAGCGCTGCGCAACTGCACGGCCGCATACATCAGGCCTGCCGCCGCCAGGCAAAGGATCACAAGGAAGATGACCCCCTTCAGGAAGGTCGGGCGTTTCTCGCGGGCCTCGTCGCCCTGATAGTAATCGGAAGGCGTCATGGTCTCAGTCCTCGAGAGTCAAATGAGTTTGCCGCGCCAAAGCGGGCCTTTGCAATCCCCGAAACACCAGGTCAGCGTGGAATGCGATAAATGTACTTGCCGGCACGGGCGGATTTGAAGGCGACAGCGCAGAAACGTTCGGCATGTGGGTTATCAGCTGCGCCAGACCGTGGGACGCCGCCCAGACCGACTTGGCGGAGAGGAATGGGTCCAGGGCGGGATCGAATACATTCAGTGACTGCCCCTCGCGAACCATCTCAACGAGAATGTTGAACGCCCGCCCCTTGTAGGTCTTTTCGAAGTCTTCCCATTTCTGGGGCGGGGTCTGCGTATCGTGATCGGTAACAAGGGGGCCGGAAAAGGCCGCCGCGTAATGATGCGGGCGCTCCATGGCCGTTTCAATGTAGGTTGAGACGCAGGCCCTTCCGCGTTGCGCGAAAGGCGCATCGGCACAGGATATCCTGTCGACCCGGGCCAGGAGTCGCTCAAAGAACGCTTCCTTGAGCTCGTCAATCAGCGCCTCCTTGGAGCCGAAATACTTGTAGATGGCGGACGGCGAGTAATCGATTTCTTCGGCGAGCCGCCGAATGGAGAGACCGGTCTCGCCTTCCGACGCGAAGACCCGCTCGGCTGCATCGATAATGGCGCCGCGCACTTTCAGCCGACGGCGCTCGGCCGGCGTAGGCTCAAGGGATAGGTCAGAAGGCATGAAGCTGAATCTACCGCGGATGAATGTTCAAAAAGTGAACGCCGTTCACTCATCTAGGCTCCGCCCCTGCCCCCGACAAGCAGAAACATGGAAGCTTGCCTCTTTCGGGAGTCAGACCGGCTAGCTATGTAGCGTCCATGTCACACATGTTCCCCCCTGCCCCCCCGGTCGGCACCACCATGCTGCCCGCACGTCCCAGTGCAGACGCCCGCGCCCTCCTCGCGCTGCGCCGGTCCGCCAGCAAGCATCACCTGACCGAACCGGGGCCTTCCCCCGACGCGCTGGATGAATTGCTGCGCGTTGCAGCCCGGGTTCCCGACCACCGCAAACTGTCTCCGTGGCGTTTCATCACCTTTGAAGGCGAAGCCAGAACGGCATTCGGCAAGCATCTGGCTCGCATCCATGATGCGAATACGCCGGGCGCAGAGTCCCGGGACATTCTCGAAGCTGCAGGCCTGCCCATGCGCGCACCTGTTGTGGTCGCGGTGATTTCGTCGCCCGACCGAACGCATAAAACACCCGTCTGGGAGCAGGAATTGTCAGCCGGTGCGGTGTGCCAAAACCTTCTGCTGGCCGCAAATGCGGCTGGCTGGGGCGGTGTCTGGCTGTCCGAATGGATGGCATTCAATCCCGAAGTGGCCAGGCTGCTTGGCCTGACTGACGACGAGCGCATTGCAGGGTTCATCTATCTTGGAACGGCCACGATGGGCTGCCCGGAACGGCCACGGCCCGACATGAGCGAGAAGATCACCCGGTGGGCGCCGCCGACGTGACCTCAGCCCCGGCCGCGATAGCTCGCAACGCCCGTGTCCGGTACGTATAGTCCTGCAGGCACATCGCCGGATTGCCAGAATACGTCGATCGGTATCCCGCCGCGCGGGTACCAGTAGGCCGAAATCCGGAGCCATTTTGCTTCGGTGAATTCCTGAATGCGCTTGCCGATTGCCACGGAGCAATCCTCGTGGAATGCGCCATGATTGCGGAAGCTTGTCAGATAGAGCTTGAGACTCTTGCTTTCGACCAGCCATTCCCCGGGCGCATAGTCGATGACGATATGTGCAAAATCCGGCTGTCCCGTAACCGGGCAAAGCGATGTGAACTCGGGCGCAACAAAGCGCGTCAGGTAGAGCGTGCCGGCATGGGGATTCGGGACGCGTTCAAGGCGAGCCTCTTCCGGCGTCTGGGGCGCGCTGGTCTGCTGGCCGAGCTGGCCAAGCCCCTGATAGATCGGATTGTCAGCCATAAGGGATGATTCCTGGGACAGGGATTAGGTCGAACAAGAGACCGAAATAGAGCACATAGGCGAGCAGGAGAACCGCACCTTCCCACCGTGCGATGCGTTTTCCCGTCATCGCGAAAAGCATGAGCAGGAAGACCGACAGGATCAGCGCACCAATGTCGGTGGACGAAATGATGCTCGACGCCCGCCCCTGTGACATCGCTTCAACCGCGATATCACCGCGCAAGGTGAATGGATGGACGACTGCCGTTACGCCGAGAATGCCGAGCACGTTGAAAATATTGGACCCGATGACGTTGCCTAGCGCCACATCCGATTTGCCGCGATAGGCCGCCACGACAGACGTCACAAGCTCTGGCAGGCTGGTGCCGACCGCCACAATCGTGAGGCCGATGACCGTTTCGCTGATACCCAGGTCTCGCGCAATGACCACGCCGCCATCGACCAGCAACCGGGCGCCCAGAACAACGCCGACCAGTCCTCCCAGCGCGATCAGCAGGCCCACAAACAAGCCGTAGTGCGCCTCAACCACTTCACCTTCAGCAGCATGCATGGCAGCGGCCTCACTGCCCCGACGCTGATCCGCGATGAAGGAATATGTCAGGTAAGCAAGCAGAAGGCCGAGCAGACCGATGCCAACTGGCCTTGTAAACATGTCAAACCAGATCAGCGCACAGAGAAGCGCTGTCACAGCCAGCATGATCATGCCGTCACGCGCCAGAGCCCGCGGATTGGTCAGAATGGGGCGAATGACGGCCGCAAGGCCGAGCACGAGCAGGATATTGGCAATATTCGACCCGACCACGTTGCCCACGGCAATCCCGACGGCATCCTGCCCGATCGCCCGCAGGCTGGTGACCAGTTCCGGAACCGATGTGCCGAAACCGACAAGTGTCAGGCCGATGACCAGTTCCGAAATGTTGAGCTTGCGCGCAACACTGACCGAGCCGCGCACGAGTGCCTCGCCGCCAATGAAAAGCAGAATTAGGCCACCCAGGACCATAAGGTACGTCATCAATTGCCCCGCAAGAATTCGATCTGCCAATCATAGGGCGTGTGCAGGCTGGCTGGCAAACGGAGAGTGCTGTGCGCGCTGCAGTCGCCCGAACACCGTGGAGTGCGCTGATTTCCGCCCGGAAAATCCCGTTAACCTGCAGCGTTCGGGGCGAAAATGGCCGTAACAGCGCCTATCTTCACGTCAGACAGGCCCGTTCAGCCTTCATTTAGGGAAACTGGCGCAATCCTCGCATTCAGATCCGGATGGTAAATTCTTCGATGGCACAACGGCTTACCCGCCTGACGACAGTAGCCGGCAGCGTCCTGACGCACCCGGCAACTGGCGTGTGCCTTTTGGGAGCGGTCACCGCGTGCGCCAATTTTCCCGGAACCAATGGAAACGGCATTGGCGCGAGCCCTCGCCAGGTGCCTGTCGAGGTCGATGGCGTACCGGCTGGCCTTGAGGCCAGGGCAAAGACCGTGCTCGAAACGGATGTTGCGGCGCCGCGCAGCGTGCTGGAAGCGCGCAACCGGGCAAGCACGTCGGCGGATACGCTGGAAGAGTTTCTCGCGTCCGAGGGTTATCTCGCGGCAGACGTGTCGCCCGCGCTGGTCGAATCGATCGAAACAAAGCCGCGCCTGGACGTGTCGGCGGGTGACCTGTTCCGCGTCGCTTCCGTGACCGTGAACGTCGACACACCGGTTGGCGATGCCCTGCAGGCCAGACTTGATGCGGAGAAAGAAACGCTTTCACCCGGAGCCCCGGCCCGGACCTCAGACATTGAAGACCTCGACCGCCGGCTGGTGCGTGCCTTGCGGGATCGTGGTCATGCCTTTGCCGAAAGCGATCGCATTGATGTGCTGGCATCGCGCAAGGACAAGACCGTCGAACTGACCTACGCTTTACGGCCAGGACCATTCGTACGTCTCGGCGACATGGTATTAACGGAGACCGGCAGCACGGATGCCGATGCGATCCGCGTCTTCCGCACATGGACGCCGGGGGATCCCTATTCCGCCGACAAGATTGACCAACTTCGACTGCGGCTGCGCAGCAGCGGCCTGTTCGACGGCATCGGCGTGGAAGTGTCTGCGTCACCTGACGATGATGGTCTCTATCCGGTCAATCTTACCTTGAGTGAAGCCAAGCGCCGCTCGATCGGTGCGGGTGTCACAGCCTCAACCACCGACGGTGTTGGCGCTGATGCCTTCTGGGAGCGCCGGAACATTACCGGTGCCGGCGATACACTCCGTGTACAAGCCGAAGTCGCAACGCTCGCGCGGGAGCTGGCCACAACCTATAGCCGCCCCAATATCGGCCGGTACGGACGCACACTGACCGCCGAGGCCGGCATACGCGGCGAAGAGACGGACGCCTACGATTTGCAGGGCATCAAGTTTGGCGCTGCCCTTTCGCAGCCGTTCAACAAGAACTTCACGCTGTCGGCCGGGGCGTCGATCGACGCCACCCGCACCAAGGAACTGCGTCTTCGCGCACTTCTCGACCCCCGTGAACTCTACACGATCTCGTTCCCGCTCGCCGCAACCTACTCGACAGTGAAAGAGCCGCTGGATCCGCAATCGGGGCGCAGGGCCTTTCTGGGTGTTGAACCCGGCCTGTCACTCGGCGACGCGACCGCTGGATATACGCGGATGCTTCTGTCGGGATCGACTTATCACAAGATTAGCGACGGCCCGTTCGTCGCCGCCCTGCGGGGCCAGTTCGGCGCCTTCTTCGGATCTGATTCTGTACCGCTGGACCGATTGTTCTTTGCCGGTGGCGGCGGGTCGGTTCGCGGGTTCGAATACCAGAGCCTGTCCCCCCGGGATTCAACCGGCGCACTGGTCGGGGGACGCAGCCTGTTCGACGTGTCAGCGGAACTGCGCTGGCGCCGGAGCGAGAGGCGCGGATACGTGCTGTTTGTCGATAGCGGCGCGGCAGCAAATAACGTCGACGACGTGTTCGGTGAGCTGCGCACAGCCGTAGGCGCTGGCTTTCGATATTATCCTGGCTTCGGCCCAATTCGAGTCGATATCGCAACCCCACTCGACCGGCGCGACGGGGAAGACCCTGTCCAGTTCTATGTCTCGATCGGGCAATCCTTCTGATGACCATGGTCCGCGCCACACTCGACATGATACGTCGCCACCCCTTCATTTCCGGTGCGCTTGCAGTCGTGTTGCTTCTGCTGACCGCCACGCTTGGCCTGCGCCTGTGGATCAACAGCGACAGCGGGCGCGCTTATGTCCTGTCACAGATTGATGGCCGCGAGATCGGCAGTCTTGGGCGCATTTCGGCGTCTGGCCTGACGGGCGATCCCCTGAGGCAGATGCACCTGGAACAATTATCCATCGCAGACGCAGACGGCATATGGCTCGACACGCGGGACGTTAATCTGAAATGGACCCCGCGCGCGCTTCTTTCCCGAACCGTCGACCTCAATCTGGCCAGCGCGGAGGAAATTTCGGTTCTCAGGCGGCCGACGACATCATCCAGCAAGAGCGGGAGTGGCAACCGCTGGGCCATCGAACTGGACGATCTCAACATCGCCAAACTGTCGCTCTCCGAAGGTGTGGCCGGACCCGCCGCCGCGTTCAGCGTTTCGGGCGCCTTCCTCACGGATCGCGATGGCGGGATGAGCGCCCGGCTGGACGTTGCCCCACTGGAAGGGCTTGGCGACCAGCTCAAGATTGACGCACGCCGGGACGCCGCTGGCCAGATCAAGCTTGTCGCAGACGGCATGGCACCTGCGGGCGGAACCTTTGCGACATTGATGCGCCTGGCGGATGATCAGGACGCTGAGTTCAAGGCCTCGGCGGATGGCACGCTGGAGGAAGGCGACGGCTATTTCCTGATGCAAGTATCCGGCAGTGATGCTGCATCGATGACGGCAAAGATTGTGGCTGGACGCCTGACAGCCAATGCCGATCTTGATGGCACGCTCCTGCCCTTGCCGGAGGTCGCGCAAGAGCTGTTGGGGACGAATGCCCGATTTGTTCTGGATGCAAACATCGGCGAGCGTGAGACGCTATTCGACCTGTCGGCGACACTGGCATCCGGCGCATTCACAGCTAGCGGCACCGCCAACACCGACACAAGGGCACTGACCAGTCCAGTCGCCATCAATCTCGACTTCACCGGCTTCTCGGACATCACCGGCATCGCCGCGAACCTGAAGCTGGACGGCGACATCGAGATTTCTGGCGACGTGCCTACCTACACGGGCGCCGCGGAACTCGTGGCGGATGAAGGCGCTGACCTGCCCTTCTCACGTCTCGAAGGCCCGGTTGTCGTCTCGCTGATGCCCGGGCAAATTCCATTCAAGGCGGACCTCACAGGCGATGGCGTCTTTGCCAGGAATGACAGCGTGTCGCGCCTGATCGGTGACCAGCCGCATCTTGTCACTAGCGGCGTGTATGAGCGTGATACCGGCATCCTAACCCTGAAGCCGTCTGCGCTCGATCTGCCCAACGGAAAGGTCACCGCCTCGGGCACTGTGGGAACAAGAAACCGTACGGTGGGCCTGCGCGGTACCATCGAACAGGCCTTGCAGAGCTTGCCTGGCGAATTTGGCGGGCGGGCGTCCGGGACATTTCGTTTGTCGGGCGCTTTGAGCAAGCCGCTGATCGACACCGATTTGTCCATGGCGGAATTCTC
Organism: Hyphomonas sp. BRH_c22; assembly: GCF_000961795.1. Taxonomy (GTDB): domain Bacteria; phylum Pseudomonadota; class Alphaproteobacteria; order Caulobacterales; family Hyphomonadaceae; genus Hyphomonas. The sequence continues at coordinate 73,692 of NZ_LADU01000054.1, forward strand.
AGGCCTTCCGGATACCGTCGCTCCGCTGATGGGCTCTACGCCAAAGGTCATCGCGTCACTTGCAGTTGACGGCAAAGTAATCCGGATCAGCAAAGCGTCCGTGATTGGCGACGGCATCAGGTTTGATGGCGGCGGCACCTATCGGATCGGTGGCATCAGTTCCCTGCAATTCGACTTTGCGCAATCCAAGCCACTTTCCGTCAGCGGCAACAGTTTCGACCTGCATGCCGGGACGGTCTCCGTTACCGGCCCGTCGAACACACGCGAGATTGGCATCACGTCCTCTGATGGCATGTTCAATATCGCCGCTCGCGACCTTTCCGGCGTTGCGACGACCGCCACACTGACCCTCGCCAAGGGGCAGGTTTCCGGCCCGCTATCACTCAACGGGCAGTTTGTCGGTGAGGCCCTGCAGCTGACCGCAAACCTGACACGCGCGGACAACGTCACGTTCATAGAGACAATCGTGGGATCATACGGCCCCCTTGCGCTTTCGGGCCGGGCCGAGATTGGCAATTCCGGGGATCTGGTCGTCGCGCTGAATGCTGATGGTGACGGCCTGAAGACTGACGACGTCCAGGTCGAGAGCTTGAGGGCTGACATCAGCATCCTGAAGGAAGGTCAGGACCCGATCGCGATCGTCGCCCATGCCGAGGGAAGCGGCGCAAAATTGCCAGCTGCCATCCAGCTTGATTCTTTCTCGGCTGATATCAAGAACAACAAGGATGGATACGACTTCATAGCCAGCCTCAGAAGCGATGCTCCGACCCGCCCGTTCGACTTCACATTTTCCGGTCAGGCCGACCTGTCGGGAGAGGCGCCGAATGGAACATTCAATGTTTCTGGGTCAGCTCTCGGCGAATCTTTAAACACGCCCGAACCAGCAAGCTGGCGCCTCGGTGACCGCCCGGAACTGAATGGCCGCCTTGCCATTCTTGGTGGCGAAGTGAAAGCCGGGCTGTCCGGCACCGGTGAGACCGCCCTTCTCGCCATCGACGTCACTGCGGTCGATTTCGGTGCCTTGTTCGCCATGGCCAATCTCGGCGAGATCGATGCGCGGCTGAATGGCCGTGGCGAATTCCGCCCCATCGGCCTGTCGCCCTCGGGCTCATTTGCCTTCTCGGCGACAAGTCCGGTTCCGGGTCTGGAGACATCGCTGTCGCTTGACCTGACCGGCCGTCTTGATGCCAGCTCGATGAAGGTCAATGCCAGAAGCAATTATGGCAGCGACCTCGTTCTCGTCGCGGATGTCGCCCTGCCGGTCAAACCGTCAGCGGACTCGCTTGCGAGCCTTGACCGCGAAAAGCCTCTCACTGGCCGCGCAACGCTTAACGGAGACCTGGGCGCCCTTCATTCGGCCGCCCTTGCCTATGGTCACGATATCGGTGGACGCGTGGATGCGAGCGCAATACTTGCCGGAACGCTTGCCAAGCCGATTGTCGCAGGCAATGCGGAAATCTCAAATGGCATCTATGAGCTCGGCGCGACCGGCCTCCGGCTGACCGGCATAGTACTCAATTCCTCCTATGCAGACCGGACACTGAGCCTCAATGGATCCGGCAAAAGTCCAGGCAATGGAACCGTCCAGCTTGACGGAACGCTGGGCCAGGGAGCCGGACAGCTGAACGCTGATCTGTCTCGCCTTCTGGTCTACGAGCGCAACGGCGACACTGCGCGCCTGAGCGGCAATGTCGCCCTGTCACAGGACAAGAGCGGCCATCTCTTATCGGGTAAACTCATCGTGGATGAAGCACGCGTGTCGCTGGACAACCTGCCTTCTGCCGGCCCCAGGGCCATCGCCGTGCGCTGGAGTGACGGTGATGATCCGACCGATGCCCCCAGCCAGTTGCGTCAATCATTGAAGCTCAATCTCGATTTCGATGCGACGCGGCGTGTTTATGTGACCGGCCGCGGGCTGGACAGCGAATGGGCCCTGGACCTGACAGCGACAGGGACTGCCTCCAAGGTCAACCTCAGTGGCAAGGCGACCATGCTGCGCGGGGACCTTGATCTGGCAGGCCGGCCGTTCGTCTTTGATGCGGGCTCGATCACGTTCGATGGCCCGCTGGACACGGCCCGCATCAACATTTCTGCCGACCGCTCGGTGAATGGCTTTGTGGCGCGTGTCGAAGTTTCGGGCAAGCCGACCCAGCCCGTATTTGAACTTTCGAGCACACCTGACCTGCCGCAGGACGAAATCCTCTCCCGGCTCCTCTTCGGACGCTCCTCAATCGACCTGTCCGCACTGGAAGCTGCGCAACTGGCCTCGTCCATCGCCCGCCTGAGCGGCCGGAGTGTGGGGTTTGACCCCGCCGCTGAGTTGCAGGCCGTATTTGGCGTCGACCGCCTGTCCATTGGCGCGAATGAAGCCGGCAATGCCGAACTAGGTGTCGGCCAGTACCTGGCAAAGGATGTCTACCTTCAACTGAACGCCGCCGGCGCTGATGGCAGCTCGGTCGAAGTGGAATGGGAGCCTGTCGACCAGGTTTCGGTCACGTCCGAAACGACATCGACTGGCGAGAACAAACTCTCCATTAGATGGAAAAAAGACTATTAGTCGCCAATTCCTTGAAATCCTGCGTTTGAAACCAGCGGTATTATTGTCCGGCCGATTTTCGCCCTTCAATAGCGGCCTCAACAGTATGGGCACCGCAAAAGCATCTCGCGTTTCAATTATTTTATAAGTGCGCGTATTGCCTAAACACCCGTAGCGCGAAATGAAATAGACCAAAGTTGAAGGGTTTTAATGTGAGACACGAGCCACGACAGTCCAGTTCCCGCGCGCCCACCCGGGTTGACCAACTCGTCGGCGGGAAGATTCGCGCCCTTCGGATTGCCCAGAACCGGACCCTTGCTGAGCTCGGATCAGAACTCGGCATCAGCCATCAGCAGTTGCAGAAATATGAGACCGGAACGAACCGCCTCAGCGCAGGAATGCTGTCTGTTGTAGCGGAGGCATTGCGCGTTCCGATTGCCGATCTCTTCGAAGATGAGAGCGATGTCGACAAGAGCACGCTGGACCCGGCCCTGAAGGTTCGTGCTCAATGCCATGACTGGATCGAGCGCACCAAGTCCACAGAAAAACTTGAGACCATGGCGCGCGTGCTGAAAGCCCTGTCAACCGGCTGACGGTGCAGTTGGCTTGAACGCTTTCAAGGCCTCCTCGCGATGCTCCTCCCGATTGGGATGGATGAAATGCTCAGAGAACCAGAACGCATCTTCGGCTTCAAAAATAGCATTCAGCCAGTCGAGCACGATCTTTCCCTGAGGCAGACGCCAGACTCTTTCAGTATACGTCAGCCAGAATTCGATCGGTGCGACTTCAGGCAGTTCGAGCGGAATCAATGTCGGCGCGACGCGGCCGATATATGATGGCAGAAGCGCGATTCCCCCTCCATTCTTGCAGACCTCGATCATCGAACTCGCAGAATTGGTCACAAAAGCGAAATTGATCATCTTCTTGAGGTCCGACATTTTCGGCGCCCAGCGTTCGATCTGGTTCACATAAGACTGGTGCAGGATGCACCGGTGCCGAAAATACTCGAAGACGCTCGCCGGCTCGCCGTGCTGGTCGAGATAGTCGCGCGAAGCGAAGCTGATATAGTGGAGCGTTCCCAGTCGCCGCGAGATGGTGTCGTGGCTCTTCGGCTCCGTGAACTGGATCCCGATGTCAGCCTCGCCGGACTCGACATCGGGCGCCCCTGGAGCCACGTTCATCTTGATCTGGATGCGTGGATTTGCAGCGTAGAATCCGGGGAGTCGCGGCGCGATCCAATAGGGTCCAAGACCGTCGCCGGTCCCCAGCGTGATCACGCCTTCCGCCGGCTGACTTTTGTCGGACGCTTCTTCGTTGATCAGCTTTGCGGATTCGGCCATGGCATGCGCGTGACCGAGCGCGATCCTGCCCGCATCGGTCAGTTCGACACCGCGCGTCGAACGGATCAGCAATTGTGTATTCAGCGCTTTCTCAAGATCGTCGATCTTGCGGCCTACGGTTGGTGGTGACTCGCCCAGACGGGTCGCGGCTGCGCTCATACTGCCAAGCTCAGCAACGATCCTGAAGACCCGCAGGTTGTCCCAATCAATACGTTCTGACGACATTGCCGATTACCTGCCCTTTGCGACCAGTCGCGAGTTCGGTCAGGCACGGTATATACGGGGCATGGTTTGCCGTCATCACATCAATTGGGCGAGTAGTCAAAGCGCAACTCGCCTAAATACCACGCGCTACGCGGCTCTTCTCAAAGTGATGAACCCCGGCTCCACCACGACAGACTGACAAGTGACCTTGAGCACCCAGTCGCAAATATATCCCGGGCCGCCGAGAAACAATTGCCCCTCACGCCGCGCAATGGGCAGAGGACGCGCCATTACTGCACCGAGGCTTGAAAAGCCGCGCATGCATTGCGCTTCACACCAGTTCCAGCGGTCTTCGACCGTCGCACACCGGAGTCCGTCATGGTCCAGCGGCTTGCGCAGCACATAAAGATGTACACCATCAACAACGAGGTAAGACACCGCCGTGTCGAAATAGGCCGGTTCGCGCCCGCCAAAAGTCTCTGGATCGGTCAGGAGCCGCACGATCTCGTCCTGTTCAGCGGTCACCTCCGACTGAGGCAGGTTTCTGCGCGAGGGCATCCGCAGGCGCGTGGGAATTTCTGGATAGAACACGGACTGTCTCCATTCATGGTCATGCCAAACGGCCCCGCCATCTGCAGGCTGGAGAATAAGTCCGTGACGACGAGCCAGCCAGTTACGATTCGGCCACATGACGGAGGTTTAAGAAAAACTGGACCGGCGCCTTGCCCGCCATCAGATGATACCGTGTCGCAAAACCGCCCCACAACAACAACCACGGGAGCCCGTGCGCAGCACGCTCCCAACCGGTTGTCCAACTGCCCGCAGCTGTTACACGTTTGAGAACACTGATCTCACGAACCCTCTGTAAAGCATCAGTTGCTGGCCCAGCAGTGTCGGCGCCTGCAACGATCTCGACAAAATGATGCCGCCATCAACCAGTGCGGAAAACATGTCGGCAAGCGCGTCGAAATCGACATCCATTCTCGGCGGATAATCTGCCGCGATACGGTCGAGACGCTCCCGGATCACACGGCGCCACGTCATATGCCCGCCCGCGCAGAGATCGCGCACATCCTGACTGAACAACTGTTCCTGATAGCAGCACAAGGCGACGATGCAGCCCGGATGGCCATTCGGCAGGTCGCTGAGCCGGTCTGATAGCAGTTTCAGGAAGATGAGGAAGCTGTGCAGAGAATCCTCGCTGAGGTCATCTGCCTGTTCGAACAATTCATCCATGAGGCTGACTTCGTCCGAGACATAGCGCTGGACCAGGGCCTTCGCGAGATCGTTCTTGTCCCTGAAATGATAGAAGAAACCCGACTTCGTCATGCCGGCCTCGGTTATGATCTCTTCAATCGATGTTGCGGTGAAGCCCTTCGCGAGCACCGAGACCTGCGCAATGTCCATCAAACGTTGACGTGTTTGCTCACCCTTGCTGGCTACTTGGATCGTCATCGGATTTCCTGCTGCAAGTACAGTACTCAAGGTACGGTAATCTGATGCCTGAAGCCGTGCAGTTCAAGAAATTCCTTGGCGCCAGCCGTTAGTGTGCTGAAATAAATGCAAAAACTTTTTCTCAGTTTCCGTACCACGCGCCTTCTATCGGCACTGTCCCGCCTGCCTTAGGTCTTGATGCAAGCCGGACATGTCTCGTCCGTGCTCCCATCAAGGAGACCTGCCATGTTGAATGACCGTTATGGAAACCCTGTTTCCACCAGCTCGCACGCCGCTGTCGCGCACTATGACGAAGCCCTCGATCTTATCCGTCTCTATCGCGGCGATCCTGTCGGCGCGCTCGACGCTGCACTGGCTGAAGATCCCGAATTTGGAAGCGCCTGGGCCGCAAGGGCGGGTCTGCTTGTTCAGCAGACCGACAAAGCGCTGGCCGACGAGGTTGACAAGAGCCTTCGTGCAGGCGCCGTTTCCCGTCTGTCGAACCGCGACCAAATTCATCTCGCCGCCGCCCGGGACTGGTCTGACGGCTACTATCTTGACGGCACGCGACGGCTCGCCAGCCTCGCGCGGGAGATGCCGCGCGATCTGCTTGCGGTCCAGTTTGCGCACACGGGCTGCTTTTTCCTCGGCATGCAAACAGAGCTGCGAGACGGACCGGTTCAATCCCTTCGTGCGTTCCGGCGCGGCGAGGATGGCTATGGCGTCCTCATGGGCATGGCCTCTTTCGGATTTGAGGAATGCGGCGACTTTGCCCTTGCCGAAGACTACGGCAAGGAGGCCGTGGCAATCGACCCGCGGGATGGCTGGGCTGTCCATGCTGTCGCGCATGTGAACGAGATGCGCGGCGATCTCGATGCCGGTATTCCCTGGCTCGCAGACACTGCGCAAGACTGGGCCCCGGAAAGTGGCTTTGCCTACCACAACTGGTGGCATCTTGCGCTTCTGTATCTCGACGCCGGCAACACGGACGAAGTGCTGCGCCTGTATGATACGCAGGTCCGCCCCAACCCGGACTCGCAGGTTCTCCTCGAAGGGATCGACGCGTCCTCACTCCTCTGGCGTCTGTTGCTCGAAGGCGTGGATGTTGGCGACCGCTTCGAGCCGCTCGCCGCTGCATGGGAACGGGCAGCAGAAGACGGTAACTATGCCTTCAACGACCTGCACGCACTGATGGCGTTTGTCGGGGCGGGCCGGAATGATCTGGTTGAGCTGACCCTGAAATCCATGAAGCGTGCTGCTTCGTGTGAGGGTGACAACGCCTATCTCACCCGGGCAATCGGCCTTCCGCTGGCCCAGGGCTTTGCCGATTTCGGGGCGGGACGTTTTGCCAAAGCCGCGGAACAGATTCTCGGGGTGCGCGGCATCGCCCAGCGCTTCGGCGGCAGCCATGCGCAGCGGGACATTCTGACGTTGACGGCGCTGCATGCCGCGATCCGGGGCAAGATGAAGCCGGTGGCTGAGGCCCTGTCGCATGAGCGCCTTCAGCAAAAGCCGCGAAGTGCCTGGGCCGGGCGCCTGGCCCTCAGGGTTTCGGATATCGCGCGTGAGCCCGATCTGGCTCGCGCTGGCTAATCCTGAAGCCGTCCCTGAGGACAGGGTGGCTGGAAACGGCCACCCTGTCCCGGTTGGCCACAGCGAATCCCGGTGTCGTATTATCCCGCCTCGTCGGATCCTGCCGTCCCTAGTGAGACGCCCAGAGCGCTTGCCAAAGTGTTATAAATAAATCAGGTCTGCCGATGCAGTCTTGCGGTTCATTGTCCGCGCGCTGGTTAAATGCGTCTGTGGCGATTGGCTGCGTTGAGCCGGCCGGACCCGGCCATGGTGAAAGGGACAACAGGTTGACGATCAAAGCCAGGCAAGGTGAGGGGCCCGTCAAGCGCGCCATTCGCAATGCCGGCTGGCTTTTGGCTGGCAAGGGCGTCGGCGGTATTTTCAGTCTCGTCTACCTCGCGCTGGCCGCCCGGAGTCTGGGCGCGGAGCCGTTTGGCGTATTTGCGCTGATCCTGTCATACGGCCAGGCCGTTTCAAACCTGGCCCAGTTCCAGTCCTGGCAGACTCTCGTCCGCTATGGCGCCGTGCATGTGGCCGCAGGTCAACATGACAAGCTGGGACGGGTCATCTGCTTCACGGCCCTTCTTGACCTCGGGGCCGCCTCAACCGGGGCAGTCCTCGGCGTGGCGGGCGTCTATCTTATCGGGGCGCAGTTCGGTTGGTCGGATAGCGAGCAGACGCTGGCCATGCTGTTCAGCATCTCGCTCCTGTTCGGGCTGCGCGGCACACCAACCGGCATCCTGCGCCTGTTCGACCGCTTCGACCTCGCAGCCTATGCTGAAACAGTGCTTCCCGCGATGCGCCTCGCGGGCGCGCTGGTGGCCTGGATGACCGGAGCGTCGATCCTCGGCTACCTTGTCGCGTGGAGTCTCGCCGAACTGGTGACGACCGCCGCGATCTGGTGGGCCAGCCTGCGAGAGGTCAGCCGGCGCAGCACGGGCCGGGTTTCAGCAAAAGGCCCGCGGCTGCGGGGGGTCGTGCAGGAGAACCCTGACATCTGGAAATTCGCCTGGGCGACCAATTTCACGACATCCCTGAGCCTCGTCTGGAAGCAGTTTCCTGTGCTGGCCGTCGGCTGGGCGCTGGACAGCGTGGCGGCAGGCGGCCTGAAGATTGCCACACAACTGGCAGGCGCACTGCACAAGCCGACCCTCGCTCTCGCCCGGTCTGTCTACCCCGAACTCGCCAAGCTCGCCGTGACTGGCCACGAAGAGGTGAGGCAGGTGGTCGCGCGCGCTACGGTTGCCGCCGGCCTGGCTGGCCTGCTCGCGGTGGGCATCATCGTAGCCTTTGGCCAGTTCGCCTTGCAACTGGTAGGCGGAGACGCCTATCTCTTTGTATATTCTGTCCTGATCGTTCTGACCATTGCGGCCGCCTTCGAGCTTTGCGGTGTCGCGATTGAGCCGGCACTGGTGGCGTTCGGCAGGCCTGGTCGGGTCCTGATGGTCAGGATGATCGTCGCGGCAATATATGTGGCGCTTCTGATCTGGATGGTTCAGGCTCTCGGCCTGATTGGTGCAGCCTGGGCCACGGTCTGCAGCTCTGTGATGTTGGTCGCTGGCCTCTATGCCGTGTTCAGGCGCGAGGTGGGCGTTTCGTCCAATCGCACGGCCATGACGGACAGGACTGATAGCGTTTCCTGACAAAAAATAGCCATAGGTTGAAACCCCGACGCTTTATTTGGGTCCAATCCATTTTGAATGGTTTGCCTTGGCTGGCGAAATCATCCCTATTTGTCAAATCTGTTGCATATCTGGCAAGAAAACAGACGACTAATCATTAATATGCGTCAGTTGGCTTGACGATACATGTCAATCTTGTGACTTCAATA
>NZ_LADU01000081.1 GCF_000961795.1 Hyphomonas sp. BRH_c22
CGCCCTTAGCCCGTGGCCGCATGGCATAGACCGCACGACAGACCTCAAGACCCTCCGCGCCGCCCTCGCACAGCAGGCCGTCGCCAGCGGCCAGAAGGTCAAGCCCGCCGACATAGACCGCGCCGCCCGCGCCGCCCTTGCAGGCCAGGAGATCGAACACACGCTCGCCGCCCTCGCTGCGACTGGCGCCATCGCGCACTATGTCCAGCTCGACCTCTCAGACACGGCCACGCTTGCCTCGGCTATCAACGCCATCCAGAGCCAGCACGGCGCCATTACCGGCCTTGTGCACGGCGCCGGCGTTCTGGCTGACAGGCTGGCCATGGAGAAAACCGAAGCAGAAGTCCGCAAGGTCTTCGGCCCCAAGATCGACGGACTCCTCGCCTTGCTCGGCGCCATCACTATGAGCCAGCTGACCCATATCGGCCTCTTCTCGTCGGCCTCCGCCCTGTTCGGCAATATGGGCCAGGCCGATTACGCGATGGCGAATGAAAGCCTCAACCAGCTTGCCCGCCAGCTGCATGCACAGCTTCCCCACGCGCAGGTGAAATCCTTCAACTGGGGCCCATGGGATGGCGGCATGGTCGATGCCGGCCTCGCCGCCCATTTCGCCCAGCAGGGCATCGCCCTCATCAATCAGGCCGATGGCGCACGCATCTTCGCTGACCAGCTCCTCGACGGCGACCGCACCCTTGTCGAACTCCTCGTCGGGGATGAGTGGAGCGGCGAATGACACGCTTCGAACCGATTGCCATTGTCGGCCAGGGCTGCGTACTGCCCGGCGCCCTCTCGCCCGATGCGCTCTGGCAGGCCGTGGCCGGCAATGCCTGCCTCATCACCCGCCCGGCAAAAGGCGCCTTCGGCCTGACGGACGCCGAACAGACCGCGCTACCCTACGTGTCAGGCTTCGTCTCCGGCTTCGATACCGTCTTCGACCCAAAGCGTGCCACGTTCCCCGGCCTCGACGTCTCGGCGCTCGACCCGGTCTGCCAATGGCCCCTCCATGCCGCGCTCGAAGCCTGGAGCGAAGCCGGCAAGACCAGCGCCCCATCCGACAGGCGCGGTGTCTTCCTCGCCAACCTGTCCTATCCGAGCCGCGCCAAGTCCGCCTACGCCGCCGATATCTGGACCTATGGACAATCCGCGCGCCCCGCGACGGATGCCTTCAATTCCGGCTTCCCGGCACACGTCCTCGCGCAGGCCATCGGCGCGACCGGGCCGGTCCTCGCGCTGGATGCGGCCTGCGCCTCCTCGCTCTACGCGCTCGAAATCGCCTGCCGGAAGCTCCAGACACGGCAGATCGATGTCGCTCTCGTCGGCGCGGTCAACGCCGCTGACAACCTGATCCTCCATATCGGCTTCGATGCGCTACAGGCGCTCAGCCCGACGGGCCGCTCCCGCCCCTTCATCAAGGGGGCAGACGGCCTCGTGCCCGCCGAAGGCGCTGTCGCTGTCGTGCTGAAACGCCTCTGCGACGTGACGGCCAAAGACACGGTTCATGGCGTCATCCGCGCCATCGGCCTGTCCAATGACGGCAAGCGAAAGGGCCTCCTCGCGCCTGACAGTGAAGGCCAGGCAGAGGCCATGCGCCGCGCCTATGCCGAGGCGGGCCTTGCGCCGGACAGCGTTGGCTTCCTCGAATGCCACGCCACGGGCACATCCGTCGGCGACAGTGTCGAAATCGCTGCTGCGGCAAGCGTGTTTGGCACAGACCGCCATCTCCCCATCGGCTCGCTCAAGGCCAATACCGGCCACCTGATTACGGCCGCAGGCCTCGCCAGCCTGCTCAAGCTGACCCAGGCCATGACGCACGAAACGCTCCCCTCCATGCCGCTCGACGGAGACCTGATCGACGCGGTGAAGTCACCCGCCCTTCAGCCACTCGCCAAACCTGCCAACTGGCAAACCGGCCAGTCGCCCCGCCGCGCCGCGATCAGCAATTTCGGCTTCGGCGGCAACAATGCCCACCTGATCCTCGACCAGCACCAGCCGGTCACAGGCGCGGTGCAGGTCGCCCTCCCGCAAACTGAGTCAGACGAGATTGTCATCTGCAGCGCCCGCCTTATGGGCGGCAGCGATAAGGGCGAACGCGATGTGCTACGCCGTCTGATGAACCATCCGGTCAGCCCGGCCCGGCCTGCGGAAACCATCGGCGCTGACCCGCGCTATGCCCGCACCCCACCGAACGACCTGTTGCAGGCAGAGGCCCAGCAACTCGCCGTGCTCTCGCTCACACGCTCTGCCCTGAACGGCATCGCGCGGCCTGACGCAGAACGCTGCGGCGTCTTCGTCGGCATGGGCTGCGCAGCCGATTCCGCGCGCTGGCTCCTGCGCGAACGTGTGGCAAAGCGCTTCGGCCTGACGCCCGGCACACCTGAATACGCCGCTGCGCAGGACGGCATCGCGCCGCCCCTGCAGGCCGCCACCGTACTCGGCGCCATGGCCAACATGACCGCCAACCGCATCACTTCGGCAGAAGACCTGCGCGGACAGGGCTATGCCATCTCCTCCGAAGGCGTCTCCAGTCTGACCGCCCTCGATGTCGCCTTCGACGCCCTGCGCGCCGGGCGGCTCGACATGGCCATCGTCGCCGCCGCAGACTTCGCCACTGAGCCGGTCGCCGCAGCTGCGCTCGCCGAACTCGGTACGTGTCACGCGGGCGACACGGCCGCCGCCCTCGTCCTCAAACGCCAGGCAGACGCCGAAGCGGCAGGCGACCCGATCCTTGCCTCCCTGGGCCAGGTGCAATGGGGTGGTGCCGGTGAGGCCTCACCCCTCTTTGCAAAGACTTACGGCTCCGCCCCCGCTGCCTCGCCCCTGTTCGAGCTTGCGGCAGCGGCGCTGCTCATGTCGCGCGACCAGCTCATCACCGACGACTGCGCGACCCCCAACCTGTCCGGCGAACACCCCCGGCACACCGTCACCGCTCCCGCCAGTGCTTTGTCGCAAGGCGCGAGCGTTCACCTGACCGGCCTTCCGGCCCGTCCGAGCCCCGATCCGCTCCGCCCGCCGCCTCACCTCTACTGGGCTGCAGGCGCCACCCGCGCCTCGCTCGCCAAAAAGCTTCGCACCGGCAAGACCGGCGGCAAGGGCAAGTGCCGCATCGCCCTTACCGCGACGAATGAAACAGCCCTCGCAGACCTGATCGGCACCTCTGCCACGGCGCTCGAACGCGACGCGGCCCCCTCCGGCGATCATGTCTATTATGGCGAAGGCGCGCCCGAAGGCGAACTCGCCTTCGTCTTTACCGGTTCGGCGGCCGTCTATGCCCGCATGTCGCGCGGCCTCTTCATGGCTTTCCCGGAACTCGGAAGAACCCTGTCCGGCATGTCGCGCGCATCGGACATGGCCCACCTGCTCACGCATTCTGATCTGTCCGAATACGAACAGCTCTGCGCAGGCACACTGGTCAGCCAGGCCCATGCCATCCTGCTGCGTGATATCCTCGGCGTCTCGCCCACTGCCGCCATCGGCCTTTCGCTCGGCGAAAGCAATGCCCTCTTCGCGTTCGGCTTCTGGAAAGATCCCGGCAAGCTGCTCGACGAGATCGACGACGCGGCCATGTATGAACGCCACCTCGGCGGCGAGTTCGAAACGGCGCACGCGGCCTGGGGGCCGAACGTGCCGGCCGACTGGGCCAACTGGCATATCAAGGCGCCCCTGACACGGCTTCGCGCCGCGATGACCAGCCACCCGAAGGTCGAAATCACGATCATCTATTCGCAGGAAGACTGCCTGATCGGCGGCCCGGCATCGGCCTGCCGCGCCGTGGCGGAAGCACTCGGCCCGGGCTCCGGCGCCGCCATGAACCAGCACCTGATCGTGCACGCCAAGGCCATGAAGCCATTCGAGGACACTTGGCGCAAGCTGCACACCCGCCCGGTCTCCAAAGTGCCCGGCATCCGCCTCTACGCCAATGCCATCAATGCCAGCTACGCGCCGACCAAAGCCAGCGTCGCTGACATGCTGACGCGGCAAGCCGTCGGCACGGTTGATTTCCCGGCCACGGTCCGCCAGGCCTACGAGGATGGCGTGCGTACCTTTGTTGAAGTCGGTCCCCGCGCCACGCTCTCGCGCGCCATCACCAGCGTGCTGGGCGACAAGCCGCATGTCGCCGTCGCCACCGACCGGATCGTCGCGTCAGACCTCGGCCAGATTGCCCATCTCACCGCCACGCTCTTTGCCGATGGCCGGGACATCAATATTGCCTGTGTGGCGAGCCGTCTGGACGCCGCCCGAAACAATCCCTGGACAGGAACCGACCCCATGCCCCTTACCAAGCCGGTTCACTATCCCACACCCCAGGTTCCCGAAACGCGCAGCGCAGGCGGCCTGCCGCCCGCCCCGCACCTGCCACCCCCCCACTACACCCCCAGTCACACCCCGCTGACACCCGTTGCGCCAGCCAAGCCAGCGGCCGTGGCCAGGCCCCGCACCTGCACCCCGCCCCGCAAGGTCGTCGCCGGCGCCACACCGCTCATGCCGCGCTCGCCCAGCGGCCCCAACTGGACCCGCCCGGCCATCGAGGCGTCCACGCGCGGCCTGATGTCGGATTTCTTCGGCCCGGCCTTCACCGGACAGGACGGTTTTGACCGCCAGGTCCGCCTGCCGGCCCCGCCGCTCCTGCTGGTTGACCGCATTACCGGCATCGACGCTGAAGCAGGCGTTGAAAGCACCGGCGTGATCTGGACCGAAACAGACCTCAAGGCGGATGACTGGCATGTCCGCAATGGCCGTGTCCGCCCCGGTCCGCTGATCGAGTGCGGACAGGCCGATCTCACCCTGATCGGCTGGATGGGCGCCGACCTGAAAAACCGCAACGAACGCGTCTACCGCCTGCTCGGCTGCGAGATCACCTTCCACGATGGCGGCCTGCCCGGCCCCGGCGACACGCTCGCCTTCCAGATCGAGATTACCGGCCACGCTACCCTCGCGGGCGTGCGCATGTTCTTCTTCCAGTATGACTGCATGGTTGGTGACCGGAAGGTCTTCTCCGTCCGCAATGGCCAGGCCGGCTTCTTCACCGATGACGAACTCGCCACCGGCAAGGGTGTGATCTGGGACGCCGCCACCGACGCCCCTCCCACACCCTCGCCCCACCCCTTCGACACCTCCCGTGCCAGCACCAAACGCGCCTTCACCGCACCGGACGTCGCCGCCTTCCGCGCCGGGGATGCGCTCGCCTGCTTCGGCAAGGGCTTCGAATTCTGCGCCGCCCATTCCCGCCCGGCCCACCTGCCGGACGACAAGCTGGTCTTCTTTGACGAGATCACGGAATTCGATCCCACCGGCGGCCCATGGGGACGTGGCTATCTCAAGGCCCGCGCTCAAGTGCCAACGGACGCGTGGTTCTATCAGGGCCACTTCCATGAAGACCCCTGCATGCCCGGCACGCTGATGGCCGAAGCCGCCGTACAGGCGCTGGAATTCTACGCCGCCGCCGCAGGTGTTACCATTGAACGCGACGGCTACATCTTCGAACCCATGCCCGGCGAAACCGCGAAATTCGTCTGCCGTGGCCAGGTCATCCCTGACCGCGCCCACGAAGTGACCTATGAAGTCTTCATCGACGACATCGTGGATGGCGAAAGCCCGGTCCTCTACGCCTCGCTCCTCGCCCGTTCCGACGGCAAGAAAGTTTTCCACTGCCCGCGCTTTGCCATTCGTTTGCGCAAGGACTGGCCCGCGCCGCACACGACCGCCACGCCCCTCCGCGTCGGTCCGATGGGCGAAAGCCGGGGCGACCATGCCGCCCTGCTGAACTGCGCCGCCAGCGCCCCCTCCGCCGCCTTTGGAGACCTCTACCTCCCCTTCGACACCGCAGGCCGCGCCCCGCGCCTGCCCCAGCCGCCCTATCACATGATGACCCGCGTCACCCACGTCTCGACCCGCCCGGGCGTGAAAGAGACCGGGGCCCGCGTCGTGGCCGAATACGATATCGCCGCCGACGCCTGGTACTTCCGCGACAATGCCAATGGCCACATGCCCTTTGCCGTGCTCTCCGAAATCGTGCTCCAGCCCTGCGGCTGGCTCGCCAGCCATTGCGGCTTCGCCCTCGAAGGCGGCGAACGCTTCCGCAATCTCGATGGCGACGGCCAGGTCTTCATGGAGGTCGGCCCGCACGACGGAACGATCAGCGTCGATACGACGCTCTCCTCCTTCTCCAAGGTCGGCCCGATGACGATTGTCGCATTCGAGCTGAAGGCCAC
>NZ_LADU01000022.1 GCF_000961795.1 Hyphomonas sp. BRH_c22
ATATGGCTCGTCTCCTTCATGCACTATGACCTCGGATACGTTGACCTCGAGCAGAGAACCCTGCAGATAATCGACAACCCGTTCGGAGCAAAAGTGTAACCCATCTCTCCGGTACATACTGTTACCTATGTGTCCGGGTCGGACACTGAAAACCTTGGTGCACCCAACAGGATTTGAACCTGTGACCTCTGCCTTCGGAGTTTGACCCTACCATGTTTGCGAGAGTCAGCAGCACCTTGCAAGTTCTTGCGAAAAAACGTTCTAACACAAGCACTTAGCGTGGTTTATGATGACTTTTGAGGGTCGCGGTTTTGCGAGACCTTGCGAGAAATTGGAGCCGTTTACGGCTCGCGGTGCTGACATGGTGCTGACTCAAATTCGGGCTCAATGGCCCGCAGTTGCTGGAGTTTTTGGATTTATTTGTCCGACTCCGTGCTGACTCAAAAGTCAGGAAACCCAGTCGCCACCGGACAAACCGGAGGATTGGATGTCAAAAATAGGAAAAAAGGTCAAGATTACGAAGCGTGTCGTCGATTTGGCCGACCCGAAAAAGTCGCCTTACATTATCTGGGACAAGGAGCTTCCTGGCTTTGGTCTCAGGATCGCCGCGAATGGGCGCAAGGCCTACATTGTATCTTATCGGGTCGGCGTTGGGCGCGGCGCAAAACAGAGACGGGTGAGCATTGCCGCGTCCAATACGATGACGTGCGAGATGGCCCGCAAAGAGGCTCAGGTCTATCTTGCCAATGCCCGCCTCGGAGAGGATCGCCGGGAAGAGATTGACGCTGCCGCCAAGGCCAAAGCAGACATCACCGTCGCAAAAGCCATCGAGATCTGGCACGCCGAAGCGGCGCACCGCAACCGGCGAACAGGTAAAGCCAGAGACCCGCGTAACATCCGGAATGAGATGAGCCGGATGGATGCTCACCTCATCCCTGCAATCGGCAACAAGAAGCTTCGTGAACTCACGCGCCGGGATGTCGAACTCTTGCGTGATGATATCACCGCCGGCCGGACGGCTGTGGTTCAGAAGACCAAGAAGCATGGGGTTCGCCGCGCCACGGGCGGT
This sequence comes from Hyphomonas sp. BRH_c22, assembly GCF_000961795.1. Lineage (GTDB taxonomy): Bacteria > Pseudomonadota > Alphaproteobacteria > Caulobacterales > Hyphomonadaceae > Hyphomonas. The sequence continues at coordinate 1,070 of NZ_LADU01000022.1, forward strand.
GCCGGGACGGCGAAGCGGACAATGGTCAGCTTCAAGAGTGTCCTAGCCTATATGAAAGATATCGGCTTCGTGGACCAGAATGTTGCGGCCAATCTGAGGCTCGCGCCGGATGGCAAGAAGGAACGCTACCTCTCTGTGGCTGAGGCCCACCGTCTCGGTAAATGCCTTGATGAGTGGGAACAAATGGATAGGCGTGTGACCGGAATAACGATTATCCGTCTCCTGCTGATGACGGGCGCACGCACCAAAGAGATCGAAGAGCTGAAATGGTCGGAGATCGATTTCGACCGCTCCTTCTTCCGGTTTGAAGAGACCAAGTCAGGCCGGTCGATCCGGCCGATCTCGCCGCAGGTCCTCGACATTCTCAAGGCTTTGCCGCGACTGCACCCGACCTGGGTCTTTCTCAATAATGCGGGCACAGGTCCTTATTGCGGGACGCAGGCGGTCTGGAGGCTGGTGCGCGAGGAAGCGGGACTGCCGGATGTCAGGAAGCATGATCTTCGCCACAGCTTTGCGAGTTTCGCGCTGGCCAACGGCCTGTCGCTTCCGGTCATCGGCACACTGCTCGGTCATAGCCGTCCTGAGACCACGCAGCGCTATGCCCATTTGTCGGATCGTCATGCGATGGAGGCCGCCAAGAGCGTCGGCCTCGCCGTCATGAACGCGCTCGAAGGTCGCGAGTGATGGCGGGTGGGCAAGCGTCTTGGTTGGGTTCGTCCCGTTTTGTCAGTTGCATGAAAACTGACTCGCGTTTCGATCTTGAACAGACTCGCTAGTCCGGTTGTTACGAATGTCAGTTTCGAAGACACTTCGCCATTCAATGCCAGTACGGCGAATGAGTATGATTGGCCCAAAGTTGCCTGTTGCAATCTACTCATCGAATGTCGGGTTTGACGAAACTGGGAAGCTTTCGGGCCGCGCGCCAGTCTCAAGATTCCAGTTTTCAAGCCGTTTAATCCAGAGAAGATCACTGTTCCAGCATCAACAGATCGTCGCCACTCGACGTGACGATTGGCGAGGAATTTACCGCGCGTCGATCGGTCAGCTGCTAATTCCCAACTTTTGCTCGGAACGTGACGGAGAAGGTGGCGCCGCCAGTAGCTGGACAATCCAGTGTTACTTCAGCGCCGAGCGCGTCGGCCAGACGCTTCACGATCCCAAGCCCAAGCCCCGCCCCACCATCCCCGCGCGTGCCGCCTTGCCAGAACTTCTCAAATATCCGTGTACGGTCAGGCAACGGGATTCCAGGGCCAAAATCCTGCACGGAGATTGTTGGTCCGGGTCCCGCTGTCACTTCAATCGGCTTATCCGACGGCGCGTGCGCAATCGCATTGTCGATCAGGTTTCGGTAGATGCGGTAGACAGCCTCAGGGTGAGCTAACGCATCTGAATTGCCAAGATCCGTGAATTTCAGGCTTTGGCCGCGGGCACTCGCAACCTCTTCGAGGGCCGAAAAGACAGCCTTTCCAATCTCAGCCAGATTCACAACCGGAGGATCAGCAAGGATCAGCGCTTCGGCTTGCGCCAGTTCGAGTAACTGCCCCACCAGCCGAGACATGGACCGGATGTCTTCAATGAGTTGCTGGCGTGTTTCGCCGGCCGGAAGCTTGCCCGCAGTCAGCAACATAATCGATAAAGGCGTTCGCATTTCATGCGCCGCGAAGCCGGTGAAATCCCTGAGGGTGGCGACGGACTTGTCCAGCCTCTCGAAGGCACCGTTGAGCGCATCGACGAGTGTCGTGATTTCGCGCGGCGCTGCTGATACTGAAAGTCGTTGGTCCGGCTTTCCGGGATCCATATCGAGCGCCTGCTGCTCCGCCTCAAACAGCGGTTTCAAAACGCTGCGAACAGCCAGCGCATTGAAGACGAGCAGCAGGATCGACAAGGGTACGAGTGGCAGCGCAACATGCTGGACGATTTCCCGACCGATGACTTCGGAGAAAGGGCTAAGGCCGCGGCCTTCAAATTCCAGGCGGATCCAGGTTGCCTCTCCTTCGTGCTCGACAGACCGCAGTCCGGTAATCCGGTACCCCCCGGGAATTTGTTCGCGCTTGGTCCAGTCTATCAACCGGGATGCCGGATCGTCCGCAGCTCGGTCGGCATCGGCGCCAAGCGGCTCAACAAGCTCGTAGGACCAGCGAAGACCGGCAGAGGGGTTCGCACGGTTAGTCCGCTGTCTCACATCGTCGGGGTCAAGGCGCGAAACCTCCAGATCCAGGAGCTCCTGGGCCAAAGTCTGCGGTTGGCTAAGATAAGTGAAGACGACAATACCAACGTCAACGAGGGCAAAGATGACCGCGAAGATGGCTAACCGGACAGTGATCTGCCGGAACAAGCTAGGTCTCTTGGGGACGCGCCCGCCGGCGTCACTCATGATGATTTTTGCTGAGCCGAGATGGAGTAACCCAACCCGTGCACCGTACGGATTTCGACGGTAGCCTGCGCCTCTTTCAAGTGCCGGCGCAGACGTGAAACCGCTGCCTCTATGGCATTGGCACTCACATCTTCATTCATGTTGTACATCGAATCTTCCAGCATCGGTTTTGACACGACATGCTCGGCCCGGCGAAGCAGCACCTCAAGCAGGTCGATCTCCTTGCGGCCAAGATCCTGTCGGACATCACCAACTGAAACAGTTCGCTCGCCCGGGTCCAGAGCTACATTTCCGAGTATCAGCTGCGGTGGCAATCCACGATCCGGCCGCCGCAAAAGTGCTCGGCAACGGGCGGAAAGTTCTTCGATTGCAAAAGGCTTTACGAGGAAGTCGTCCGCGCCTGAGTCAAGGCCGGTAATCCGGTCATTCAATCCGCTTCGAGCTGTGAGTACGAGTATCGGGGTCATGTTTCTTGCGCGGCGCAGGCGCCGGATGAGATCGATGCCGTCCCCATCCGGCAGCCCCAGGTCAAGCAGCATCAGATCAATGCGTGCGGCTTCAAGCGCCGCTTCGGCTTCGTCAATGGATGTGACCCAATCGACCGCATAACCCGCAGTCCTGAGCCCCTCGCATACGAGCTCGCCGAGGCGCCGGTTATCTTCGACCAGCAGCAGGCGCATTGTCGACATCTCCTTCTGCGGCAGGCCGCTTACGCCCCGTGATCATCGAAAGCGGCAGATTCTCGTGGTGCTTCACGCTGACATAGACAGCGGCAAGCACATGAACGGCAATTGCACCGATGATCACGTTGGCCGCCATCTCATGCACCTCTTCGACCCATTTTACACCCCAGAACTGGTCGAGGCTCATCATCCACCCCGTCGCGCTGATCAACAGTATCAGAAAAATCAGACCGAACATCATAAGCGACCCGGCAGGGTTATGCCCCAAGTATCGCGGCTCCCTGCGCGCTCGCATCGCGGCGAAATAGCCCAAGACCTTCTTCGGTGTCGGAGCAAACGACGAAAACCGTGCATGGCCCGGGGCAACAAGGCCCCACACGATCCGGCAGGCCACGGCGCCCAGCACGACATAGCCGACGATCTGGTGGGTATCGCTCGATTCACGCAAAATTGTCAGATTCGCAAACACGCCCACAACGACCGTCCAGTGGATCATCCTAACGACAGGATCCCACACTTTGACCTGCTTTTTGGCAACCTTGAGGTCAGGCGAAGTAGGTGCAACGGAGGTCATGTCAGTCGACATTTTTTTCGACAACTTTACCGTTCACCGGATTGAAGTAGATCTCCGCGCGATGGCCGTCCTTGGTGTGGGCATAGATCTCGTAGCAGCTGCCGGAGACCTGAAACACTTTGACATCCTTCAGATCCATCTTTGCAATGATGACTTTCATCTGATCTGGCGTGAGCCATTCAGATTGCGGCTTCGTGGTGCATTCCGGAGAAGCGAACGCCGCCGGTGCGAAGCCGACAGCTGCGGCAACGAGCACGAGTTTGAATATAGTCTTCATAAGATTTCTCCGGCTTTCTGACGACCGGACAGTTCCGGTAGAGGTTCATTTAACGCGGAGTTCTGACAGGGTCCTGACGCGTGCCCTAAGCGGAGCCCGTCTCATGGACTGCTCAAATTTGCGAATGGGGGCGATGCTCGGAAATCGTACTTCAGGTCAGCATTCTGTCAGAAGCGGCTGTCAAAAGGACCGGGCTGCCTCCGCAGCTTTAAGCCCAAGGAGCTATCCAGATGAAACTCTCAGCATCTCTCGCCATGGCCGTTGTCGGCCTGTCCTTATTCGCTACTCAGGCGTCGGCAGAGGGGCCAGCAAAGGCAACCGCCCTGTCCGAACAGACCCGTGCCAATCTCGACGCCGCTATGCGCGGCGAAGCCTATGCGAGCCTTAAATACCTGCGTTACGCTGAAGTGGCAGAAGCCTCGGGCCATCCGGAAATCGCAAAGCAATTCCGGGATGCGTCGAATGTGGAAGCCAACGAACACTTCGATCGGGAAGCCTACGCTCTTGGCCTCGGTACGACAGACGCTGAGGATCTGCAGGAAGCGATTGCCGGCGAATCCTATGAAGCGTCGAAGATGTACATCGACTTCGCCAATCAGGCTGAAGCAGACGGCGACCTGAAAGTGGCGGCAATGTTCCGTCAGATCGCTGCCGACGAAGCGACCCATGCCGCCGGGTATAATGCCTCGCTGAAGTCGATCTCAAAATAAAAGAGCGGGCATGCGCCAAAATAGGCTAAATCTGCGCATAAGCCTCACATAATCCGAACCCTGACGATCGACCGAGTCCCCCCACCCACGGTCGATCCAGTGCTGCTGCCACTCTGTGGCTGCCGGCATCGGGCGGCGCCTGGCAGCCTCGAAGTTGTCAGGCGCCGTCATCGGGACGACTTGTTCCGGTGTGGTGGCAGAAAACTCCTCACCGCGGCGTCGCCTTCGGGATTCTTTAGTGTCCTCAAAACGCATTGAGCGATGGACCAAAGCTCGCCCGCGACAATGACACCAATTCGGTGTCAGCACCCACCGATTCAGGGATAAATTTAGCCGGTAAACTATTCGCTTTTTGCCAGTGTCGTCAGGATCCTGTCAGAACGTCAGATGATAATGTGCGTACACTGAATTGATCAACATCTGCAATCAACCTTTGACCTTACTCGTCGATTGTCCTGGAGAATGCGAAATGGGCGTACCAAATGCCACGAACTGGGCGCTGAGCAAGAGAACTTTTCATTGGGGCTTGGCGATCGCCGTGACGGTTGCCTTGCTGGCGCCCAAGCCGGATGATGGAAGTGGGCTTGTGCATATTGCCGCCGGCACCGCGGCGCTGGCGCTCGTTCTTGCACGATTGGGTACGCGTTTGCTGGGCAATATTCGCCCATTTGTGAAGGACGCATGGCGTCTGAAATGGCCCAATCTTTCCAAGGGACCTAAAGCCTTTGCACCACTCATGATGCAAGGCGCGCGTATTGGCGGGTTTCTCTTTCTGGCAATCATACCCATTGCTGTAGGGTTGGGCGTGGTCGGCCTCGGCCAAGGTGAAGATTCCCCTCTGCTGGAAGTGCACGAAGCAGCAGGGACCGCAATCATGGTTCTCGCGATTGGGCATGCTGCAGCAATCCTCGTGTTCGCCCTCTTCACTAAATACAACTTGTTGGCCATTACACTGTTCGGCGGTGCTCGGTCATTCTTCGAAGGCGGGGTCCGCGGTGCATTGGGGCTCGCGCTGGGATCGACGTTGGGTTTGGCGGCTTTGGCATATGTTTGGGGCCCCTATGACCTAGGAGCAAAGATCGCTGCGCAGTCCGAGCAGGAGTCTAGCGAGGCTCAAAACAACGAAATTGAAGATGATGACTAACCCAAGCCGGTAGGCGGAGCGACCTTGTCGTACGGTCTCAAATCGGCAAGTCTAGGATGCGAGATGGGGCAAGTAGAAGCGGCAGTTCGAATTGACGTTTCCGCCCGGTCGCACAACGCCTTAGTGTGACTATGCCGCTCCGGAAGGCGCGTCCGGAGTTCCCGGGCTTGGGCACTTACTGCGCCAGCATCGATTGATCGGTCAAACCCAAAACCGGACATTCGCCCAGCCGCATTCCTACGACCATTTTTGGCGAATTTTTGCCTGACGACTTGATCTTCTTTACCGGTAGTAGAGTGGGCCAAACCTGCCAGTTGCGCAGAGAGATCGCGAAAATTGCGAGAGCTGGTCAAGTGCCGAAACGCTGGATCAGCCTTAGCAGGATCGTTTAGCCAAGTTCGCTGGAATCAACATGTTTCGAACTGGGCGATTTTAGTATCCATTGGGTATACCAAGAAGGTTGCACTCGAAATTCTCTGCTTGTCAAATTTCGAAACCCAGCTATTTTGTATCCCATGACGCGACAAAACGAGACAAAGCTAAAATGGCTGCTGGAGACCGTCCTGCCCGGGCGGCTGGTCGATACGCCGACGCTGCAGCGACATGGCATCACGCGCATGCTCGCCCACAAATACATCGACAGCGGCTGGCTCGAACCGGTCGTACGTGGCCTCTACCGACGCCCGCAGGCTGATGCTCGCAGCGCAGACTGGCAACTCGTCGTGCGCTCGCTGCAGCACGTCATGGACTATTCATCGGTCGTCGGCGGACGGACCGCGCTGGAGCTGCAGGGGTTCGCCCATTATCTGCCGATGCGCGGCGATCAGGATGTCCACCTCTATGGCGAAGCGCATCCGACCTGGCTCAAGCGGCTGGATGAGACTGGCCGCTACCGGCTGCACAGCGCCAAACTGTTTGACATGCACGCTGATGAGGAAACGACGGAAGTCGACTCCCCGGTTGGCCCACTGAAATGTTCAACGCCGGAACGCGCCATCCTCGAACTGCTGGATGAGCTGCCCAAGCATGAGAGCGTTCATATCGTCGATACGGCCTTCGAAGGCCTCGCCTCCGCGCGCCCCCGCCGACTGGAAAAGCTGCTGGCGTGCTGCACCAGCATCAAGGTCAAGCGGCTCTTCTTCGTTTTTGCCGACAAGCATGGCCATGCCTGGCGGCGACATCTCTCGCCCGAGCGATTCGACCTTGGCTCGGGGCCGCGCGCCCTCTTTGAGAAGGGACAGTTTCATCCGCGTTACGCGATCTCCGTACCGCCTGAGCTGATGCCGCAAAGTGAGGCGCGCTATGGCGCGTGAGCGATATGTGGATCAGGTCCGGCTGCTGGTCGATATTCTGCCAGCGGTGGCGGCAGAGGACGACTTCGCCCTGAAAGGCGGCACGGCGATCAACCTGTTTTATCGTGATCTCCCGCGCCTGTCGGTCGATGTCGATCTGACCTTCCTTCCGATCAGGGACCGCGTGCAGTCCCTTGCGGACATCGACGCCGCCATGGACCGCATCGCTGCGGTAGGCTCGGAAGTGCGAGGCGTGACCGCAAGCAGGATCGCAGGCGGTGGCGGCGGCGCAACCCGCGTCCTTTTCCGGCGCGGATCTGCGACCGTGAAGGTCGAAACCTCCCCTGTGACACGCGGCGTGGTCTTCGAGCCCGAAACCAAACGCGTCTCACCAGCGGTCGAGGACGAATTCGGGTTCGCAGAGACCAAACTGGTCGCGTTCGAGGATCTCTATGCCGGCAAACTCCATGCGGCGCTTGACCGCCAGCACCCGCGCGATCTGTTCGACGTGAAGCTGCTTTACGAGAATGAGGGCGTCACGGATGATCTCTTTCGGGCCTTCCTCGTCTATGTCGCGAGCTCCAGCCGACCGCCACATGAATTGCTGAATCCGAACCTCGCACTCTTAACAAACGTCTTCGAGGCTGAGTTTTCCGGCATGACCGTCGATGCTGTCAGCGTCGCTGAACTGGAACACGTGCGGGTCAGGCTCATTGAAGACGTCCAGTCCCGTCTGAGCGGCAATGCCGCGCAATTTCTGCGAACGCTGGTCGAAGGCGAACCGGACTTCGACGTCATCGGATTGCCATTCGCGGCAGACCTCCCCGCCGTCCAGTGGAAGCTGCAGAACATCCTGAAACTGCGAGACACGAATCCGGAAAAGCACGCCGCGCAGCGGACAAGCCTGGACACTCTGCTGCGTTAATGGATGTTCCCACATAGCTCCATAAAGCTTGAACCCGCATTCCCGTTCGGGAAGATTTCTTTCGAGAACGCGCGACATTCGAATAAAATTCCCGATCGGGAATATTCTGGTCAACCTGCTTCGATTGGAAGATGCTCCGTACGCACGCGTTCCAGTCTCGCACCCGCTTCATTCAGGCCCCAACGCCGGTCAAGATAGAACTCGAGCGCCTTGCGCACTTCGACTTTCAGGAGATCGTCGCTGAAGCCGTACTCTCTCCTGACCACATCGGCTTGCGCGGCGCTGAGCCGCGCGCTTGGCCTGAGCCAGATGATGCTCAGCGTGTGCCATTCGGTATCCAGAGGCAAAGGCGCCTCGATCTCTCCTGCTTGGAACTCATTCTCCGGTTCGATCCTGGCGGGATGAAAGTTCCGGTACTCGCCGCGTTTATAGCTGTAGGCCCGGAAATGAATGCTCTCGCCATCGAAGATAAACCGTGTTGGCGCGATCCAATGCGGAGCCGTTTCACCAGAGCTCATCGAGGTGTAGGCGATTCTGACTTTTCGATGGTTCGAGATGGCGTCGTGAAGCACGGTCGCGACGTATGGGTCCAGCCACCGCTTTGCGCGGGGCAGTGCAGCGGGCAACTCATCATCCGAGGTCGTGTCGAGAACGCCGAATACGTCCAGCATCGAAGAAGGCGCAATCGGCTGATGTTCACGCGCTGCGACATAGGCTTTCAGGTGGGCGTCATATTCCGGCGCGTTCTGAGCGATCAGAGCGAGGTAGGCCCGAAAATCGTTTGCGGCCTGTGCCGTCGAGATTCCGAATCGCTCAGTGAGATCACGCCGCCGCGCAACGCCGCGCCAGGTGAAGCACCGGTCGAGAAACAATAGGCGCTGTCTCTGGGCATGTTTGAGCTCGTCGAGCGTCATCCAATTTCCTCTCTTGACTCTTGTTAACCTATACATCAAAAAAGTATACGTATAAAAAATATACGGAACAAGTCATGAAGCTGCTGCACACCTCCGACCTGCATCTCGGTCGTCAGTTCAACGGGATCTCCCTGGAGGAGGATCACGCAGCGGTGCTCGACCAGATCGTCGAGGCGGTGAAGGCCAATGGCGTCGATGCGCTGATCATCGCCGGCGATGTCTTCGACAGGGCGTCGCCGCCGCGAAGTGCGGTGCGGCAGTTCAACGGATTTCTCCAACGAATTAAAACCGAGACCAACGCCGCGGTGGCCATGATCGCGGGCAATCACGACTCAGGGGACCGTATCGACCTTTCAGCCATCGCGGCGGATCGCTCGCGCTGGCTCATCCGCGGTGCGATCAGTGCTGAGGAAGCACCGCTTCTGCTCTCAGACAAGCATGGCCCGGTCGCAATCTCGGCGCTGCCGTTCGCATACGAGTATGCGGCGCGCGAGTGCTTTGAGAGCGAGACCATTGATACGCCGGAGGATGTGCTGGTGGCGCAAGTCGCAGCCGCCCGCTCCCAGATTCCTGAAGGCGCGCGGTGGATCATCGTCGCGCACGCCTTCGTCACCGGAGGTTCGGTCAGCGAAAGCGAGCGGTCCCTGACGCGGGTTGGCGGCATAGAGACGGTCAGGACCTCCGCTTTTGACGGGGCGCACTATGTCGCCCTCGGGCATCTTCATCGCCCCCAATCGGTCAGCGCTGACCATATTCGTTATTCCGGCTCGCCTCTGGCCTTCGGCTTCGACGAGGCCGACTCGGAAAAATCGATGAGCCTGATCGAGATGGATGCGACCGGTCAGGTTTCGGTCGAGGTCGTGGCGTTCAAGCCGATCAGGCGT
>NZ_LADU01000133.1 GCF_000961795.1 Hyphomonas sp. BRH_c22
GCGATGGAGGCCCCCGCTGAGGCCGAAATGGAACCCGTCGCACCGGCAGGCCGCGCGTCGGAGTCCAGGATGCGCTCGCTGTCCAGCGGGCCGGCCGAAGACGACCTGGCCTCCGTCGCCTCGGCCGAAGATGCCTTCAGCGAGACAGAAGCGGCGTTTGACGACCTCGCCGGCCTTGGCGAAACGTCCGAGGCCTTCACGGACTCCGAATCCGTCGCCTCACCCGCCGTCCAGCAGTCGCGCGCCGCCGCCTTCCTTGAAACCCTGCAGACCGTCCCGGTTGCCCACGAAACGCCGCTGACGGCCGAGTACAAGCGCGCCTTCGACGTGACCCTTGCGATTGATGCCACCGGCGATGACACCGCCGCCGATGCCCTGCCGGGCCGAGGCAATGTCGTCACCGGCGAAGCCCGGGTCTCCGACCGGGTCGAGGCCCGTGTCAGCGGTGCCAATTTCGAAATCGTCCCCATGTCCCCCGGCATCCAGTCCCTGTCGCCATTAACCGAGAATGTCTGGCGCTGGTCGGTCATGCCCCTGTCGGCAGGCGACCATGACCTCGTGTTCGAGATCTACGCCATCGACCAGGACTCGGTCGTGCCGCTGCGCACGTTCCGCGACACGGTCACGGTGCAGGTATCGGGAATCAACCGCGCCATCGCCTTTGCCGATCAGGCCAATCCGCTATTCGTGCTGCTCGGCGGGCTCGGCTCGGCCATTGCCGGGCTGCTCGGCGCGATCAAGTTCTTCGGCCGCCGCTAGCAATTTCCGCTGAGGCAGATCTGCAGGTCCGTTGCGCAGGCACGGGCATGCGTCTCGTCGGCTTCTGTCAGGTCATCCCGGTTGCGCACCACGGCCGGTTTGCCCTCACGCCAGTCGACCCCGTACAGGCCGCCCACGCTGCGCGCCGTCAGGCAGGCTGAGGCCGTCTGGTAGCATTCATCATCCGCGCGGATGCGGCAGACGGGCGGCTGGGAAATCACATTATGGCTGGCCGCCGGGCCCTGCGGGACGACTGGCGCTGGCGACGGTTCGACAATCGAGGAGGCCGGCCTGCCCGTTCCGAGTATCTGCTCCATCGCGCCAGCCGTTGGCTGTGCCGAGTTTGGCGCAATGGCCACAGCAAGGCTGACGGCCAGTGCCGTCAATGTGCCTGTCGCTTCAATATACATCTACACTTGCCCCTATGCCGACACATTACTGATACGACATATCAGTGCGCTGCGCCACACGCAGCAGGCATTCCGGGGGCAAATCCTACCGCCTGCCTTGCGCTTATGCAGGCCTCGTCTGCTTTGACATCGCCGCCAAAGGCGTCTTTGTGGTGAACACATGACTAACGCAGTTCCCACCCCTCTGACGCTGGCCGCCGCGCAGGACTTTTTGCGCGGCCAATCGGAGCGAATCGCGGTCGATCCGATGACCAATTCGGTCTTCGCCTTCGCCCAGTCCCTGTTCCAGGATCTCGAGTCCGGCCGCACCGGCGTGGCCGACCTCGCGAAATTCGCCGGCGACCTGCACCTGACCCTGATCGAGGAGCGCGCCGACCGCTTCCGCGAACAGCATTATGATGCCGACCCGAAAGCGGGATGGTCGCTTGTCCGTGCCGCGCTGGAGCGGCACGCGAAACAGGGCTTTGATGCCTTCCGGGATGCGGTCCAGCAGAATACAGGCGGCATTGTCTTCACGGCCCACCCGACCTTTGCCCTGTCCCGGGCGCTGCGCCAGGCGTTCACCTCGCATGTCAGCCGGCCCAACAAGGCCAGCCGCGCCGCGCTCCTGAAACACATCCGCGAGGACAGCCGGGCGTGGAACCAGTCGATCAACCTGGTCGGCGAGCATGAGGAAGTGCAGGACGCGCTGCGCAATGCGGCAGGGGCCCAGCAGGCCTATGCCGCGCTGGTCTTGCAGGTGGCCCGCAAGGCCTTCCCTGACCGCTGGCGCGAGCTGAGGCCCTACCTGCCCACGCTGGCCAGCTGGGTCGGTTACGATCTTGACGGGCGCACCGACATTCACTGGTCGCAATCGCTGACCTTCCGCCTGCGCGAAAAGGCCAACCAGCTCGCCCGTTATTGCGACAGGCTGGAGGCCATGTCCGGGGCCAGCAAGATCGCCCCGCTCGCCCGCCTCATCGTGCGCCTGCGGGCTGCGGCAAAGGACGCCGACGCCGACGCGGTCCTGTTCGCGCAGGACCTGACAGACCCGGAACACCTTGTCCGCGCGGCGAACGCGCTGACCGCCCACAGCAAGCGCATGATCCTCGATGCGGCAGAGATCACCACAGTGCTTGATGAAGCGGTCCCCGCTGCAGACGATGCCCTCGCTGCCGCGCTGATCGCCTTCCGGGCCGAAGTGGAATCGCTCCAGCTCGGCACGGCCCGCATCCACTTGCGGGTCAATGCCGCGCAGATCCGTACCGTCATCAACCGCGACCTTGGCCTTGAGACCGAAGACCGCGAACTCGGCCGCCTCGCCCTTGCCGAACTGTCGCAGAAGGCGCGCCAGTCAAAGCCGGTCCAGGTCAATTTTGCCGACCTCTTCCTTGAGCAATCCACGGCCCGGCGCCAGTTCATGATGTGCGCGCAGATCCTGAAACATATCGATTCCGGGTCGGTCATCCGCTTCCTCATCGCCGAAAGCGAGAACCCCGCCACCGTCATGGGCGCACTGTATCTCGCCCGCCAGTATGGCGTGGCTGACAAGCTCGACATTTCGCCCCTGTTCGAAACGCCCGAGGCGCTGGAAACCGGCGGCCGCTTCATCGAGCGCCTCCTCGATGAGCCTGAATTCCTGCGCTACGTGAAGGAGCGCGGCTATCTCTCCATCCAGCTGGGCTTCTCCGACGCGGGCCGCTTCATCGGGCAGGTCGCCGCCGACATGGCCATCGAGCGCATTCACAACCTCATCGCCCGGGCCCTCGCCGCCAAGACCGATGGTGTGGCCCTGCTGATCTTCAACACGCATGGCGAATCCATGGGGCGCGGCGCCTGGCCGGGCAGTTTTGGCCAGCGCCTCGATCACGTCCTGACACCCTGGACACGCAATGGCGCAGCGGCCCGCAACCTGCGCCTGATGCACGAAGTCAGCTTCCAGGGCGGTGACGGCTTCCTTCACTTTGCCAGCCTGCCGATTGCCGAAACCAGCTATGCCGCCTGGTGCCACCGGGCCCTGTCCAGCCCGCCCGATACATCGAAGGACCCGTTCTATACACGCACCGACCTGGTCTGGGATTTCTACCGCTCGCTGCGCGCCTGGCATGAGCGCCTGTTCGTCAACCGCGATTATGGCCGCCTCCTCGGCGACTTTGCCGCGGGCCTCGTGGTCAAGGCCGGCTCGCGCCAGAAGCGCCGCACCGGCGGCCCCACCGGCCCGCGCGCCCTGCGGGCCATTTCGCACAATGCGACGCTGCAACAGCTCGGCATACCGGCCAATACCGCCGCCGGCATCGGCTCGTCCCTGCAGCGCGAGAATGACCGCCTTGTCGACCTGATCAATCGCAGCCCGCGCATGCACGGCCTCATCCTTCTGGCCTTGCGCGCCCGCGTGATGACCAGCCTGCCGGCCCTGCGCGCCTATGCCAATGTCTTCGACCCGTCGGTCTGGATCGCCCATTCCCGCCTCGCCGAACCGGATCGCGCGGCCTCCTACCGGGCCGTCTATTACGGCCTGCGCGACAATGACAATTCGGTCTCGATCAACCGGATCGCCAATCTCCTGGCGATTGACCTCGGCAAGTTCGACCGGCTCCTCGCCCAGCTTGATGATGCGCCGTCCGCAGAGGAACGCCATGAAGGCCGTCTGGACCTGCACGCGCTGCACGCCATCCGCCAGGCGCTGATGATGCGCGCTTTCATCCTGGTTGGCCAGGTGCCGCGCATATCGGAGCGCCATGATGTCGATGCGCGCGACCTGATGCGCATGGTGCTCGACATGCGCATCAGCGAAACCGTCGAGCTGCTGATGGACATCTTCCCCCGCGCCCGCGACGAGGAGACGCCCTTCAAGGCCCTCACCGAGGCGGGATCCGAGGCGAAATCCGCCGCCTATGGCTATGACCGCATCCACAGGGACATCATCGCCCCGCTGGACGAGATCGACCGCGCCCTGCACGGGATCAGCCTTGCGATCACCCACGCCTATCGCGCGTTCGGCTAGGCCGTTCCCTTGGGGAGGGTTGCGGCGATTTGAACGCCTTTCCCAACGTCATCCCTTCCTATGACGCTTACGTGCGCGTAAACCTGCCAAACACCGATCAATAATGATGCGAACCGGGAGAAACCCTCATGGCTGAAGCCTATATCATCGACGCCTGCCGCACGCCGCGCGGCATTGGCAAGCAGGGCAAGGGCGCCCTTGCTCACATCCACCCGCAGCAACTCGCCGCGACCGTCCTGAAGGCCATAGCCGAGCGCAACAAGCTCGACACGGCCACCGTCGACGACATCATCTGGGGCACGAGCAGCCAGCGCGGCGCGCAAGGCGCTGACCTTGGCCGCATGGCCGCCCTCGATGCCGGCTATGACATCAAGGCCTCCGGCGTCACGCTCGACCGCTTCTGCGGTTCGGGCATCACGTCGGTTTCGCTCGCCGCAGCCCAGATCATGTCCGGCATGGAAGACTGCGTCATCGCAGGCGGCACGGAAATGATGAGCTACACGTCCGCCACCGCCGACCCGAAAACCCCGCCCGTCATGGACGCCGGCAACCTGCGCCTGCGCGCCAGCCATCCGCAGACGCAGCAGGGCGTCTGCGCCGATGCCATCGCCACGCTGGAAGGCATTGACCGCGAAGCCGTTGACCGCCTCGCCTATACGAGCCAGCAGCGCGCCGCCAAGGCCATCGAGGAAGGCCGTTTCAACAAGTCGCTCGTACCGGTCTATAACGAGGACGGCACACTCGCGCTTGACCATGAGGAGTTCCCGCGCCCGTCCACCACGATGGAAACGCTGGCCGGCCTGCGCACCGTGTTCCCGGCCTATATGGACATCCCCGTGGACGACAAGGGCAACACCTATGGCAACCTGCTGACCCGCAAGTACCCGCAGCTCGAAGGCAAGGTGAACCACGTTCACCATGCCGGCAACTCGTCGGGCGTGGTCGATGGCGCAGCCGCCATCCTGCTGACCTCGAAGGACTATGCCGACAAGCACGGCCTGAAACCGCGCGGCCGCATCGTCGCCACGGCAAACATGGGCGACTGCCCGACCCTGATGCTGAACGCACCCGTGCCAGCCGCGAAGAAAGTGCTCGAAAAAGCCGGCCTCACCAAGGACGATATCGACGTCTGGGAAATCAACGAGGCCTTCTCGGTCGTTGCCGAGAAGTTCATCCGCGACCTCGATCTCGACCGTGAAAAGGTCAACATCAACGGCGGCGCCATGGCCCTCGGCCACCCGATCGGCGCCACCGGTTCGATCCTGATCGGCACCGCGCTGGACGAGCTTGAGCGTTCCGGCGGTCGCTACGGCCTGGTCACCATGTGCGCCGCTGGCGGCATGGCCCCGGCCATCATCATCGAACGCATCTAGGCCTGTCCTGACAGTCTGAAACCGGCCCGCGTCCATGACGGGGGCCGGTTTTTCTTTGTCTGGCCATGAACGGGCATTGGCACTAACTTGCCGGGACAAAACATGGGCACAGAAGGTGGAGGACCCGATGTACGAGGTCGATCTGAGGGAATCCTGCTTTCCGGCACATGGCGGGCCCGCGCCTGCCCCCATCACCATCGGCGGCATGCTGCGCGCCTCCGCCGCCTCGGCGCCCGGCCGCCCGGCCCTGAAGGAACTCGGCTATGACGGCGCGGTGCTGCGGACATGGACCTATGCGGACCTGCTGAACGACGCCGAGCGCCTTGCCCGGGCCCTTGCGAGCCGCCATGCCGAAGGCGCCCGCATCGCGGTCTACGCCAACAATGTGCCTGAATGGGTGCTGCTGGAACTCGCCTGTGGCCTGGCAGGTGTCACCCTCGTCACCGTGAACCCGGCCTACCAGAAGCGCGAGCTCAAATTCGTGCTCGAACAGTCCCGCTCCGAGGCGGTCTATTATGTCCGGGATTTCCGCGGCAACCCGATGCAGGAGATCGCCGACGCGGTCTGCAGCGAAATCCCGGCCATCCGCCACCGCATCCTCCTGACCGACCATGACGCCCTGTTCGCCGGGGAGCATGAAAGCCAGCTGCGCGACCCGGACCCGGCAGACCCGGTGCAGATCCAGTACACATCCGGCACGACCGGCTTTCCCAAGGGCGCCCTGCTGCACCATAACGGCCTCGTCCGGAACGGGATGGATGCCATGGTCCGCGCGGGCATGGGGCCGGGCATGTCCTTCGTTCACAACATGCCGCTTTTCCACACGACAGGCTGCGCCATCCTCGTGCTTGGCGGCCTCGGCGTCGGGGCAACCATGCTGCTGGCGCCGATGTTCGACCCTGACGTGATCGCCGGTGTCATTGAACGGGAAAAGACCGATTTCATTCTCGGCGTGCCGACCATGCTCGTGGCGCTGATCGACGCGGTTCAGGCGTCAGGGCGGGATGTGTCCTCGATATCGCGCATCATGTCCGGCGGCGCCATGGTGGCCCCGGAACTGTGCCGGAAGGCGCGCGATGTGCTCGGCGCGCCGATCCAGATCGTTTACGGCCAGACGGAAACATCGCCCGTCATCACTCAGGCCTGGTACGAAGACTCCCTGGAAGACCTGACCCAGACCATCGGCCAGCCGGTCGCCCATACCGAAGTCTCGATCCGGAACCCGCAGACGAACGCCGTCGTCCCGGTCGGCGAGCAGGGCGAAATCTGCTGCCGGGGCTATCTCGTGATGACGGGCTATAATGACAATCCGGAGGCGACCGCCGCCACTATCGGTGCTGACGGCTGGCTGCATACGGGCGACCTCGGGCGGATGGACGCGCGCGGCTATGTCAGGATCACCGGCCGCGTGAAGGAGATGATCATCCGCGGCGGGGAAAACCTGTTTCCGGCCGAGATCGAAAACGCGATGCTGGAGCATGAGGCCATCGCTGAAGTCGCCGTTGTCGGCATTCCGGACGAAAAATGGGGCGAACAGGTCGCCTGCTTCCTGCGCGGCAATGGCAAACCTAGACCGGACGATGCGGCGCTGAAGGCCTTCATCCGCGAGCGCCTGTCGCCGCAGAAGACCCCGGCCTACTGGATCTGGGTCGACGAATGGCCGCTGACGGGATCCGGCAAGATCCAGAAATTCAAGCTACGCGAGGCCTACGAACAGGGCGCCTTCGACGCCAGCCTGGCTGAGAAAACCGGCGCCGGCCTGCCTCAGGCATCCTGAGCGATCTTGTGCAGCGCTTCGGCAAGCCGGTCGGCATGCTCGGGCGTATTGTACAGGGCCGGCGTGATGCGCACGCAGCAGCCCGCCGCGACTCCATCCCTCAGCACCGAAAAGATACCGAATTCGCTGAGCAGGCGTTCGGCAAGGGCCTTGTTGTCCTCGGCGCTGGTCTTGCCCTTCATGCGGAATGACGTGATCCCCGCATGCAGGCGCGGATCGTCCGGCGTCAGTATCTCGACCGCCTCAAGCGGACGTACCTGCTCGACCCAGGCATTGCGCAGGTAAGCCAGCCGCGCCGCCTTGCTGGCCGGTCCGACCCCGGCATGGAAATCGAGCGCATCGGGTATGCTCATCACGGCGGCGAAGTTCATCGTTCCCGTATGCACCCGCCCCACGGTCCGCTCCCGCTCCCAGGGCTCGGCCGACATGTCGGGCGAGATCGACTCCAGCCTGTCGGCCCGGATATACATCGCGCCCACGCCGATTGGCGCGCCGATCCATTTATGCAGGTTGAACCCGACGAAATCCGCGCCGAGCGCCGTCACATCGAAATCCATCTGTCCCCAGGAATGGGCGGCATCGACGATCACGTCGACCCCGCGCAGCCGGGCCGCCGCCACGATATCTGCCACCGACATGGCCAGTCCCGTCCGGTGGCTGACATGCGTCAGCAGCAGCAGGCGGACATCAGGGCTGGCCGCCATCGCCGCGTCATAGAAGGCAATCAGGCCGTCATGGGTGGCAGGCTCGGGAACCGAGAGGCGCACCACGCGCCCGCCCGTCTGGGCGGCCTTCCATGCCATCGCGTTCTGGATCGACCCGTAATCGAGATCGGCGAACATGACCCCGTCTCCGGGCTGCAGCCGGTTATAGCCCGCAATCAGCGCCTTCAGCGCCTCGGTCGCGCCCCGCGTGATGGCGATCTCGTCCGGCCCGGCCCCGAGCGCAGCGGCGAGGCGCGCATTGATGGCGCCATGCATCTCGCCATATTCGCGGCGGGCAAAATAAGAATTGCGGCGGTTCACGGTCTCCGTGTGCGCCGTGTAGCGCGCCAGCACCGGACGCGCCATCAGGCCCCAGTTCCCGTTCTCGAGATTGACCACCCCGTCCATCACGTCATAGGCGGCGGCCACCTCCCGCCAGTAGGCCTCGTCCCCGGCGGCGTGCAGGGCGCCATCAATATGGAACGCCGTCACCGGCAGCGCCGCGCCATTGGCGCATGCCGCCGCCGCAAAGCCAGCGCCGCCAGCCAGTACGGATCGTCTCGAAATGCTCATATGCTCGCCCTGCCGGATGGTCATGCCCGGGCGCACATGCGCCGGACTCCTGCTGCATCATAGACGCAGCATCCGGGGAGGCTCCAAGCCGGAATGGCAAAAAGCAGTACAGAAATCCTAGTTTGGGTGTTTTTCGTCCTCGTGGCCGCCCCAGAAGCGCTTGA
Source organism: Hyphomonas sp. BRH_c22 (assembly GCF_000961795.1). Classification (GTDB taxonomy): domain Bacteria; phylum Pseudomonadota; class Alphaproteobacteria; order Caulobacterales; family Hyphomonadaceae; genus Hyphomonas. The sequence continues at coordinate 8,744 of NZ_LADU01000133.1, forward strand.
TGCGGCCAAGGAAGCCTTCGCTTTCCGGATGGCAGTCGGCACCGGAGCAATCACAGAACTCGCGCAGGATTTCCTTCTGGCGGGCCGTGAGGTTTTGCGGCGTCTCGACGAACATTTCGACATAGAGATCGCCGGTCTGGCCGGACGAGCGCACGCTGGGCATGCCCTTGCCGCGCAGGCGCAGCTTGCGGCCGGTCTGCGCGCCTTCGGGAATGGCGACGCGGGCGCGGCCGCCATCAATGGTGGGAATTTCGATCTCGCCGCCCAGGGCCGCCGTGGCCATCGGAACGGGCGCGCGGCAATAGAGGTTCGGCCCGTCGCGCTCGAAAATGTCATGCTCGACGACATCGACGAAAATATACAGGTCGCCCTTGGACCCGCCCGCCGTTCCGGCTTCGCCTTCGCCTGACAGGCGTATGCGCATGCCGCTCTCGACGCCTGCGGGGATTTTCACCGAGAGCTGGCGCTCTTCGCGGACCTGACCGGCGCCGCCGCATTCCTTGCAGGGCTTGCGGATGACCTTGCCCTTGCCCGAACAGCGCGGGCAGGTGCGTTCCATGGTGAAAAAGCCCTGCTGGGCGCGCACGCGGCCATGGCCATCGCACATGTCGCATGTCTCGGGCGTGCTGCCCTGTGCGGCGCCGCTGCCGGAACATGGCTGGCAGGGCACGGCCTGCGGCACATGAATATTTTCGTCCTTGCCGAAATAGGCCTCGGCCAGCGTGATCTCGAGATCATAGCGCAGGTCTGCGCCGCGCTGCGGTCCGCCGCGCCGGCGCCCGCCGAAACCGCCCGCGCCAAACACCTGGCTGAACAGGTCCTGGAAAATGTCTTCCGGGTTAGCTCCGGCGCCAAACGGGCTGCCACCGCCGCCATTCTCGAACGCAGCATGGCCAAAGCGGTCATACGCGGCGCGCTTGTCGGCAACGCTCAGCACGGCATAGGCCTCGCCGACTTCCTTGAATTTTTCCTCAGCCTCGGAATTTCCGGCATTCTGGTCCGGATGGAACTTCATGGCGAGTTTGCGGTAGGCCGATTTCAGCTGCTTGTCGTCCGCATCGCGAGCGACGCCGAGCACTTCATAATAGTCGCGCTTGCTCATGATTAACTGCTGTCTTCCCGAATTCCCTGATGTGCGCTGTCATGTGGGGCGAACTTCCCCTGCCCGCAAGGGAAAGCTGCAGATTACACAGGGTCAGCTTGGGCCGGGACCAAAGGCTGTGAGGCCTTTTTCGACAACACTGGCGCCGGATGCCTGAATTTGCATCACGGCGAGGCCGCGCTGCGATGTGCCATCGATTCGGAAGCGGAACAGGCCATTCACACCCATGAAACCATCAGGATCGGTGACACCATTATAGCGCATGTTGTCTTCGGCCCCGAGCCGAACCGACAGGGCAGCTGCATCATAGGCGACAGCGGCCAGGGCCGTCGGATTGCGGCCGTAGATGCGATTATAGGTTTGCCTGAAACCGGAAAGGTTCTCCGGATCCGGCGCCGCATAGACGCCCCCGGCGAGTGTCGGCTCGCGCCAGATGCTGGAATCATCCCACAGGCTGGTGCCCATCAGCATGACCTGGCGCATATCGACGCCATTATAGGGCAGCAGCGGCGCGACGGAGAGCAGCTTCACCCCCCGTTCGGGGATCATCACGGCGACCTTGCCGCGTGCAATCTCTGACTGCAGAACCGTTGCGATCTGGCGTGCCTCGTCTGCGGCGCCGGAGCCGGGATCATAGAAGGATGACGCGACGACGACACCGCCCTGAAGCGACGCCTGGTAGCGCATCGCCGCTTCGACCTGGCGTCCGTAAGGCGTGCTGGGGCCAAGGAACACGAAAGAGCGCACACCGCGTGCGGCTGCATATTGCATCACCCGCGAGACTTCCTCTTCAGGCGAGATCGAGGCGAGGTAGGCCCCGCCGCCAGCCGCGCTGCGGTCATTCGAAAAGGCGATGATTGGCACCTGTTTCTGGTTGGCGACCTGCTTGACCGCCTTCACATTGTCGCCGAACAGCGGGCCGAGGATGATATCCGCGCCTTCCTGCAAGGATTCATCCACCCGCGCCTCGGTAACCGACTGCTTGCCGGCGGTATCTTTCGGCATGATCAGGAAATCGTCGCCGGCAAACTCGAACAGGGCCAGCTCGATACCGGCCAGCATGCTTTCGGCCTCGGCGCGCACCTGCGCGTTCGGATGGGAGAAGGGCAGCAGCACGGCGGCGCGCTTCACGTCGCGGCCTTCCATGAAGGGCGGGATCAGGCCGCCATCGCCGCGTACCGGTTTCTGGATGCCCAGTTCGCCCAGCCGTGTCTCGTCCACGTCGCCGGGCTGCAGCACCTCGCCGGTCACCGGATCGACGCGGGGTTCGCCGGTGCCGATCTGCACTGGCGGACGCGCAGGCGCCGTGGCACAGGCCGTTGCCAGAAGGAGGGAAGCCAGAACAAGGCTTGGCGCCTTGAACTTCCTGAGCAATGGTTGAAGCAATGTCATCTCCTGATCCTTCCGAGCCCGAGGCAATTCACGCACCGGGCGACTCTACGGGCAGCCGCCGTGCCGGGCAACCGGCACAGGCACTTGGTCCCGGGCTTTATGTTGTCTCCACTCCGATCGGCAACCTGAGGGACATCACGCTGCGGGCGCTTGATGTCCTGGGCGGTGTCGAGGAAGTGCTGGCCGAAGACACCCGTGTCGCCGGGAAACTGATGTCTGCCTATGGGCTTAAGGTCCGGCTGAGCCCCTACCATGACCACAATGGGGCGGAACGGCGGCCGGGCCTTATTTCCCGCATGCAGGCCGGGGCGAAAATTGCGCTGATTTCCGATGCCGGCACGCCGCTCGTCTCCGATCCGGGCTGGAAACTGGCGCATGAAGCCCTTGAGGCGGGTGTCAGGGTGTTCCCGATTCCCGGCGCCTCCGCCATGCTGGCGGGCCTTGTGGCCAGCGGCCTGCCGAGCGACCAGTTCCTGTTTGCGGGCTTCCTGCCGCCCAAGAGCGGAGCGCGGCGCGCTGCCGCCGAGGCGCTGAAAGCGGTGCCCGCCACGCTGATTTTCTATGAAAGCGGCCCGCGCCTTGCCGCCTCGCTGGAAGACCTTGCCGTCTCGCTCGGCGGCAACCGGCAGGCCGCCGTCGCGCGCGAACTGACCAAGCTGTTCGAGGAAACCCGCCGGGGCACGCTGGCAGAGCTGGCCGCCCATTATGCCGAAGCCGGGCCGCC
>NZ_LADU01000045.1 GCF_000961795.1 Hyphomonas sp. BRH_c22
GCCTATTGCTTGCTAGTGACGCCCCTCTGGTCAGGCTCTATGGCGGAGTGGTGACGCAGCGGATTGCAAATCCGCGCACCCCGGTTCGATTCCGGGTGGAGCCTCCAGAACACATTCCAGCCTTTTGTCAGCCTTAACGCAGACTTGCGCCAATTATGTGCGTTTGGCGGCAAACCATTTACGCCGCATTAACCAATTCCAGTGAGATTGGCACTGTCTTCTCTTGGAGACACCCACCATCACCCAACGCCTCGGCGGGAGCTTTCAGCTTCCGCCATTTTTTTGTCTGGTGCCAAGAACTTTTTGGACGAGAGCAGCATGTTGGGGCTTGAACCGGCCTGACGGTCTGCTATTGACCCGCTCTCGGCTGATCCGCGATAGCTCAGTTGGTAGAGCAGGCGACTGTTAATCGCCCGGTCGTAGGTTCGAGTCCTACTCGCGGAGCCAGACACCCCCTGAAGTCAATTGGTTTTGTTGATTTATTTGAATTTTCAGGGAGTTTCGCCCCACAAACCGCCCCACAAAAAGCGCGGGATAAAGGGCAACGGCTATGAACGACATTGATCGTTACTGAGGGAATTCGGAGCTGGCCTCCAACCTTAACAGGCCGAGTAGGAGGGACCGATTCCCTTCCCCTACTCCAGTATTTCCATCTTACGTATGCTTGTTTTGGCCGAGTCGTCGGACTAATCGCGGATCTTGCTCTTTAGTTCAGCTGTCATGGACTCGACTCTGTCGATCAGTGCCTCGGCTGATCCATTCGATTTATCGAGCAAAGCAAGGAACTGGGCGCGTTGTTCAATGGCCAACCAGATAAGATTACCATCACGGTTCAGGGCGACGTCGACAACCTGGTACTTACCGTCACTTCCCTGCACGCGCCAGCGCACATCCATGTCCTTGCCGTCATTGCGCTTGATGACGGTATTCACGATTGAATCTGATTCCGAGCGGTCGATCGAATCCTTCACGATCACAGTCTCACCCCGATAGGCCCCAAGTTCCGTCTCGTAGAAAGTCATCGCATACGCTCGAAAAGCTCTACGGTAGCGATGCAGATCTTCTTGCGAAAATCTGCGGGCGTACTTGCCGATCGTGAAATTCGAAACGGCATCGAGATCAGTAAAACCGTCCATACTTTCGCTGAACACTGTCGCCCGCTGCAGCGGCGAGAGTCTGGGGTCGTTCAGGGACTGGAGGACTTCACTCGCATTTTTCTGGACAAAGATCTCCGTTCTCGCATCAGCGTCGGCAGGTGTCGCGTTCAAGCATACCGCTACGAAGACGAGACAAAGATTTTTGAAACGCCTCATTGAGAGCTCTCCAATGATCATGGCTACGGCGTCTATTCTTCGAATTCATCGAACTCAGGGAGATCATCATAGGCGGCGTCATCGTCAATTTCGCCATTTGCAATCTCCGCCTGACGCTGAGAGGACCATATTCGGCGCAACGCGACGTACGGTTCCGGTTGCGCATTCAAAGCATCAATCTGGTCATCCAGTCCGGCGCGCGCATTCAGCAAACCGATAACCGCTAGGCCCGAGCGCACGGCGAGGTCCGTATCTGCATCATTGTCGATCTCCACCCATGTCAACGGATCAAGCGCCTGGTCAACACCTATTCCAAGTAAGTCGCGTGGTGTGCTCGGTCCAAGTAACGGCAAGACAAGATAAGGTCCGCTGTCAACGCCCCAAACAGCCAGCGTCTGGCCAAAATCCTCAGAATGGCCGTCAATGCCGAAATGCTCGGCCGCGTCCCAAATGCCAAGAAGTCCGATAGTCGAGTTGATGGTAAAGCGTGCCGCCGTTGTACCGGCCCGTGAAGCTTCAGCCTGGAGAATGTCGTTTGCGAATATCACAGGCCCGCTGAGATTGCCCAGGAAGTCGTCGACCCGGTCCCGGGCGACCGCCGGCGTAAGCGTCTTGTACGCCGATGCGGCCGGACCAAGCGCGTACTTGTCGACACCTTGGTTGAAAGCGAACATCTGCCGGTTGAAGCCTTGATAGGGATCGGCAACATTACCTCCGCTGGAATCAGGAGCCGTGGCGCATGCAGATATGGCAAGAGAGGCGTATGCGGCGACGACGAAACGTTTCATGATGTTTCCTTATTGTTGGCAAGCTCGGAAAAAATGATGGCCATGTAGCCCAGTCCCCGCAAAGTCCGGATCGAGACATTCGCGCCCAATTCCGACAGCTTGCGACGGACTCTATGGACGTGCACCTGAATCGAATTGTCGGTGAATTCCTCCTCGAAAGAATGGAGGCTTTCGCCGAGTTGTTCCTTGGTTATCACGCGGCCCGGCGCGCGTAGAAAGCGTTCCAGGAGGATACTCTCACCTCGCGACAAGGCAGCACTCTCATCGCCGACCGACAAGTCCCGGGCCGCAATGTCATAACGAACATTGCCATATCGGATCACCGGATCGGCCAGCGGGGGTGGCCGCCGGTTCAGGGCCCTCAGACGTGCCACCAGTTCCTCGATAGCGAAGGGCTTGACCAGATAGTCGTCCGCCCCAGTATCGAGGCCCGACACGCGATCATCGATACTACCGAGGGCGGTGAGGAGAATTACCGGTGTGGTCACGCCATCAGAGCGGGCACGGGCAAGCAGATCAAGGCCGCTTTCCCGGTCCAGCATGATGTCCAGTATGACGACATCATAGGGCGCCACTTGCCAGGCGTGCCAACCATCCCCAATCGTCTCGAAGAGATCGACGGCGAAGCCGGCCCGCGTGAGCGAGGTTTTGGTCGCCGCACCCAATTTGGTATTATCTTCGACGAAGAGCACCCTCATGCGCCTGCTTTCTAAAACTTGCGTACAACCGCGAATGCGAGTCCGCCCTGATTTTCCGAACCACCGCGCGTAACAAGCGGGCTTTCAGCAGCACTATCCAGCAATCGCCCATAGCTGACCATTCCAAACGCACTCCAGCGTTCGTTGAACTGATAGAACAGGCCGGTCGATATCTCGGCCTTCTGCATGCCCGCTTCCGCCGTGAACACAGGCAGGCCGCTGACAAGCGATGCGTCGGGCGTTACTCCGGAATAGGCTTGGGTATACTTTTCGTCCGCCCATGTGGCGGATATTCCGGCCATGCCCATCAGGTTTCCCGTGAGGAGACGTTGGTAGCCAATGTCGAACTTTGCGGTGGTCCCGTCCGTAACGCCGCTGACATCCGTCAAAACTTCAATTCCAAAATCAACGCCAGCCCCCTGACCGAGGTCAATACCCCTCTTGGCAAAGACGCCCGCCATCAAGGCGCTGTCAATGTCGCCCAAGCGGCGCACTGCCGGATCGTCGATGTCGCTGGCCTGCCGGCCAAAATCGAAGTTCAGCACAGGGCCGAATTCGAAGGCGCCTCCCGAAATGACATTGGCGCGCAGCCCTGGACCATCGAACTCCACATAGCGATCACCTTTGGTATATTTTGCCGACAACCAGGGAAGCGGCTGCACCCTGTACTTCTTGCTGCCTTCGTACTGGGGAACGTAGAAGGCACCCGCACCGAGTTGGAATTCCCAACCGTCCTGTTTCTCCGGCCCAGACATTTCCTGAGACTGAGCCTCCATCGCCAAAAGAGTTCCGGCTCCGGCAATAAGCGCCAATGCCAGTGCGGTCCGTGTCAATTGTATCATGTTAAATTCTCCAAGACCGGCCATTGGCGCCGCGCGCCTGTTCGATGCCGTTACCAGGTCTATGTCTCACGAGCCTTGCAGGGAGCTTTCGGAATTGGCCTTGGCAGAAACCTGACAGATTGTTCATGTCAGGCGATCCGGGCGAATGCCGCGGTCTCTTCGGCGGTCATTCGGCCGGAGAGTTTGCGTCTTTCCTGCCGGCGCTCCCTCCCGGTTTCGGCAGGATGTGTTTCACCAATTGCTCCAACCGGTCGACAAGCACGAACATCGCCGGAACGAATACAAGCGACAGCAGAGTCGAAAGCATCAGCCCCCCGATCACTGCAGCGCCCATGCCCTGTCGCAATGTGCCGTCGACGCCCCAGCCCGCAGCGGCAGGGATCATGCCACCACACATCGCAAGCGTCGTCATGATGATGGGCCGCGCACGCTTCATGCCTGCCTGCACGAGTGCAGATTTGCGGTTCATGCCCGCGCGCATGCTTTCGACCGCAAAATCAACAAGCAGGATCGAGTTCTTGGTCACCAGTCCCATCAACATCAGCAAACCGATGAATGCGAACAGTGACAAGGGCTGATTGGCGACAATCAGGCCGACGGATGCACCCCCGACCGAGAGCGGTAGCGCCGTCATGATTGTGATCGGTTGGAAAAAGTCGCGGAACAGGAGTACGAGCACAATGTAGATGAGGATGACACCCCACATCATCGCGGTGCCGAATGTTGTGAGCATTTCCGAGAAGTCCTCGGTCTGGCCTCCTGCCGCAAGACGTGCGCCAGAGCTGCCCTGCGCTTCTGGAAGAGCGAAAACCTCGGCTTGCACTGTCGACAATGGGATTCCGGGCCGAACATTGGCGCCGACAGTCACGGCGCGCTCGCGATCGCGTCTTTCGATGGCCGCCTCGCCAAGCGAGAATTGGAGGTCCGCAACCGCGTCGAGACGTACCGGATCACCACGCGCAGACTGGACCAGAAGCGACCGCAGCACATCAAGATCACTGCGCCGATCCGGACGCAGCGTCACACGTATCGGGATCTGGCGATCATCAAGATCATATTTGGGCAGGTTTTGCTCAGCATCGCCGCTGGTCGCAATCCGAATCGCGGACGCCAGATCAGCCGATGTCACACCGAAACGTGCCATGTCCTCCTGGCGCGGGCGCAGCCTTATTTCAGGACGGCGCAATGCCGAGGTTGAACGCACATCGACAAGCGAATCCAATTGGCTCATCGCTCCAGCAAGATGATCTGCGGCGGCATTCACAGCGGATGGATCCTCGCCCACGAACTGAACCGTGACGTCGGAACCTTGAGACGCGCCATTATCCTGTACAATTGCAGACCGGTAGTTTGGAAAATCGGAAAGAACGGGCCGCACATCCTGCTGGATTGCAAAAGACGAGCGCTTGCGTGCGTTTCGCGGCGCCAGCTGGATGTATATCTCGGCTTCAGATGCCGACCCATCCGCGCCGCTCATTGAAGTAAAAACTCCCGCGACTTCGGAGGTTTCGCGTATACGTGTGCTCATGCGCTGCAGCACGCGGTCGGCGTCAAGAAACGGAGTCCCAGGCGGAATCTCGACCCTGGCCTGTATGGTGCCGCTGTCCATGCGCGGAAAAACGACAGAGGGCACTGTGAGCGTGAGCGCGATCGAGCCCGCGAAGACAACGAGCCCCATCCCGACCGTCTTCAAAGGGTTGTCAACCGACCAGCTTAGTATGTCATGATAGGCACGCGTAAAAACGCCTGGTTTCGCTTCTCCGGTATGGCCTTCGCTTTTCAAAAAGAACGCGGCCATCATCGGGGTAATCAAACGGGCGACGACGAGGGAAAAGAACGCCGCGAGCGCTACGGTCAGTCCAAACTCCCTGAAGAAGAGCCCCATTCCGCTTCCCATGAAACTGACCGGGACGAAAACGGCAATGATCGTGCCCGTCGTTGCCACGACGGCGAGACCAATCTCGTCGGCTGCCTCCAAAGATGCATTGTATGCCGATTTTCCCATCCGCATGTGGCGAATAATGTTTTCGACTTCAACGATGGCATCATCAACAAGAACGCCGGTCACGAGCGCGAGGGCAATCAGCGACACCATATTCAAGGTAAAACCAAGCAACTCCATGACAGCAAAGGTCGGAAGAATCGAAAGCGGAAGAGCGACAGCTGCAATCAGGGTGGCGCGCCAGTCCCGCAAGATGAAGAACACGACCAGGCAAGCCAGGAGTGCACCTTCAATAAGAGCGCTGATGGAGCTCTCATGCATGCCACGGGTCTCTTCGACATTTGAGACGATCTCGATGACATTGATCTCCGGGCGCTCTGTCTCGATCAGACGGATGCGCTCTTCCAGACGGTCGAAGACCTGCACTTCGGACGCGCCGCGAGAGCGTTGCACCATGAACCCTACAACGGGTTGGCCATTGTAACGCGAGATCGAATTCTGGTCGCTGGCACTATCGGAAACCTCGCCAAGATCGCTGAGGCGAACGCTTCGTCCATTCGCTGTTGCAATCGAGAGATTGGCGAGTTCCTCAATCGATCGCGCGCCACCCAGTGTGCGAATCGTTTGAGCCTGGCCACTGATCTGCGCTTGTCCGCCGGGCAGATCGGCATTGATGGCACGCAATTGGGCATTCACGCGATCTGCCGTCATGCCGTAGGCAAGCATCCGGGCCGGATCAATCTCGACGCGGATCTCGCGATCTACACCCCCTGTGCGCGATACCGCGCTTACGCCCGGAACGGCAAGCAATTCGCGCTGGAGATCATTATCGACAAACCAGGAAATATCCTGCGGCGTCATGCCCTCGCCTTCAACGACATAGTGTCCTATCGGCTGGCTGACGATATCGTCTCGTTGCACGACCGGTTCGATGATGTCGGCGGGAAGATCGGCCCGGATGCGCTGAAGTACGTCACGCGCATCGTCGATCGCGCGGCTGAGATCGGCATCCCCCTCCATTTCAACACTTGTTTCCGAGAGGCCCGGCGAGATCGTCGATGTCATACGCATCACACCCTCGATCGACGTCATCGCGGCTTCAATGCGTTGTGTGATCTGCGTTTCCATTTCGACAGGCGCTGCGCCTGGCTGCGTAACCGAAACGGTGAATCCCGCAAACTCGACATCGGGCAGGTTATTGACTGGCAATCGCCAATATGCGGTCCAGCCGGCAAATACGAGTGCAAGGATCAAAAGGATGGGCGGCGTCGGATTGCGGATAGCGCCCGCTGAAATATTCCAGGCCATGTGCGGCTACTCCTGGTCGCGGGTGTTATCGGCAGTGCCGGGTGTGTCGACACTGGCCGAAGAATTCGGCTCCGTAATCGCGCCATTTTCTTCCAGTATACGGACCTCTTCACCCTCCTGCAGAAACGCAGCCCCGGACCCAACAATGCGCTGAGCCAGGGAAAGCCCCTCGGTGAGCTCCACCCACTCTCCATCGCGACGTCCGGTATGAACATCCGTGCGGTGAACGCAGCTTTTCTCATCCAGCGTAAACAGGTAGGCCTGACCATCATCGAACATGATGGAGCTCTGTGGCGCGGCGATGACCTCGTTGGGCGGCAGAGCGACCTCACCGCGCAGGTACATGCCTGCCCGGGCACGGGTATGTAGAGGGAGATCGAATAGCGCCTCACCCGTGCGCGTACTGCTATCGATTGAGGCGGGGAGCCGGCGTAACGTCCCCTGCACTTCCGAACCATCAACCAATGCGAACGTCGCGATTTGTCCCTCGCTCAATGCAAGCGTGTCGGCTTCAGCGACCTCCGCGGCAACCTCGAGGCGATTATCCACGGCAATACGGAACAGCACCTGCCCATCTACCGGTCGACCGAGTTCGACCATCCTGTCGATCACTAGGCCGGATACCGGCGCACGCACGTAGCCTCCGCCAAGGCGGGCATTCACCTCTGCGAGCTGGGCTTGCGCTGCAGAGAGACGCGCCTCTGCTGCAATCGCTGCGGCGCGCCGCTGTTCGATCGCCTCGGTCGATAGCGCACCGGACTCTCGAATGGACTCCGCGCGCTCATACTCGCCCCGCGCCGTGACCGCCGCCGACTGCGCTTCGGCAACCGACGCCTCTGAGGCCCGCAATTGCGCTGCAGCAAGACGGATATCCAGCTGCGCCATGGGCTGGCCTTCGCTTACCGTATCGCCCTCGTCGACAAGTATCTGCATTATTCGAACGCCCGTTGCAGGTGCGGCGACCTGGATGTCGCGCACTGGACGCACTTCACCATTGAGAGAAACTGTTCTCTGGAACAGTCGGCCCTCAACGTTAATGACACTCACCGCCTGCAGTGTTGCGTTTGGCGCTTCAACAAGGGGTTCACTGCCCGCGCGGCTCAAATAGTACAGACCTGCTATAGCTGCGCATATCGCGAGAAAAGTCAGCAGCAGAATTCTGTTGCGGTACCTTCGTTCCGCTGGCGTGTCTGGCACAGCATATGCTTCATCAGGATCATACACAGCTTGGTTGTATTCCCCACCATGCGGATTCTTCAGATGGTCGAGCCGACCTTCAGCATGTTCGGGAAACGAGTGATTTTCCGGCTTGTTCATAGTCAGGACTTTCAGACCGCTCCGGGAGTGCGAGACCGAAGAATACCAGTACCGCACCGAGCAGCTCCGTTAGTTGGTTGCGAGGATGCTGCTTATGCGTAGCCGACCAAGCTTGCGTGGGGCTTTCTAATTTCGAACTAGTTCAGACGTCACCGCCGGTCCGCCACCGAAGGCGCGATAGACGGCAATTGCCGCGCGGCCCAGTTGCGCCTCGGCGTCAATTCTCGTCAGGTTTGCATCGATCAATTGCTGATCAGCCCGAAGACGGTCGGCCAGGCTCTGAATACCAGCATTGTACGCGGCCCGGGACCCGCGCGCTGTCGTGGCTGCAGCGTCCTCTGCCCCCTGCGCCGCGACCAGCCTCAACCGTGCCTGATCAAGTGAAGCAAGCGCATATGAGGCATCTGCGACTGCCTGAGTGACAGCTTGCCGATATTGGATCAGGGACTGCTCGAACTGGGCATCCCGCTGCCCGGTCACCGCAACACGGCGCCCCCAATCGAAGAGCGGTATCGAGATAAGGGGTGTGACGCTTGCGAGCAGTGTGTCGCCATCGATGGGATTTCCGATCAGGGCCTCGGTGATACTGACAGATCCCGTGATATTGAGGCGCGGCAAAAGATCGGCGCGCGCGACACCGAGCTGAGAAGCCGCGATGAGCGTTTGCGCTTCAGCACGTGCAATATCCGGTCTCAGACGTAACAGGTCTGCAGGTGCCGCAGGCGCCGAGGCAAGCCAGAGGTACGGTACGGGGCGATCAATCGCGTCGATCTCGATCTGCGTTGCGACATCCTCTGTTCCCGGCGTACGTCCACGCAATATTGACAATACATTCCCTGCACGGCGTTCTTCGACGACCAAATCCGGCAAGCGTGTGCGTGCGGTCTCGGCCAGACGAAGTGCATCAGCAGCATCAGCCTCCGAGGAATAGCCCGCTTTCACACCGACGGCGAGAATCTTCGCCAGTTCATCGGCAGTGTCGATGGACTGCACGAGTGCAATGCGGCTCGCCTGGGCCACGCGCAAATCGACGTACGCCTGGGCAACATCGGCTGCCAGCGCTACCTGAGCGCCGCGCATGTCGGCCAATGCACTTTGCGTATTGGCCCGGGCCCCGGACGTAGCCGGACCGATCGCAAACAGTGGCAGCTCCCAGGAGACCTGTGCGCCCGCGGTGCCGCTCATTTGCTCCCGATCATTGCCTGCCCCTGCTGGGCCATCCAGAACCGCCGAATACTGACCGCTACCGACGGCAAGAACCTCCGGAAAGAATTGTGACCGTGTCGAACGTGACAAGGCACGGGCCTCGCGAACACGAGAAATCGCTAGCTGCAGGGACGGCCCTTCCGCAAGCGCTTCAGCGACAAACCGGTTCAAGGCCGGGTCGTTGAAGCCCCGCCACCAATCGGTCACGGGGGATTCCGCACCAACGAGCGCATCACGCCACGTCGATGGGATGGGTGGCGGCGCTGCGCGCTCGCTGGGCAGCGTCGAGGCGCAACCTGCCGCGATCATTGCGGCAGATAACGCGGCTGTTCGCACAAGAGTTCCGATTAGAGGTGCCATCATATGGCTCCTCAGGTCCGCCCGCTTGTAGACAAGCTTTTGGATGGCGCAGGTCCGGTCGTTTGGATTGATTTTGATTTGGTCAATCCCGAATAACCTATGGCCGGGCCGGGAGCAGATTTGGACCTCTGTGAAGCTGTTACGCTTGAATGAGGAGACCCGCCACGTTTGGAAAAATCCAGTACAAAGCGCGCCCCTGTATTCGTTGTATCCAATCGCGCGTCGCCGCCGTGAAGCATCATAACACGACTAACAATTGAAAGCCCCAGTCCGGCCCCTGACCCTTGGGAATCGGCTTTGCTGAACCTTTGAAACAACCGGCCCTGAATCATTGCAGGTATGCCGGGGCCATCGTCACTGACGGCAAGTTGGCCCTGCACTTCAACCGACACCATGATCTCAGTACCCGGAGGCGTGTGCCGCATGGCATTCTCGAGCAAATTTCGAAGCGCTATCTGCACCAGGGCGACTGCCCCATGACACTCCCAGTTTTGATGCGCGCTCTCAAAAGAAATACTGCGACCGTTCGCCAGAATTGTACCGGCCATATCGCTGGCAAGCGAGCGGGCCACATCAACCAGATCGAACGGGCCTTTGGCCAAGGCTTTTCCACTATCAGCTTCGGCTAGCGCCAGTAATTGGGCAATAAGCCGGGAGAGACGGTCGAACTCCTCAATAGCGTCTTTCCGCTCATCCGGAGCCAGCAGGCTTTCTACTTGAGCACGCAGCGTTGCCAGCGGCGTTCGCAATTCATGCGCAGCATTGGCAGAGAACTCCTGCTGGGCGCGCAACCCGGCTTCAAGGCGATCAAGCGCGCCATTGAAAGCGAGCACCAGCGGCCTGATTTCGCCAGGAGCAGCCTGCAAAGAAAGCCGCTCACCGATTGTTGCGGGCCCAATACGCGCAGCCCGCTCAGATATCTGGCGCAGCGGCCGCAAGCCAAGATGCAAGGTCACAAGGACACCAGTCATCATCAATATCACGAGTAACAACATGAACGGCAAGTTGTCGCTGGCCTCGCGAGCGAGACGCCCGAGGTCCATGCGCTCTGAAAGCGAGAGTGCGGCTGAATCAGGTGCAATACTCAGGAATTGAACAGCGATGAAGGTGATGGCCATCACCATGACGATGGACGGGAAAAGGAGCCAGATCAGATAAAATCCGCGCTTCTCCCCGGTCGATTTGTTCATCCAGGGCTTAAGAGCCGTCAGCATCAAACCGACCTCCTGTGAAAACGAATAGCGGCGCGAAGCCACTTTGCAGCATTTTATGACTCGCCAATCTTCCACGAACCTTTCGCTCTGGCTGTAATTGCTAATACGTATGACTAGCCTCAACTCCAGAGCTTGACACTAAGATTTGCCATCCCTCGCTATATGCGAGCGTTCGACTGCCTAGCCGATGTTCGGACAATCCCAAGTGTCAGAAACGTTACCAATGTCGACCCGCTTGCAAACGTAGAGATAAGCGATCATTCGAGATCAAGACGACGCCCAAAAGGTTCATGACCTTGGTTGCTCATCTATCTCTGGACCAGAGGGTCGGAGGTTCGAATCCTCTCGCTCCGACCATTTTCTCAGCGGGCAAAACGCCCGTACTTGTTGAGATTTCCCTGTAAATACCAGCCTCTCCACGCGAAACCCCCACCCTGTCGCTTTGCGGCGAAATCGGACAAAGCCGGACAAATTCCGACTTCCCGAGGTGGCTTATTGGTGGCTCAGAGGTGGCTTGGGTGGCACAGGGCTTGAAAGCCACCGTCTTCAGACTCGAAAGAGAGCAAGAAGACATGGCCAATAACAGACTCAAACTCACCCAAACCAATGTTCAGCGCCTTATCAGGACGCATGACGGGACAAAAAAGGTGCGCCACTGGGACACTGAGGTCCCGAAACTGTTTCTGGCCATCACACCGAAGGGTAGCGCAGCCTACAAGCTCCAGATTGTGAAACCGGACGGCAGCAAGACAGACGCAAAGCTGATTGCAGCAAATGACGGCTCTCCGGAAATCGCCCGCACCCTTGCCATGAAGGAATTGGGCCGGATGGCGCTGGGAGAAGCAGACCTGGTCACCCGCAAGCGAATTACAAAGGTTGCGGCGCAAGAGGAGAAAGCATCGACATTTGCCGCTCTGACTTCCCTCTTCATGGCAACATCGGAGAAATCCCCGCCCAGCATCAAGCAACGCACCTACGATGAACGGGAA
>NZ_LADU01000130.1 GCF_000961795.1 Hyphomonas sp. BRH_c22
GCGCGGCCGCACGGCGGCGCCGCTGGCCTATGAGCGCCTCGGCCTGCCGGTGCCGGGCGGCGTTCAATCGGGATTGTTCGGGGAGAAGTAGGCTCAGGCGCCCTGCTGCATCCGCCAGAGGAGGCCGATGAAGGCGCCCTTCACGCGGGGCAGCAGGAGCAGGACGGCGCCGACAGCGCCCGTGCCGAGGGCGGGCAGGGACAGCCAGAGCGGCCCGGTTTCATTCATCGACACGAGGAAGGTGATCGGTGCCAGGATCGGCCCGAGGATCAGCACCGTGAACCAGGGCGGGCCATCCTCAGCGCGGATCTGGCCGATGGGTTCGCCGCAATGGGAACAGACGGGTGCCTGTTTGAGGTAGCCTTCAAACACGTGTCCCTGGCCGCAGGCCGGGCACCGCCCGCGCAGGCCGCGCAGGATGGAGGTCAGCATGGGGCGGGAGGATGGCATCGTGCGCGTCTCAAGGTCGGTTGGTCATCCTGCTTCGCATGGCAGGCGGCGCATGGCCAGAACGGGTTGAAACCGGAAGGCCGTTCCGCGCGTATGAAACCGCAGGAGGATATCTTGATGAAACCATTTGGCCTTATTGCCGCGCTGGCGGCCGCCGCGCTGTCAGCCTGTACCAGCCAGCCGGACTATCGCGCGCAGAAGACTGCGCCGCCCACGGTGCCGCAGGTCGACCTGGAGCGCTATGCGGGCCTCTGGTACGAGATTGCCCGCTATCCCAACGGGTTCGAGGCAAATTGTGCCGGCGTGACAGCGGAATATGCCCCGCGCGATGATGGCCGGATCACCGTCATCAATACCTGCCACAAGGGCAGCGTGGATGGCCCGGTGAAGGTGGCGAGGGGCGTGGCGCGTGTGATGGAGCAGTCCGGCAATGCGCGCCTGAAGGTCAAATTCGCGCCATCATGGGTGCCGTTCGCCTGGGGCGATTACTGGATCCTGCACCTGGAACAGGACTATTCTGCCGTGCTGGTAGGTGACCCGGGCGGGAAGTATCTCTGGATACTGGCGCGGGAGAAAACGCTCGATGCCGATACGCTGACGCGGATCAAGGCCCGTGCCGGGGAGCTCGGCTACGAGACAGCGCCATTGGAGATGACGGATCAGGGGTGATCTGCTAACGCGGTTTGCATGACCCAGCCGACCCTCGACGACCGGAATTTCGACGCCCAGCGCCAGCACTGGATCACCGTGCGCGTCTATTACGAGGACACCGATTTCACCGGCATGGTCTATCACGCCAATTACCTGCGCTTCTTCGAGCGGGGCCGGTCTGACCATTTGCGCGATGCCGGGATTTCGCACCAGGCATTGCTCGACCGGCCAGACCCGGCGGCGTTCACGCTGACCAATGTGAATGTCAGCTACAAGCGCCCGGCCAAGGTGGACGACCTGCTGCATGTGCGGACGCGCTATCTGGGCATGGACGGGCCGCGCATCCGGTTCGAGCAGGCCTGCCTGCGCGATGGCCAGGTCGTGGCGGAAGCCGAGATCACGGCGGTGATGATCCATGCGGACGGGCGGTTGCGCCGGCCGATCCGGGAAGTGGCAGAGCATCTGGAAGCCTTTGTCTGGCGGCCTTAGCGATATGTAATCACTAGATAATTTTGAAATTCATGCGCGTGGAGCCGTTTGCGCGCAGACTTTTTCATGCTTGGGACTTGCATTTAGATATATCGAAAACTATCTTGTATTTCGATATATCTAAAAGGAGTATCGATGAATAACCAACCAGACCATGACCGGGAGAGTCTCTCGGGCGAGATATTGGACAGGGACGACACATTCGGCTGCCGCAGGCGCCAGGGAAAAGGAGATGACATGCACGGACATCACGGGCACGGTCGGCGCGAGCGCTGGCATATGAAAATGGGTATGGGCGGCGGACACCGTCATGGACGGGGTGGCCGCCGGGGTGGCAGGCCGCTGGGGCATGGCGATCTTCGCCTCCTGATCCTCAGCCTGATCAGCGAGACGCCTCGCCACGGCTATGACCTGATCCAGGAGATCGAGACGCGCACCGGCGGGACCTACAAGCCGAGCCCCGGCGTGATGTATCCGGCGCTGGAAATCATTCAGGACCTTGGCCTCGCCGAAGTACGCACCGAGGACGGCAAGAAGACCTTCCACATCACTGCCGAGGGCCAGGAGGAACTGGAGCGTGAGGCCGCGACGGTGGAGGCCATCCATGCGCGCCTTGCCGACCTGATGCGGGCTGACGAAGACGCTGACCCGGCGGATGTGCGCACCGCGATGCATCGCCTCCGGCATGCCGTCGTCACATCGGCGCGCCACAGCCTGGCAGACGAGGCCCGCCACCGCCGGATCGTGGCGATCCTGAGCGCGGCCCGCGACGAGATTTCATCTCTCGACTGAAGCGGAACGATAACGATTGGCGAGCGGGGCCTCCATCCGGGGCCCCGCTTTGCTGTCAGAAGCTGATTTCAGCCGAGACGGGCAGGTGATCGGAGAGCTGGTGGGCCAGGCAATGCCTCTGATCGATGCTGATACTGTCGGAATGGACAATATGGTCGAGATCCTTCTGGGGGCGCCAGGATGGATAGGTCGGCAGGAGGGGATGATTGGCAATCCTGGCCTTGTTGGCCTCGGCGAAGGCTTCGAGGTGAGTGGAGCTGTTCGTACAGTTGAAGTCTCCGACCACCAGGAAGGGGGTCTTTCTGGGCAGGTGGCTGGCGACCGCTTCCAGCTGCAGGGCCTGGTCGTTGCGGCCGAGGCTCAGATGCAGGTTTGCCACCGAGATGCCCTGTCCCACCTGCACATTGGCGATCAGGCAGCCGCGGCCCTTCACCCGTCCGGGAAGCTTGAAATCGTGGATATCAGACAGGGCGTACCGACTGAGGATGGCGTTGCCGTGCAGGGAAATGCCGGGAATGGTCCGGTTGCGCTGGACCGCGACATGCGTGTGGCCCGACAGCGTTGCGATCTGCTCGGCCTGGCAGGTGAACCCGGACCTCCGCCCGCCCAGATCGACCTCCTGGAGGCAGACCACATCATGCGTGCTGACGATTTCCGCGATTTTTTCCAGCGTGGACCGCTTGGCACTGGTATTGAAGACCTGATGATGGGCCCGGGTGACGTATTGTGAATACTTGGTCGTGCCGATCGCGGCCTGGATATTCCAGGTCATGATCTGAAGGGAATGGGCCATCCGGCTCATACGGCGGCGGGAACGCGCGGTTCCATCCGGCGTTTGGTCCATAGCACTGAAGGGGACGGCCTTGCTTCCAAGTTCACTTTTATTTGTCCTCCATATCCTGATTTCGGTCACGCTGACCGTTCGCCTGCTTTACCGCAAGCTGGCTGTCAGCACGACGCTGGCATGGATCATCATTCTCTTCTCTCTGCCTTATATAGGCATCTTCTTCTATTTCCTGTTCGGCGATCACAGGATGGGACGCAAACGCCTCAGACAGGGCAACCGTATCCGGCAATTCTACCAGCGCCGCTATGGTGTTGAGGAAGACCCGCTGATGGACGTGACGCTCGATGTCTCGCCCACGATGCGGGCGCTGAGCCAGAGCGTGGCCAGGCAGCCCGGCTTTCCCGTCACACATGACAATACGCTGGAACTGATCGAGGATGCCGGCGAAACGCTGGACCGCATCGTGGCCGATATCGACGGGGCGGCGAAGACCTGTTTCCTCGAATTCTATATCGTCGAGCCGGAAGGCCGGGTCGTGGCCGTGATGGAGGCACTGGTGCGGGCGGCCAGGCGCGGGGTCGACTGCAACCTGCTGGCGGA
Organism: Hyphomonas sp. BRH_c22; assembly: GCF_000961795.1. Classification (GTDB taxonomy): domain Bacteria; phylum Pseudomonadota; class Alphaproteobacteria; order Caulobacterales; family Hyphomonadaceae; genus Hyphomonas. The sequence continues at coordinate 3,770 of NZ_LADU01000130.1, forward strand.
CAGTTTCGGCAGCAAGGCCCTGTTCCGGTCAAGCTGGCTGCAGCGCCTGCGGGCGGCGGGTGTGGATGTGGAGGAGTCACTGCCGGTGGGGGTGCTCAAGTCGCTGTCCCAGCGGTCTGACCTGCGTAACCACCGCAAGCTGATCGCGATTGACCAGGCGATTGGCTATATTGGCAGCTTCAACCTGGTGGACCCGAAATTCTTCAAGGCGGAAAAGTCCGTCGGCGAGTGGGTTGACTCGACGTTCCGTCTGGAGGGGCGGATCGTGGACTCTCTCGGATGCGTGTTCAACGCGGACTATATTTTCGATACCGTCGGGCTGGACGTGGATCGGGACGCCTTGCGCGACCTGCCGACAGACCGGCCGGACACGCCGCCCGCCGGGAACGTGTCCCTGCAATTGCTGCCGTCCGGGCCGGAAACGCGCGACAGTCCCATTCATGAATGGGTGGTCTCGGCCATCTTCGCCGCACAGAGGCGCGTCTCGATCATCACGCCCTATTTCATCCCGGACGAAACGCTGACCCTGGCCCTGAAGGCCGCCTGCAAGCGCGGCGTGGCCGTGGACGTGATCGTGCCGGAAAGGATCGATTCCCGGCTGGCCCAGTTTGCCAGCGAGTCCGTGTTCGAGGAGTTGCTGGAGGCCGGTATCCGTATCGCGCGCTACACCGATGGCCTGCTGCACACAAAGTGCGTGCTGGTGGATGATACGGTTTCCATGCTCGGCACGGTCAATATGGATACGCGCAGCTTTTACCTGAACCTCGAACTGACGCTGATCGCCTATGACCGGGACGTCACGCGCCTGATGGACGCCCTGCGCGACCGCTATCTGGCCAAATGCACCCATATTGATGCGGCGGAATGGGCGGCCCGGGCAAACTGGCGCCGGATGACGGAAAATATACTTAGACTGGCGGCCCCCATACTTTAGGCGTCATTGCTGCAGTGCAGCGCAATGGTGGCCAGCCACGAATCCTTAACCAAACGCCCCTATCGGTTAACCAGCTGCGGAATCTCGTGTGCCTGCCGTGTTTCCGCCAGATTTGGTCGTGAAACAGGGGCGGAAGCCGAGGCTGCGCGCCGACGGCACAAACTCATTTGCAGTGCGCTCGGCGCGCGCAGACTTCAAGGAGCAGGGAATTTCATGGAATCCGAAGCGATTGGCACGGCGGCCAGCCATACTGAGTTCTCCTTGATGTCACTGATTTTCGATGCCGACCCGATCGTCAAGCTGGTGCTCCTGTGCCTGCTGGCCGCGTCAGTCTGGTCGTGGATGGTGATCGCCGAGAAGACGTTCTCGCTGGGCAGCGCCCGCAAGAAGGCGAAGAAGTTCGAAGAGGCTTTCTGGAGCGGCCGCACCGAGGATTTCGACATGCGCCCCGGCCAGGTGGCGGGGGACGCGGCGAGCCGCGTATTCGCCTCTGCCGCCCGCGAATGGTCCGATGCCAAGCGCAGCGTGCCAGCGCCAGCCGAAGCTGCTGCGATTGTCAGCCGCGCCGAGCGGTCCATGCGCGCCGCCGTCGACCGCGAGATCAGCAAGGCTGGCACCGGACTGGGCATCCTGGCGACGATCGGTTCCGCGTCTCCGTTCATCGGGCTGTTCGGAACGGTCTGGGGGATCATGAATGCCTTCCTCAATATCGCGGCGCAGCAGGATACGAGCCTCGGCACCGTGGCCGGCCCGATCGCCGAAGCGCTGTTTGCGACCGGCATGGGCCTGGTGGCGGCCATCCCGGCGGTCATCTTCTACAACAAGTTCACGGGCGACCTGACCAAATTTGGCGACCAGCTTGATACATTCTCCCAGGATGTCCTGGTGCGCCTGTCGCGCCGCGCCTCCGACGCAGCGAGGGACTAGGCCATGGGATTGATTCTCGGATCCGGCGGCAAGGGCGGACGGCGCGGGCGCCAGGCGCTGAACGCCGAAATCAACGTCACGCCGTTTGTCGACGTCATGCTGGTGCTGCTGATCGTGTTCATGATCACGGCGCCGCTGCTGGTGCGCGGCGAGGATGTTGCCCTGCCGAAGACGCGGTCGGGCCCGATCAAGACCGAGCCGAATGATGCGCCGCTGGCGATCACGGTGAAGGCGGACGGAACGATCTATATTCAGAATACGGAAGTGACCGTCGACGATCTCGGCGCCAAGCTCGCGGCGATCATCGGCGAAGGATACGAGCAGCAGATGTACCTGCGCGCCGACGAAAGCGTTCCCTATGGCCGGATCATGGAAGTGACGTCTGAAGTGCGCGCGGCAGGCTATACCCGCCTCGCCTTCGTGACCGAACAGAAGAAATAGCGGGGGCCGTTCCACACCCATGCTTCGCGGTTTCACCATTTCGACTGTCCTCCACGCGAGCGTGCTCGCGCTGGCGGTCATGTCGTGGCCGAGCCAGAAGTCGGAATGTGACAAGGCCATCGAGAAACTTGAACGTGACGAGCCGGGCCTCGGGCCGGTCGACATCCTGATGCGCCTGCCGGAATGTGCCGCCGCGATTGATGTGCCGATCGAGTTTCTCGACATCGGACTTGTCACCAATGTGTCGGCGATCCCGAAGGCGGAGGTCGAGCCCGAAGCCGAGCCTGTGCCAGAGGAGGCGCCGGAAGATGAGGCCGAACCTGACGACCTGAAGGACCTGACGGCCGACGAGGTTGACGCCAATGACACCCGCGCCGAGGAACCGAGCGAGGATGATATCGTTGTTGAGGACGAGAAGGCCGAGCCTGAGCCCGAACCCGAGCCTGCCCCGGAGCCGGAAAAGAAAAAGCCGGAGCCGAAGAAGGAGGAAAAGCTGGTCGAGAAGACAAAACCCAAGACTGCGTCCGATGAACTCGATTTCCTCAATGATTTCGAAGATGTCCTGAAGACCAAGGCCCAGAACGAGCGCAAGGCACCGCCGGCGCAGGAGCCGCCGCGCATCGAGAAGCCGGTCCTGGCCGATGCCCAGCAGCCGCGCAAGGGCGCCGGCGACCGGACCGGCAACACGGCCTCCCTGCAGGCAGCGGTCCGCCGCCAGATCGGCTATTGCTGGAATGGCGTCGACGACCTGCCCAAGGAAGACCAGATCAATGTCGTGGTGCGGCTGAAGCTCGCCCGCGATGGCAGCCTCTCCCATTCGGCCGAACTGATGTCGCCCAAGTCGCGGCCCATTGGCCGGTCGGGCATACCGGTTGACCTTGCACTACGCGCAGTGCGCAAGTGTGCCCCCTATAAACTGCCTGCAGACGATTACGACCAGTGGCAGGAAATCGACGTGACAATCGGGCCGGAAAATTGACCGGCCCTCAAAGTTTCAAGGAGACTATCGAATGAAACGTATCCTGATGGCGCTGGCGACAGCGTTCCTGCTGGCCACGAGTATTGCCCTGCCGTCTGCGGCCCAGCTGCAGGTGCGGGTCACCGATGGCAATTTCACCCCGACGCCGCTGGCGATACCGGATTTTCAGATTTCCGGTACCGATGCCGCCATGGCCAAGCAGATCAGCGACGTCGTGCGTGCTGACCTCGCCTCGACCGGCCTGTTCGACATGCAGAACCCGGCCTCCTTCATCCAAAAGGACCTGTCGCTGGATGTGCAGCCGCGGTTTGCCGACTGGAAGATTATCAAGACGGACGGACTGGTCGTCGGTGCGTATGAGGAGCTTCCGGACGGGAAGATCGCTGTCTCGTTCCGCCTCTGGGACGTTTATGCCGGCGAGGTCATGCGGATCAATGGCCAGCCGGGCCGCCGCCTGACGACGACCCCGGACAACTGGCGCCGGATTGCGCACAAGATTGCCGACTCGATCTACCAGCGCCTGACCGGCGAAGACCCGTATTTCGACACGCGGATCGTTTACATTGCCGAGACGGGCCCGAAACTGGCCCGCGTGAAGCGCCTTGCCATCATGGATAGCGACGGGGCCAACCAGCAATACCTGACGCCCGGCCGCAATACGGTGCTGACACCGCGCTTCTCGCCGTCGGCACAGGAAATCACCTACATGTCGTATGAGGGTGGCAAGCCACGTGTCTATCTCTTCAATATCGAGACAGGACGCCAGGAATTGCTCGGCAATTTCCCCGGCATGACCTTTGCGCCGCGGTTCTCCCGCGATGGCCAGAGCGTGTTGCTGACCCAGGCCGAGCGCGGCAATTCCGACATCTACATCATGAACCTGCGGACGCGGGAATCGCGCCGCCTGACGGACCATCCGGCGATTGATACCTCACCGTCCATGTCCCCGGACGGACAGTCGATCGTGTTCACGTCCGACCGGGGCGGCAGCCCGCAGCTCTACATCATGAACGTCGATGGCAGCCCGCGCACCTGCCCGTCGGGCGGGCGCGATTCGGCCTGCCGGATCACGTTCGGCAAGGGCAGCTATTCCACACCTGTCTGGAGCCCGCGCGGCGATCTCGTTGCCTTCACGAAACAATCCGGCAGCCGCTTCTATATCGGTGTGATTGGTACGGATGGAAAAGGCGAGCGCCTGCTGACCGAAGCCTATCTGGACGAGGGCCCTGACTGGTCGCCGAATGGCCGGGTGATCGTGTATTTCCGCGAATCGCGTCCGGGTGCCGGTCCACAACTCTGGTCGGTTGACCTGTCGGGACGCAACGAACAGCGTCTCCAGACCCAGACAGATGCCTCCGACCCTGCCTGGTCGCCGCTTCTGCAGTAATAAAAGCAGTCAAAAGGCCCCGGAATGCCTCCGGGGCCAATGCTTTCTGAAGACATGACGCGAAATTTGTGCAAAACGACGCTCGGTTCAAGTCACCGCCCGATTGTCGCCTGATTTCCGTCAGAAAAGGGAATCACTACTGCGCTAGTCGTCATACCGTTGACAAAACGCCCGCCGCAAGGCGTCAATATCGCTCTAAGGACATCCAGGGGAGTCTTAGCAATGCAAACGACACTGAAACTTACTGCCGCCGCCGCCGTGCTGCTTTCGCTCGGCGCCTGCGCTTCAAAACCTGCGCCTGTCGTCGAAGATACGACACCTGTTGAAGTTGTCGACACAACGCCAGCGCCGACAGCGCCCGTTGCTGAAGAAGTCGTGCAGCCTACCGGCCCGATGGCTGGTTCGCTCGACGATTTCCGCGTCAACGTTGGTGAGCGCGTCTATTACGATCTCAACAATTACCGCCTTGATGCCGACGACCAGGAGATCCTGAAGCGTCAGGCCGCCTGGCTGTCGTCCTATCCGTCCGTTCGTATCCTCGTTGCAGGCAACTGCGATGAGCGCGGCACGCGCGAATACAACCTCGCCCTCGGCGAGCGCCGCGCAGCGACCGTCAAGGACTATCTTGTGAGCCTCGGCGTTGATCCTTCGCGGATCGACACGATCTCTTACGGCAAGGAACGCCCGATTGCTGCTGGCAGCGACGAGCAGTCCTGGGCCCTCAACCGCAACGGTTTCACGCAAATCGTTTCGGGCACGACCAGCTAAGCTGATCTGCTGACAAGAATGCAATTTGCAGCCGGGTGCCTTATTTTGGCCCCGGCTGTTTTTGTATTGTGATGAAGAAATTGCGTGGAGAATTGCATTGATGTTCAAAGCCCCGGCTCTTGCCCTCGTCTGCCTCATGCTTGCGGCCTCACCAGCGGCTGCCCAACGCAGCGCACCGGTATCGCAAGGTGTCACGAGTTCGGACCTTGCATCGCAGGTGGCCGCTGCGCGCCAGCAGAATGCGGAACTGAAGGTTCAGGTGAACAACCTGATCGGCGACATCATGACCCTGACGGGACGCGTCGAAACCATGGAATTCCAGCTGTCGCAGACGCGTGACGCGAACGAAGCCCTCCAGCGCGACAATGAATCCCTGGCTGACAGCATTGGCGAACTGCGCGACCAGATGGCGGCGCAGGCCCGGACGCTGGCCGCGCTCGAAGCGCGCCTTGGCGGCACTGAGCCGTCCTATGCTGATCCGGCCCTTGACGAGGAAGCCTCGTATCCCGGCGCCGCAGAAAGCGGTGACTATGCCAACGGTTCGGCAGCGGCGTCCCGTTCGGACGGCCTGGCCAATGCCGGACCGACCCAGTTGATCAAGCCGATGCCGCAATCGTCGGCTTCCGACATTGCCGACAGCGCATCCGGTGTGCGCACGTCGAGCACGCCCGTGTCCAACAATCCGTCTGAGGATGGACTGAACCTGCCATCCGGATCGCTCGGCACGATTTCGGCCAGCGACCTTCCCGGCGAAGCGGGCCCCCTGTTTGCCGCCGCAAAATCGAAACTGATCCAGTTTGACTATGCCGGGGCGGAACAGGCGTTCCGGCAATTCCTCGACCGGTTCAGCAATGATCCCCAGGCTGGCGAAGCGCATTACTGGCTCGGTGAAACGCTCTACCAGCAGAAGGCCTATGCTGATAGCGGCGCCGCCTACACGACGATGATCCGCTCTTTCCCGAACGATCCACGTGCGCCAGATGCGCTGGTGAAGCTTGCCCGCGCAATGCGCCTGATCGGCGACAAGGAGAAGGCCTGCCTGGCGCTCGACACGCTGCCAAAGCGCTATCCGAATGCCTCGGGCGTGACACGTGACCTGTCGGCCGTTGAACGGACCAAGTCCGGGTGCGACAGCTAGAGACGTACCCGGCCAGTCTCGCCGCCTTTGACCGGCTCTGCGGGGCTGCAAGCGGCCCGGTCGGTGTCGCGGTTTCGGGCGGCAGCGATTCCCTTGCCCTTCTTTATCTCGCGCAGGAATGGGCCCGTTTGCGCCAGCGCGGCGTCATGGCCTTCACATTCGATCATCGCCTGAGAGAGGCATCCGCCGGCGAAGCCGCTGAGGTGGCGCGCATCAGCCGGGCGCTGGGTGTCGAACATCGCACGCTGGTCTGGGATGAACCGGTCGGCCGCCAGTCAGCGGCCCGCCGCGCCCGGCATGCGGCCCTGGCAGAGGCGCTGAAAGCGGCTGGCGGTGCGATCCTGCTGACCGGGCATACTGCAGACGATCAGGCCGAAACCTTTCTCATGCGGGCCCGGCAGGGGTCGACCTGGTACGGGCTTGCGGGCATGCAGCCCGTGTCGCTGTCGCCCGTCTGGCCGGAAGGGGCAGGTCTCCGCATTGCCCGGCCACTGCTCGCGGCCCGCCGGACAGACTTGCGCAGCCTGCTGGCGGACCAGCGCGTCAGATGGGTCGACGATCCGACAAATGACAATCGCGCCTATGAGCGCGTCCGGATGCGGCAGATGCTGGCGGCGATGCCGGGCCTGTTCGATGCGATTGCGCGCTGCCAGTCGGACCTCGCCGCCCTGCGCGCCATTGAAGACACGCGCCTTGGCCGGTGGCTGCGTGACCATGTGCAGGTGTCGGGCGGGGGAGGGCTGGATGCGGCGCTGGCGCCCCTGGGGCGGGAAAGCGCAGCGCGCGGAATCGGCCTCCTGATCCAGTTCGTGACAGGCCGTGAGACACCACCGCGCCGGGAAAATCTGCAGTCGCTGACGGACCGTTTGCTGTCTCAGCGGGCATTTCCGGGTGCGACATTGGGCGGTGCAATGGTTACGCGGAAGGCCGCACTTGTTCATCTCGCGTCTGAGGAGGGGCCGGATCGCCCGGATTCATTACTAAATGCGCGCCTCGGCGCGATGTGGAGCCTGTTCCTGGGCCAGCCGTGACAATTGCTGCATGTTAAGCGGAAAGGAGTCGTTTTTGTGCGATCCTGCTCCTATGTTAGAAGTCAATAATGCTTCCAGATTGAAAGACCTGATATGAACGTGCGCAATCTAGCCATTTGGGGGGCTATCGCCCTGCTAGTGATCGGCATGGCCGTCGCCATGGGTGGAACCTCTGAAGCGGATCAGGCGGACAAATCCAAATTGTCCGAAATCTACCAGTTGATCGAGTCCGGCGAAGTGGCCGAGGCGACTCTCGGCGACCAGCAGATCGTTGTGAAGACGACCGATGGCCGGACGATGGTCAGCGAACTGCGCGGCCTCGACATGGAAACCCAGGGCATACTGGTAAAGGAAAACGTCCCGTTCACGATCGATGCAGATAGCGGCCGGAACAATTTTGCGTCGCTGCTCTTCTCGATCCTGCCGATCCTTCTGATCGTCGGTTTTGTCTTCTTCATGATGCGCCAGATGCAGGGCGGCGGCGGACGCGGGGCGATGAGCTTCGGCAAGTCGCGCGCCCGCCTGCTGACCGAAAAGCATGGCCGCGTCACGTTTGATGACGTTGCCGGCGTTGATGAAGCCAAGGAAGAACTGCAGGAGATCGTGGAATTCCTGCAGGATCCATCGAAATTCCAGCGCCTCGGCGGCAAGATCCCGAAAGGCGCGCTGCTCGTTGGCCCTCCCGGTACGGGCAAGACACTGCTCGCCCGCGCCGTGGCAGGTGAAGCCGGCGTGCCCTTCTTCACGATTTCCGGTTCCGACTTTGTCGAAATGTTCGTCGGCGTCGGCGCCAGCCGCGTGCGCGACATGTTCGAGCAGGCCAAGCGCTCAGCGCCCTGCATCATCTTCATTGACGAGATCGACGCGGTCGGCCGTTCGCGCGGCGCAGGCCTCGGCGGCGGCAATGACGAGCGCGAGCAGACACTGAACCAGCTGCTGGTCGAGATGGACGGCTTCGAGGCCAATGAGGGCATCATCCTCGTGGCCGCTACCAACCGTCCCGACGTGCTGGACCCCGCCCTGCTGCGTCCCGGCCGCTTCGACCGCCAGATCACGGTCGGCAATCCCGACATTATCGGCCGCGAGAAAATCCTGCGGGTCCACATGCGCAATGTGCCGCTGGCCAAGGATGTCGAAACCAAGACGATTGCCCGCGGCACACCCGGCTTCTCTGGTGCCGACCTTGCGAACCTCGTCAACGAGGCCGCGCTTCTGGCCGCCCGCCGCGGCAAGCGTGTCGTGGCCATGGCCGAGTTCGAGGATGCCAAGGACAAGGTCCTGATGGGCCCGGAACGCCGTTCGATGGTGATGTCCGAAAAGGAAAAGGAACTCACCGCCTGGCATGAAGCCGGTCACGCCATCGTTGCGATGAAAGTGCCCTCGGCTGACCCGGTCCACAAGGCGACGATCATTCCGCGCGGCCGTGCCCTCGGCATGGTGATGCAGCTGCCGGAAGACGACAAGCTGTCCATGTCCAAGATCGAGATGACCAGCCGCCTCGCCATCATGATGGGCGGGCGCGTGGCCGAGGAACTGAAATTCGGCCATGACAATGTGACGGCCGGCGCGGCCTCGGACATCCAGCAGGCAACCCGTCTCGCAAGGGCGATGGTCACGCGCTGGGGCTTTGCCGATGCCATCGGCCCGGTGGATTATGGCTCTGACCAGGGGGATGTCTTCCTCGGCCAGCAGCTGATGCAATCCTCCCATGTCTCGGAAGACACGTCACGCAAGATCGAGGAAGAAGTCCGCAAGCTGATCCAGACCGGCATGGACGAAGCGCGCCGCATCATGACCGAAACCCGGTCGGAATGGGAAGCAATCGCCAATGGCCTGCTGGAGTATGAAACGCTCACGGGCGACGAGATTGCCGAGCTGCTGAAAGGCAACAAGCCCACCCGGCCGGACATCAGTGATGATGACACCGGCCCGGCTTCGGCTGTTCCCGTGATCGGCAAGCGCCGCAAGCCCAAGGGCGATACCGGCCTTGGCGACCCGGAGCCGAGCCCGGCCTGATTCCGGACAAGAATGTGATTGCATCGGGGCGCAGCCAGTCTAGGCTGCGCCTCATGCTTATTCGCGCCACGCTTTTTTCGTCCTGCCTTGTCCTGTCGGCCTGCGCCGCGCAGCCCGTGCCCGCCACAAGCCCGGTGTCCGGCTTTGAGGCCGCGTTGCAGCCGCTCTGCGGCAAGGCCTATGAGGGGCGCATCACCACCACGGATGCCGCCGATGATGACTGGCGTGCCGAGCGGATCGTGATGCATATGCGCACGTGCGATCCGGGCCTTGTCACGGTGCCGCTGCATGTCGGCGATGACCGGTCCCGCATCTGGGTCCTGATGCAGATCGGGGATCGCTGGGAGCTGCGCCATGACCACCGGCATGAGGATGGCGAACCGGATGTCCTGACCCTGTATGGCGGTTTTGCCAGCACGCCGGCCGATGCCCTGATTCAGGATTTCCCGGCTGACCAGGCGACAAAGGACCTGTTCGACCAGGAGAACATTCCCGTGTCCAAGACCAATGTCTGGACGGTCGAGGTTGATCCCGAGGCGGGCCTGTTCACTTACCAGCTGGCCCGTCCCGGCCGCCTGCTGCGGCTGGAGTTCGACACGTCGCGACCGGTTGACGTGCCGCCGCCGCCCTGGGGCGCCGTGGATTAGGGCCTGGCGGCAGGCTGCCGCTTCCCGCGCCGGGAGGTTTCCGAGGTGATCAGGTGCGGGGCGACCCTCAGGGTGCGCGTGGCAACGGAAATTTCCCCCAGGAAATAGACCAGTGCCGCAATCAGGACGCCCATCGAGGCGACGAACAGGACCGAAACAACCGTCGAGACATCCATGCCCGCCAGCTCGCCGCCAAACAGGGTGACGATCACGAGGCAGATCAGCAGGGCCGCCAGCGTGGACAGCGTTACAGCGCGGTTGATGCGTACCATGCGCTTGTCGATGGCCGCCAGTTCCATCACGTGGCGCTGGCGATCCTCGGCGCTGTCACCTGCGAGCAGGTTTTCGACGGCGCGCCAGCGGTCGACGACGCGGGCCAGCCGGTTGGTCATCACGTTCAGCATGGCCCCGATGCCGGCCAGAAGGAAGACTGGCGCGATGGCGAGTTGGATGATCTGGGCAATGTCTGTCGGCATGGAAAGGGGCATGCGGCAAGGATTGGCGGTGGTGGCCGCTGGCGTCAACCCGGTTTGCGGGTCAGGCCGTGACGCCGGGCCCTGTCAGGTCCAGAGTTTCGGCTGGGCGGCGATCACGCTGGCGGCGCAGCCTTCGTCCCAGGGGTAGAGCCCATCGAGCCAGCCGGGCCAGACGAGCTGGACCACGGCGGGGTGGCCGCGATGGCCCTGATGCTTCCAGAACCCGTCAGCCACGGGCATGTAGAGGGTAAACAGCGCCTCATGCGCGGCCTTCTTGCCGATACAGTCAAAGTCCGGGCTGAGGCCCTGCCAGGCCTGTCCGCCATCGACTTTCCGGCCGGCCTTGATCTGCCGGAACACCTCGGCCAGCATGGAATGCATCTCGTCGCGGTGGAGGCCGAAGACGATGAATTCCGGGGCGTCCAGCGTTTGCGTGAAGCCGACAGTATAGGTGAAATTGGGCGTGGCGAGCTCTGGATCGAACACATGCTGGCTGTGCCAGCCATGGGCGGCGATATCGTCAAGGACGCGCCGGTCGGATGGGGGAAGCTCGCCTTCGGTCATGCAGCGATGACGCGGTGCGCCGGGCACGGGGTCAAGCCGCAGGGGCCAACATGTCCGAGATTTAAGGTGGCTTGGGGCCAGCACAGGCGGCCGCAGGCCCTGCGGGCGTGCGGCGGCAAACGGGATGAAACGGGGCAGGGGAAGGGCCTAGGACGTGTCGGCGGCGGGCGGAACGCGGACACCGGGGCCATGCCTGACTGATGCACGCAGGATGCACCGATACTGCACGAAGGCAGCACGGGAGTGCAGGGCGTATCCGCGCAGGCGAGGCGCTGCCAGGCGAACTGTTTCGGCGGCGTTTAGGCATAGGTGCCTTCGGGCGCCGGGGCGTCGGCCATGGCGGTGACGTAAACCTTGCCGGTGCGCGGGCAGACGGCGATCAGCAGGCCGCGCCCGCTGGCCCGGATCCAGCGCTGCAGGGCCCAAAGCTGCAGCCACAGATAGGGCCACAGCCACACAGGCACGGCAGAGAAGATGCGATGGCGCGTCTCGGGGCTCATGCGGCGCATTATACGCGGGCGGGGGAGGGGTGGGGAAAGAGTGGGGGGCGGATGCCGCCTGACAGGCCGCTTGCCGGGGGCAGGTGGGTGTGAGAGCGTTTGCCGGAGTGTGGGGAAGCGGGCGCGATGACGGCATTATTCTTCTGGGCGGCGGCGGGCGTGGCGGGCCTGACCGTGTTGATCCATGTCTTCCTGGGCGGGGCGAAATTCGTGCGGCCCTTCCTGGCGGTGGAGATGGAGCCGGGCCTCAAATGGCTGGCCTACCTGATGTGGCACCTCGGCACTGTGTCGACCCTGTTCATCGCTGCGGGCTTTACGGCAGGGGCGCTGGATCCGGTGCACAGGGACTATGCCGCCATTGCGACGGCGGGCGCAGCGGGCTTTGTGGCCGTGGCCCTGTTCACGGCGGTGAAATCCGGCCTGTCGCCCCGGCGCTTCCCGGTCATCCCGATGTTCAGCCTGGTGACGGGGCTGGGGCTGGCTGGCGTGTTCCTGTAAGGCGCGGTTCTGGCAGCAATACCGCTTGCGGGGCGGTGTGGAGGGGCGTAGATCGCGGTGGCCGCCGGCCGATGCGATTGGCACGGGCCGCCGGCGGAGCCATGTTCCCGCCCCATGCCCGACCCGTCGTTTGACTGCGTGTCCTGCGGCGCCTGCTGTTTCAGCAGGAACCCGCGCTATCTGGCCCTGCTGCCATGGGATGCCTCGCGCACCCTGCCGGCGGACAGCCTGTTCAGCGAAGGCGGGCAGACCTTTGTGAAATTCGACTGCGGCCATTGCGTGCACCTGCAGCTGGCAGGCGGCAAGGCCGTGTGCGGCGTGTATGACGACCGGCCCGAAGCCTGCCGTGCGTTCCGGGCGGGCAGTTTCGAATGCGTCAAGGCGCGCCGCGCGAACGGCATCATGGGCGCGAACGTGCGGGACGCCGAAGGCGAGCCGGCCTAGGTCGCGAAAAGCTGGCCGATATCGGCGAAGGCCTTGAGTTCGATGGCATTGCCGCTGGGATCGTGGAAGAACATGGTCGCCTGCTCGCCGGGCTGGCCCTTGAAACGGACATAGGGCGCGATCAGGAAATCCACCTGGCCTTCAAGGCGCCGGGCCATGGCCTGCCAGTCTTCCATCGGCAGGACGAGGCCGAAATGGCGCACGGGCACGCCATGGCCATCCACCGCGCTGGTGGCGGCGGCGCGGCATTCCTCAGGCGCAAGATGGGCGACGATCTGGTGGCCGTGGAAATCAAAATCCACCCAGTCCGGCGAGCTGCGCCCCTCGGGGCAGCCGAGCAGGCCGCCATAGAAGGCGCGGGCGGCGGCAAGGTCGTGGACCGGGAAGGCGAGGTGGAAGGGGGCGAGCGGCATGGGCGGCATCCGGTGGGTGGCGGGCGGGACCATCCTAAGCGCGCCGGGGCAAAGCGCAATCGCCCGCCGGAGCGGCGGTTTGACAGAGAGGCAGCTGGAATAACGGCCCGGCGGAATACGCAGGCCGTTATTGTTTCAGCCGCTGCGCAGCGCGTCAGGCGCGCTTGATCAGGCGGATGACAAAGAGCAGGATCACCGCGCCGATCGTGGCGTGGATGATGGCGCCGAGAATGCCGGACGCGATGCTGAAGCCGAGTTGCGGGAAGAGCAGCCCGGCCAGGGCCGCGCCGACAATGCCGACCACGATATTGCCCACCAGGCCGAAGCCATAGCCCTTGACGATCTGTCCGGCGAGCCAGCCGGCTATGGCGCCGACGATGAGGATGATGAGGAGTGTTTCGAGTGTCATATGCTTGTTCCTTGCATGCGTGGGTTCGAACACGCGCAGGTGCCGAACGGGCGAAAGCCTTGTCTGGTTCCCCGCACAGTGCCGCATTCTGCGGCGTGTTCACCCTGCACGGGCGGCGGCCAACAGGGACACGGGCTGAAACGCACGCCCCGCCCCGACCCCCCGGGCTGCACACGCAGGCCCGAATGGATCGCCCTCAGGTATCCCACATCGCGGGCGGGAGGGATAGGTGGGGTGGGGG
>NZ_LADU01000059.1 GCF_000961795.1 Hyphomonas sp. BRH_c22
CCCTCCAATGCCTCGCAGGCCAGGATGAAGCGCGAAGCATGGTCGGTCACGGTCAACGGGTAACAGTAGGCCTGATTACCGAGACGGAACTCTCCCTTGAAGTCGACACACCAGAGGGCATTGGGAACCGATCCGGATGAAAGGGAGGTTCCCAATGCCCTCTGGCGCCTCTTGCCTGCCCGCTTCACAAGGCCGTAGCGGTCAAGGACAGCATGAATGGTCGAGCGGGCGGGAATGCGCACGTCACCTGCCAGGCGCCGCACCAGGAGCTCCCTGATCTTGCGGGCGCCCCAGTGGGGCTTGTCCTTTTTGGCATCGATGATCGCCCGCTCGATGGGCACCGGCAGCTGGTTGGCATACCGCACCGGCCGTCGGGAGCGATCCTCAAGGGCAATCAGCCCCTCTTCCTTGTAACGATTGAAGATCTTGTAGCCGGTCTTGCGCGAAATTCCGAACTCCCGGCAAAGATCCGTCATCGATTCACCCTCCAGCCGGCGGGCGACAAAGCGCAGTCTCTCGTCCATTTTCGATTGTTCCTTCCATGGCATCGTAACCTCCCGCCAAAGCGGAAAGTGTTACCCATGTGTCCGGTACAATCTGTCACCTATGTCTCGAGCCGCTCATTCATTCAGCAAATCGAACGTTTTGGCCGCCTGCCGCAGAATGGTCAGGCAAGCTCCACCTGCTTGTTTTCAGCGAAACCAGCATGTCACGAACGACGGCTTGACTGCGCGAAACGACGCTTGAGACCAGCTCATGGGAAAAGGTCGACCCGCTGAACCATGTGCCGTTGTGGCCTTGAACGCGCCGCAGGTCGCCGAAAAGGCCGGATCCGACGGCATCGGCCCGATACTGCGGGAAATACTGCCACGTTTTTTGCAGGATTACGTTGTTGATCGTAAAGCCATGCAATGCCGCGTCGGCAAACAGGATTTCGCGAAGTTCGTCGGGCGTGAGGCCGTCTGAGAACTGACCGGTCACATAGAGCCGGCCCCCGAGATCGGAGCTTTCGCCCTCCGCGCGGCCACCGAGGATCGCTCCGCGGAGTTCACTGCTCCTGGATGCCCTTGAATATCCGATCACCTGGTGCCCGGTGAACCAGTCATTCGACGCGATCAGCGTCGTCGTGTAGTTTTTCCAGTTGATACTGTCGGCGACGCGCTGCTCCAGCTCGCTCGCCTTGGCGATGTTCGTGAATAACTGCATCGGGATTGTAGAAATCACCGCATCAAAGACCTCTTCGGTGCCGCGCGTGTGAATCACCGGCTGAGGTCCGGAGCGGTCCAATCCGGTGACAGCCGCGCCGAGGCGGATGTCAAACGGGCGGGCAAAACGTTCCCAGAATGTGCTCCAGCCCTGTTCCGGCATGTGCAGGTCATTGAGGACGCCAGAAAGCAGGTACTGAAGGTCGCACCACTGGACGGTCTGGCCGATGGTGGCTTCGTCGACATAGCCATAGCCTTGCGTCGTCTGGATTCGATGCATCGCCAGTTCGATTTTCGGGATGTTAAGGCGGCGCACCCAGTCGATTGTCGAAAGAGAGGCCTCCTGCATGGTCGCGGGATCATCGGGATGATCGCGGATGGCCCTGCGAAGCGCGCCAGCCTTACGAATAAAGCGGGTCACCTGGATGGGGAGGGGAGCGCCGGGGCCCTGCTTGACATAGTTGAAGACAGATTGCCCGTCGAAGCGGGCCTCACCCAATCGCTTCAGCGTGATGGCGTTTTCCTTCATCCAGCCTTTGATCATGGTGTGCGCGCGAGTCGTATAGCACGTGCCCATCTCGTTCAGATTGTCGCCATTAAGGATCGAAAACGACTTGCCGCCGATCCGGTCATTCGCCTCGAAGACGACGGGCCGAACACCCTGTTCCTGCAAGAAACGCGCTGCGCTTAGGCCTGCCGGCCCGGCACCGATAATCGCTATCCTGTATCGATCCGAATTTTTCAATATCGGTTCCATGAACTCTATTTATTAACGAAATCATCGCCAGTCTCATAAAGTTAGCCTTTGGTGACAAGGCTCATTTTCATCTTATGGCGGTATTCAGCCCCTATGCCGACGACTGGGTCACAGAATTCGTTCCTGAAGTACTTGCTGCAACGCAAGCACCCGATCGCCACAGCCGTGGATCGGGTGGTGTTGTTGGAGCAACATTTGGCTTTTGCGAGCCATGCAGCCACCATGGCGGTTGTAATGCTGATCAATTCTACTGCGACAATGATACTGATCGAACGCAGCGTCGCAGATACGTCAATGCGCTATTGGCTCTTCCTGAATTGGGCCCTGGCCGTCGTCCTCGTTATCGACGCATTCCTCAAGCGCGGACTATCGCGTCCGACGGCTGTAAGCGGCCGGTATTTACGCCGTTCCGAGTGGCTCGCCTATGCGTTTGGGGGTGCCTGGGGCTCGTTGCCGTTTTTCATCAATGGCGATGAATACATGGCGGTCATCTATGCCGCGTTGCTGATCCTACCGATGATCGCCGGCATGTCGGCGCTGTTGCCTGCTGTGCCGAGAGTCGTCATGCGATACTCAGCCACGGCCGTTTTCATGTTGCTGCTCTACGCCGCGATATCCTCGGCCAAGTCGAGTCTTGTGATTTCAGTCATGGTGCTGGTTTTCACGTTTGCTGTGTATTTCGGCATGAAGCGGACGTACCAGACATTTGTGTCCAACGTTGAGTCGCGAATCAGGGCGACTGAGTCGCACGAGATTCTCATCGGAGCTCTGAATGCCAGCGGGCAGGCGTTTGCGTATCTCGATGCCAAGGGAAAGGTTCTCGTCCAGAATGACCTTCACAAGGCCTTCTTCTCCGGCACGGAAAGCGACCTGACCACAGGATCCCGTCGCCTGCCAAGGGCCGGTGACCGCTACTGGCAGAAATCAGTTGAATCGGTTCCGAACGGCGGGCACGTGATTCTTCACACCGACGTGACAAGCCTCGAACAAAGTAAGCGCGACCTGGAAGTCGCCAAGGAAGAAGCGGAGACCGCCGACGCGGCCAAGACCCGGTTCCTGAATTCCATGAGCCGAGAGCTCAAGGTGCCCCTGGATGTGATCGTCGGGTGTTCCGGACTGATGGGAAGTGATTCCAACATTCCATTCGACGAGCGCGAATTCCGTGGCTACGCAGACCAGATCCGCAAACACGCCTCCTATCTTAGCGGAATTATCGATCAGATCATCAGTTTCTCGAAGCTGAACCGCGAAACGGTGACGGCCGAGGAAGAGGTCGTGGAGCTGGCGGAAATCGTCAACAGCGCTGTCAGTCGGGTTCGGCTCGCATCCCCCGGATATGCAGACGTACCGCTACAGATCAGCATCGAACCTGGGCTGCCCAATGTATATTATGACCGTACAGCGCTGGAGCGCATCGTCCAGAACCTGGTAACGAACGCATTCGAGCATGGTTCTGCATCCGCCATCACCGTGAAGGTATCGCGGATTGTCGGACGCGGTATTCTGCTGATGGTGAGGGATCGCGGCCTTGGTATGACGAAGAGCGATGTCGAGCAGGCGTTCGAGCCATTCTTCCAGAGTTCGCGGACGAATGAAATGAAAGATGGCCGAGGCGTCGGTCTCGGCTTGACGGTCAGCCGTAAACTCGCCCGTCAGCATGACGGCGACGTTCTGCTCGACAGCCAGGACGGCCGCGGTACGAGCGCCTTCCTGGTGATCCCGCCAAGTCGCTGCGTATCGGCAACCGAGCGCGAGACGTCTGAGCCGGCCCGCGAAAATACCTGATCGACTATTCCAGGTCGTGGTTGCGGCCTGCCATGCAAAGGCTCAGGCAACCGGATCTCAGCGTCCTAGTTTTCGACCGTATCGGATAAAACCGCATAGCGCCCGCCATGAAACAAGAGCGGCCGCGCATTGAGATCTGCCGAAATGCGAATCACCTCACCGAGGAAGATGATGTGGTCCCCGCCATCATGTTGGGCATAGGTTCGGCATTCTAGCCGGGCTGCGCTGCGGGGAAGTATTGGCACGCCACCTTCGCCCGGTTCGAACTCGATGCCTTCGAATTTTGCGGCATTGCTTCTGGAGAAATGGCGCGCCAGTTCCGACTGATCCTCGCGCAGGATATGGACACAGAAATGACCGGCCCTCTGAAAGGCCCTGACATTGCGCGACGCGCGGTTCAGCGACCAGAGTATCAATGGCGGATTCATAGATACCGAATTGAAGCTGTTTGCGGTCACGCCGAAGGGTTCGCCGTCTTCGTTTCGGGCCGTTATGATCGTCACGCCCGTGACGAACAGACCGAGTGCGTCCCGGAAAGAGCGGTTGTCGAATTCCATATCTGTCCATCTAGGCTGCATCTGCGGCGAGGCAAAGTTGAAATCCCATCTTCCTCGCAAGTTGAGCCGATGATGGTATGCAATTGAATTGGCGTGGCAATCCTAACGAAGGGCTTCCTTGAAATGACGGGTTCCAAGAATGCGCAACTGGCGTCGACCGGCAGTACAGTTCCGCCGTGGTGGCG
The DNA here is from genome assembly GCF_000961795.1 of Hyphomonas sp. BRH_c22. Taxonomy (GTDB): domain Bacteria; phylum Pseudomonadota; class Alphaproteobacteria; order Caulobacterales; family Hyphomonadaceae; genus Hyphomonas. The sequence continues at coordinate 4,490 of NZ_LADU01000059.1, forward strand.
CGGGGCAGCGATATACCAAGTCTACCCGCGCAGCTATCTGGACACCAATGGCGACGGCGTCGGTGACTTGCCGGGCATCACGGAAAAGCTCGGATATATCTCATCGCTCGGCGTCGCTGGACTATGGATATCGCCATTCTTCACGTCGCCAATGAAGGATTTCGGATATGACGTGTCCGACTATTGCGGTGTCGATCCGATTTTCGGAACGCTTGATGACTTTGATCGACTGGTCGAGGTTGCGCATGCAAAAGGATTGCGCGTCATCATTGACCAGGTGATGTCCCACACTTCGGATGAGCACGCGTGGTTCGGCGAGAGTCGCGCCAGCCGCAAGAATCCGAAAGCTGACTGGTATGTGTGGCAGGACGCAAGGCCGGACGGATCTCCACCGAACAACTGGCAAGCTGTTTTTGTTGGCGCTGCATGGACCTGGGATGCGCGCCGACAGCAGTACTACATGCACAATTTCCTGAGCAGTCAGCCACAACTCAACCTCCACAATCGCGAGGTTCAGGACGCATTACTCGCGACTTCTCGCTTCTGGCTGGACCGGGGCGTGGACGGGTTCAGGCTGGATGCAATCAATTTTTCGATGTTCGACCCCAATTTTACCGACAATCCGGCAAGGGAAGCCGGCAGCCGCACAATCACCCGGCCGCACGACCTGCAGCATCACGTCCACAATCAATCCCATCCGGATATCCCGAAATTCCTGGAACGTGTGCGGGCATTGACGGACGAGTACGGCGCAGTCTTCACAGTGGCGGAGGTCGCCGGGCCTGACCCGCTGCCGGAGATGAAAGCATTCACTGCAGGCGATGGGCGGCTGAATTCAGCCTATAGCTTTGACTTTCTCTATGCATCGTCATTGACACCGGGACGTGTTCGTCGTGCTCAATCGAACTGGATGGACGGCTTTGAACGCGGCTGGCCGTCCTGGGCGTTCTCCAACCATGACGCGCCGCGATGTGTATCGCGCTGGTATGATGGGAGTGATCGTAACCGGTTTGCCAGATTGACCAACGCGCTGCTGCTCTGCCTCCGGGGGAATCCGATCCTGTATCAGGGCGAAGAGCTTGGATTGCCTCAGGCGGAGATCGCGTTCGAGGCATTGCAGGATCCAGAAGCCATCGCGAACTGGCCGCTTACACTTGGCCGGGATGGCGCGCGAACGCCCATGCCATGGGTCAAGGACGCTGCCGAGGCGGGCTTCACAACAGGTCGTCCCTGGCTTCCGATCGGGCAGGGGCACGCCGATGCGGCTGTCGATCAGCAGAACGACGATGCCAGGTCGGTGCTGAACTTCACGCGGAAAGTTCTGAGCATCCGAAGAGAATCACCAGCCTTGATGCTGGGAGAGATCGCTTTTTTCGATGCGCAGGCGCCCTTATTGGCGTTCCGTCGCATGAGCCGTGACGAGAGCGTGCTGTGCGTATTCAATCTCGGAGGAATGCCGATCCAGCGCCCCGGATACCTGCCATCGGGCGCGACGGCTCTGGCAGAGTCCGGCTGGGCCGAAAACCCCTCAGGCAGCATACCGGAATACTCCGTTTGGATCGGCCGCACCTGACCTGCATTAACGCTGGGTCAGCCAGGCCTGGTGAGGGGAGCCAAACGGATCGGCTTTTTGCACCAATTACATCTTTGGCAACGCTGACGAAATAGGATAGGAGGGAGCCGATTCCTGCAGAATTTCTGAATTCCATAGCGCCCGGAGTAACAGGTATGGCCAAATTCATTCCGGTCGAACCCTTTGACATCGTGATTTTCGGGGGCACTGGAGACCTGTCGCGTCGCAAGCTCCTGCCAGCGCTTTATCATCGCTGGGTCGATGGCCAGATACCCGAGACGAGCCGGATTATTGGAACCGCGAGAACCGAAATGTCGACCAGGGCATACCGCGCCATGGCGCAGGAAGCGTGCGAGTCCGCTTCCGGAAAGAACTGGGATTCAGATGCGTGGAAATCGTTCGAAAACCTGATTGAATACGTATCCATCGACGCGACGGACGAAAAGGCTGACTGGCCGACCCTCAAGTCCAAACTGTCCGGCGAGGCCAAACGGCCATGCGTTTTCTATCTGGCGACGTCTCCCCGTCTCTATGTCGGTATCTCCGAGGCGCTCGGACGGGTTGGCCTCGCGACAGAGCAGGCGCGCGTGGTTCTTGAAAAGCCCATCGGGACGGATCTTGAGTCTGCCCGCGAGATCAATGATGGTGTCGGGGCTGTATTCGCAGAGCGGCAGGTTTTCCGGATTGACCACTATCTGGGGAAAGAAACCGTTCAGAACCTGCTGGTGCTTCGGTTTGCCAACATGCTGTTCGAGCCACTCTGGTCGCGCAATTATGTCGATCACGTCCAGATTACAGTCGCCGAAGATCTCGGGCTTGAGGGCCGCGCTGATTACTATGACAAATCCGGCGCGCTGCGCGATATGGTGCAGAACCACATGCTGCAGCTGCTTTGCCTGACGGCCATGGAGCCGCCAAACCATCTCGACGACGACGATATACGAACCGAGAAGATCAAGGTGCTCAATGCGCTGGCACCGATCTCGGGCGAGGCAGCGCGGCGACTGACGGTCCGCGGCCAGTACAAGGCCCGCGTGCGCGGCGACGAACCTGTCAAAGGGTATGTTGACGAACTGAGCGGAGGTTCCAAAAGTACGACTGAGACGTTCGTTGCGATCAAAGCCTCGGTCGACAACTGGCGCTGGGCTGGCGTTCCGTTTTATCTGCGCACGGGCAAGCGCCTGCCAATACGCCATTCCGATATCGTGATCCAGTTCAAGCCCACGCCGCACTCGCTGTTCGGCGAAGGCAATGACGCCGTCAATCGTCTGGTCATTCGCCTGCAGCCGGATGAGGGTGTGAGGCTTTATGTCCAGATCAAGGAACCGGGTCCCGGCGGGCTGCGGGTCAAGTCCCTGCCGCTCAACCTGTCCTATGCCGAGAGCTTCACCGTGCGGTATCCGGACGCCTATGAGCGGTTGCTGATGGATGTGGTCAGGGGCAACCTTTCGCTGTTCATGCGCCGCGACGAAGTAGAGGCTGCCTGGACCTGGGTGGATGGATTGATCGATGCCTGGGACCAGTCGGGAGATGCGCCGGATTTGTATACTGCTGGAAGCAATGGCCCGCTGGCTGCCGCGATGATGATGGACCGGGATGGTCGCGAATGGTTCGAGGGGACTTAGGAAAGATGAAGCACGAGTTCCTGACCCACGCGACCCGAGAGGAAGCTGTAGTCTTTGCTGCCGGAATGGCAGCAGGCGTGCTGGAGACGGCGATCGAGGATTCGGGCAGAGCCAGCTTGCTCGTGTCGGGTGGATCAACGCCCGTCCCGCTGTTTGATCGATTGGCGAATACCCGATTGGCTTGGGACCGGGTAACGGTCGGCCTGGTGGACGAGCGCTGGGTCAGTCCGGTTGACGCCGGATCGAACGAACGCCTTGTGCGCCACCACCTGCTCACGGGAAAGGCGGGAGCCGCCGGCTTCGTGCCGATGAAGACAGACGCACCAACCGCAAGCGAGGCTGTGGCTGACAGGGCAATGGCGTACAAGCCTCATTGCGACCCGATTGACCTGATCCTCCTGGGCATGGGCAATGACGGGCATACCGCGAGTTGGTTTCCGGGCTCGAAAGGCCTCAAGCAGGCCATGCATGCGGAGGCAGGCGTCATCGTCGCTGCCGTAGATGCGACAGGTTGCCCGGTCGCAGGCAGCATGCCGTATCGCCTGACTCTGACAGGGCCGGCCATTGTCGATTCAGATGCCGCGATCCTGCTAATGTTCGGCGCCGACAAACGCGACGTGTTCGAGGCCGCGCTGAAATCTGATCCGGCTGAAAAGCCGATCCGCTTTGCTGTCGATGGACTTGGCCCCCGGCTCACGGTCATATGGGCCCCATGATGCCTGCACTGCACCCGACCATCGCCGCCGTCACGGACCGCATTCGTCTGCGTTCTGCGGACACACGCGCTGCCTATCTTGAAATGATAAGGTCGCGTCGTCCGCAAGGGTATGCCCGGATGAAGATGACGGAAGGCAACCTGGCGCACGCGTCGGCCGGCTGCGCCGTCATGGAAAAGGCAGAATTGCTGGGCGGAGGCTGGCCGAACATCGGGATCATCACGTCCTATAATGACATGCTGTCCGCACATGCGCCTTTCGAGAACTATCCTGATATCATTCGGAGTGCGGCGCGGGAGGCCGGTGCAATCGCGCAGGTCGCCGGAGGTGTGCCCGCCATGTGCGACGGGGTCACGCAAGGCCAGGAAGGCATGGAGCTTTCGCTCTTTTCGCGTGACGTGATTGCGATGTCATCCGCTATCGGGCTGAGCCATGATGTGTTCGATGCGGCCTTGCACCTTGGTGTGTGCGACAAGATCGTGCCGGGGCTGGTTATCGCGGCGCTGCGATTTGGCTGGATTCCCTCTGTCTTCGTGCCCGCAGGTCCGATGCCTTCCGGTTTGCCGAACCCCGAAAAGGTTCGCATTCGCCAACTCTTCGCTGAAGGCAAGGTCGGACGGGAAGAATTGCTGCGTGCCGAGGCTGAGAGCTATCATACGCAGGGAACCTGCACATTCTACGGTACGGCCAATTCGAACCAGATGCTGATGGAAGTGATGGGTTTCCATCTTCCCGGCGCGGCGTTCACCAATCCAGGGACTCCGTTGCGCGAGGCGCTGACGCGCGCGGCGACCGCCCGTGCTGCCGCGATCACGGCGCAGGGTGAAGACTACAGGCCTGCCGGGGAACTGATCGACGCGCGGTCTATCGTCAACGGGATTGTCGGCCTGATGGCGACAGGCGGTTCCACCAACCACGCGCTTCACATTCCCGCCATGGCGGCTGCCGCAGGCATTCAGGTGTCACTGGAAGACTTTGCCGACATCAGTTCTATCACGCCGCTATTGGCCCGCATCTATCCAAACGGGCCTTCCGACGTGAACCATTTCCATGCCGCTGGAGGTATGAGCTTCCTGGTCAAGGAACTTCTCGGTGCGGGCCTCATGCATGGCGACGCTGTAGGCGTGGCAGGGCCGATCTCTGGCTATGATCGCGAACCCGTCTTCGACGAGGGCAAACTCGTGTGGCGAAACGCGCCGTCGCACAGCGCCGACCTCGACATTCTGCGTCCGGCGTCTGATCCGTTCTCCAGGGATGGCGGACTTCGCCTGATGGACGGGCGCCTCGGGCGCGGGGTCAGCAAGGTGTCAGCCGTCAAGCCGGCCAATCGCGTACTGGAAGCGCCCGCGATCGTGTTTGAGACGCAAGGGGCGTTGAAAGCCGCGTTCGAGGCCGGGAAACTGGACCGGGATTTTGTGGCCGTCGTGCGTTTCCAGGGCCCGGCAGCCAATGGCATGCCCGAACTGCACGGGCTCACGCCCGTGCTAGGCATTCTGCAGGACAGGGGATACAAGATCGCACTGGTCACGGACGGACGCATGTCTGGTGCCAGCGGGAAGATCCCCTCGGCAATTCACATGAGCCCCGAAGCGGCTCGCGGCGGGCCGCTGGCGCGTGTGCGGGACGGCGACATCATCACATTTGATTCGGAGAAAGGCACGCTGGACATCCAGGTCGATAACGCCACGTTCCAGGCGAGAGAGCCTGCGGCATTCCGCCCGAATGAATCTGCCATGGGGCTGGGAAGGGAAATGTTTTCCTATTTCCGGCAAATGGCTGGGACGGCGGATACCGGTGCCAGCCAGTTTGCGTTTCTCGGCGAGGGTAGCTGAGTGGCTTCGAATGAAATGATGGTGGGAGACGTCGGCGGCACCAATGTTCGCTTCGGGATCGCGCACCGTCAAAATGGCCGGTTCCTGATCGACCGGTTTGAAAAATTCGAAGGCGATGATTTCGATTCGTTCGATGACGCGCTGGCGCGCTATCTGAACGATTTGGGATCAGCTCCGGATCATGCCTGCTTCGCTTTGGCTGGTCCCGTCATGAACGGGGAAGTCAAGCTAACCAACCGGCCTTGGCATGTGTCGGCGCATGGCATTTCACGCCGGTTCAATATTGCGCAAGTGCACCTCATCAATGACTTCGCGGGCATGGCCCGGGCGGTGCCGGAACTCGACCGGGCGACTTTCGACACGATCATCGATGGTAGCCCGGTCCCAGGCGCACCGATCCTTGTCGCTGGCCCCGGGACCGGTTTTGGCGTGGCGACCCTGTTTGGATCCGATAAAACCGGCTGGCATGTGTTAAACGGGGAGGGCGGGCACATGGCGTTCTCTCCGCGTGATCTTGACGAGATGGAGCTGGCGAGAGTCCTGCTCAGCCGGCATGGATACGTTTCGAACGAACTGGTCGCATCCGGCAGCGGGCTCAACGCGGTCCATGAGGCACTCTGCGAAATCCATGGACGCGCCTATGAGGAAACGAGCCCTGGGGAGATGCGTCGATTGGCGGATGCAGGCGATGCCATGTTTCGATCTCTGATCCAGATTCGCGCAAATACCGTGATGAGCGCCGTGGGCGACCTCGTGCTTGCAAATGGAGCGCTCGGTGGTGTCGTGCTGGCCGGGGGCGTCAGCGAGCGCATCACCGACTTCCTGACATCGACCGAAGCGCGCGAAAGATTCGTTCAGCGGGGACCACTTAGCAATTACTTGCGCGGCTGTCCTGTTTGGCTGATGCGTGACCCGGAAGCCCCGCTCATCGGTGCGGCAGCCTTCCATGAACAGGAGATCCAGCAATGACGTTCCCCCTGAAATCCCTCGTGGAAGCTGCGAGCAAGGCGCCGATCGTTCCGGTTCTGGTTGTCGATCGCATCGAGGTCGCGGCACCTTTGGCCCGCGCACTGGTCGATGGCGGACTCACCATCGCTGAGGTCACATTGCGCACCCCTTCTGGTCTGGGCGTGATTGAAGAGATGAAGACAGCTGAACCCGGCCTGAAAGTGGGAGCGGGAACGGTACTGACGGAAGCGGATGCAGAAAATGCGCTGTCGGCAGGATCTGACTTTCTGGTGTCTCCCGGCATGTCGCCCAAGCTGCTGGCCGGACTCGGCGGTCGCAGGCGCCTGATGATTCCCGGTGTGGCATCAGCGAGTGAGGCCATGGCGCGGCACGAGGAAGGATTCGATCTGCTGAAGCTGTTCCCTGCCTCGATTGTAGGCGGGGTCGCTGCCCTGAAGGCTATGGGTGCCCCACTTCCGCACCTTCGGTTCATGCCGACGGGCGGGATCACGGAAAATGACGTCGGAAAGTATCTGGCGCTTCCCAATGTGTTCGCAGCGGGCGGTTCGTGGATCGCGACCGGAGCGGATATTGCGGCGGAAGACTGGAAAGGAATCAGCGCAAAGGCGCGGGTGGCCCTCGCCGCGCTCTGAACCTGCCAGAGACGGATTTCAGGCATTCGCGGCCAAAGTTCAGGCACCTCGACCATTCGAGGAGCCCGATATGACATGTATGCAGGTGGAAAGCGCCTCTCCGTGACGCACCGCCGCAGTCGCTTAGGCGTGAATTAAGGTATTTGAAGCGATAAAGTCAGTCCCATCGATATAATGTGACTGTCTGTTGCGTGGCAGCCAAAACCGTCCTAATCCGGCGCCAGACAAGGTCAGGAGACACTGAACATGACCGAGATTGAACGGCTCGCACTGGATTACCTTCCAGTGATCATATTCCTGGTGATTGGCGCGGCGATTTCAGGTCTATTCATCGTCGGCACATTCCTGCTGGCGCCGTCGAATCCTGACCCTGAGAAAAACTCGGCTTATGAGTGCGGATTCAACGCATTCGACGACGCGCGCATGAAGTTTGACGTGAGGTTCTACCTCGTCGCCATTCTTTTCATCATCTTCGATCTTGAGGTGGCGTTCCTGTTTCCGTGGGCCATCTCACTTGGCACAATCGGTCTTTTGGGTTTCTGGTCAATGGTGGTCTTCCTTGGCGTGCTCACCGTAGGATTTATCTACGAATGGCGCCGTGGCGCGCTGGAGTGGGAATAGTGGTAGACGACGGTTTCAAGAAGTACGCGCTTGGGAGCGCACGTGCGGGCGTTGAAGGGGGTTTCGTCCCCAGAGCCGATGACCCGTTCTATAACGGCTTGTCCGACGAGCTCGCCGACAAGGGTTATTTCACCGCAGCGGCGGATGACCTGATTACCTGGGCCCGCACCGGATCGCTCATGTGGATGACGTTTGGCTTGGCGTGCTGCGCGGTCGAAATGATGCATGCCGGCAACCCGCGTTATGACCTGGAACGGTTCGGCATGGCGCCGCGGGGTTCGCCCCGCCAGTCTGACGTGATGATCGTTGCCGGCACGCTGACCAACAAGATGGCGCCAGCCTTGCGCAAGGTCTACGATCAGATGCCTGAGCCCCGCTACGTGATTTCCATGGGCAGCTGCGCAAATGGCGGCGGATACTATCACTACAGTTACTCCGTTGTGCGCGGTTGTGACCGCATCGTGCCGGTCGATATCTATGTGCCGGGTTGTCCGCCGACAGCTGAGGCGCTCGTCTACGGTTTCCTTCAATTGCAGAAGAAAATTCGGCGCGAAGGCTCGATTGAGCGCTAGGGGACCCAGGATGAGTATCGAAGCGCTAAGAGATCTCGCAGCCCATATTGAAACGACGCAGGCCGATGCCGTGCGTGCGTCGCAGATCGTGGTCGGCGAACTTACATTGTTCGCCGAGCGCGATCATGTCGTTCGCCTGTTGCGTTTCCTGCGTGACGACCAGCAGTGCAATTTCGAGACGCTGATCGATATCTGCGGCGTTGATTATCCAGAGCGGTCGGACCGTTTCGAGGTGGTCTACCACCTGCTGTCGATGCGCATGAACCATCGCATTCGTGTGCGTATCCGCACCGATGAAGAGGCGCCCGTGCCAAGCGCAACGGCCATCTGGCCGGCTGCGAACTGGTTCGAGCGTGAAGCGTTCGACATGTATGGAATCCAGTTTGCCGATCATCCGGACCTGCGCAGGATCCTCACCGACTATGGTTTCGAGGGCTATCCGCTGCGCAAGGATTTTCCTCTGACCGGGAATTATGAGGTTCGCTACGATGATCTGGAAAAGCGGGTTGTCTACGAACCGGTCCAGCTGACGCAGGAATACAGGAACTTCGATTTCCTCTCGCCCTGGGAAGGCATGACCAGCGAGATGCCCGGCGATGAGAAAGCCGTCTCCGAGGAGGCTCCCGAGTAATGGCTGATACGATCCACACTTCCATCGAGGACGAACGCAAGTTCACGCTGAATTTTGGCCCGCAGCATCCGGCTGCGCACGGCGTGCTTCGCATGATCATGGATCTGGATGGCGAGGTCGTGATGCGCATCGACAGCCATATCGGCCTGTTGCATCGCGGCACTGAGAAGCTTTTGGAATACAAGACGTTCCTGCAGGGGCTGCCTTATTTTGACCGGCTCGATTACTGCTCGCCAATGAACCAGGAGCATGCCTGGTGTCTCGCCATCGAAAAGCTGATGGGCATCAAGGTGCCGCGCCGGGCCAGCCTGATCCGGGTCATGTTCTCCGAGATCGGCCGGATCATGTCGCACATCCTGAACGTGACGACACAGGCCATGGATTGCGGCGCGCTGACGCCGATCACCTGGGGCTTTGAAGAGCGCGAGAAACTGTGCGTCTTCTATGAGCGCGCGTCGGGAAGCCGGATGCACGCGGCCTATTTCCGGCCGGGCGGGGTTCATCAGGACCTGCCGCAAGCCCTGATCGATGATATCGCCGAATGGTGCCTGCATTTCCCGGTGGCCATGAACCGTCTCGAGTCGCTGATCACCGAGAACCGTATCTTCAAGCAACGTAATGCCGATATTGGCGTCGTTGATGTGAAGACGATCATGGACTGGGGATTTACCGGCGTGATGGTGCGCGGCTCGGGCCTCACCTGGGACCTGCGCCGTGCGCAGCCTTATGAATGCTACGACGAGCTGGACTTCAAGGTTCCGGTTGGCCGGAACGGCGACAATTATGATCGCTATGTCTGCCGCATGGAGGAGATGAAGGAGTCGACCAAGATCATCCAGCAATGCATCGAATTGCTTGCAAAGGAAGGTCCAGGACCCGTTCTGCCGCGCGATTCCAAGCTGGCGCCACCGCGACGTGCTGAGATGAAGAACTCGATGGAGGCCCTTATCCATCACTTCAAACTCTATACAGAAGGTTTCCACGTGCCGGAGGGCGAATGTTACGCCGCCATCGAAGCGCCAAAAGGCGAATTTGGCGTGTATCTCGTGTCTGACGGCACCAACAAGCCCTACAGGGCCAAGGTTCGCGCACCAGGGTTCCCTCATCTTCAGGCGATGGACCACCTGTCCAAGGGCCACCAGCTGGCCGATGTTTCGGCAATCCTCGGCTCACTCGATATCGTGTTCGGGGAGGTGGACCGGTGAGTGTGTCTGCCGACCTCATCCAGCGCCAGCTCGATGCTTACAATGCGCAGGACATTGAAGCGTTTATGGCATGCTATGCGGAAGACGCCCTGCTGGCTGGCCTGAATGGCGCTGTCACACAAACGGGGCATGACGCCATCCGGGCGCGCCATCTGGACCTGTTCGCACAGCACCCGCAGAACCGTGCGGAGCTGGCCAACCGGATAGACCTTGGATCAACAGTGATCGACCACGAGCGGGTTGAGCGCATGCCGGGCGGCGAGCACTTTGAAGTGGCCGCAATCTACACAATCCGCGATGGCAGGATTGCCCGCGTTGATTTCGCGCGGGGCGCCTGAGATATGGCAGCCTTTCCGGAGCACAGGCTTTCAATTGTCACAATTGGCGTGCGGGATCGCGCGGCCCTGACCGGCTTCTATGAAACCGTCCTCGGCTTCAAGAATGTCGGCCCGGACGGCATGACCATGTTTGATATGGGCGGGTTCATTCTCGGCCTTTGGGAAGAAGACAAACTGGCTGACGATGCCGGATTGCCCAACAACCGGACGGGCGACTTCAAGGCCCTTGCGCTGGCATACAATGCACGTTCCATCGACGAGGTTGATGGCATTTTCGCTGAGCTTGCCAGTGCGGGCGTGACCATCACAACGCCGCCTCATAAGGCGTTCTGGGGCGGTTACTCGGGGTATTTCACCGACCCCGAAGGCAACGCCTGGGAAGTCGCGTACAACCCATTTTGGACATTGGACGAGGCAGGCCGCGTGGTGCTGCCCTCCATGGAGGACGTTTAGATGGCATTGCGCCGGTTCGATATCGAGGCGGGTGGCGATACGTTCGCTTTCAAGCCTGAAACAGAAGACAAGATCGCCTTCTGGCGCGCCAAGTATCCGGCGGACCGCCAGCGCTCGGCTGTGATCCCGATGCTGTGGCTGGCGCAGAAGGACAATAATGGCTGGCTGTCAGAGCCGGCGATGCGCGAAGTCGCTGACCGTCTCGAGATGCCGTATATCCGCGTCTATGAAGTGGCGACATTCTACACGATGTTCCGGATGCAGCCGGTGGGCAAGTTTCACATCCAGCTGTGTGGTACGACGCCCTGCATGCTGCGTGGCGCGGAAAAGCTGAAGGATGTCTGCAAAAAGGAAATCGGCCCGGCGATGTATGTCACCGACGACAAGCGCCTGTCCTGGGAAGAGGTTGAGTGTCTGGGCGCGTGTGTGAACGCACCGATGGCTCAGATCAACGATGACTATTATGAGGACCTGTCGGCGGACAGTTTCAGCAAGATCATCTCGAAACTCAAGAATGGTGCTGAAGCGCAGGCGGGTCCGCAGATTGACAGGGTCAATAGCGGTCCCGAAGGCGGAACAACCCTCCTCACAGAACCGCACCTGTTTGATGGCAGCCGGAACAATATCTCGGCCCTGCCAAACCTGCCGGTGCCCCCCGAAGATGCTAATGCGGAAGCCAAGGGCATGCCCAAGGAAGATGCACCAACGAACACCAAGCGTGAAACGCCGGAAACGGGTACGAGTGGCAAGACAACCCTGCTGCCCAAGCGCGATGAAACGACTGCCAAAAAAGGCGATGAGGACTAGGACATGTTGCAGGACAAGGACCGGATCTTCACAAATCTCTACGGACTTCACTCGCCGGGGCTGGAGGCAGCCAGGCAGCGTGGCGCGTGGCACCTGACGCGCGAAATGCTCGCGCTCGGGCCTGACTGGATTTGCGACCAGATCAAGGCGAGCGGCCTGCGTGGGCGTGGCGGCGCTGGCTTTCCCACAGGCCTGAAGTGGACCTTCATGCCCAAGGAAGTGCGTGAACGTCCTCACTATCTCGTTGTGAACGCCGACGAATCCGAGCCGGGCACTTGCAAGGACCGCGAGATCCTGCGGCACGACCCGCACCTGCTGATCGAAGGATGCATGGTGGCCAGCCGCGCTATGCGTGCCCACAAATGCTACGTCTACCTACGCGGCGAATACATTGCCGAGCGCCACGCCATGGAAGCCGCGATCAAGGAAGCCTATGAGGCCAAGCTGATTGGCGACAACAATGTCAACGGATGGGATTTCGACATCTACGTCCACCACGGCGCCGGCGCCTATATCTGCGGGGAAGAAACAGCCTTGCTCGAAAGCCTTGAGGGCAAGAAGGGCCAGCCGCGCATGAAGCCGCCATTCCCGGCCAATGCAGGCCTTTATGGCTGCCCGACAACCGTGAACAATGTGGAATCCATCGCTGTTGCGCCGACAATCCTGCGGCGCGGCGCCGAATGGTTTGCCGGTTTTGGCCGTCCGAACAATGCGGGCACCAAGCTGTTCTGCATATCCGGCCACGTGAACAAGCCATGCAATGTGGAAGAAGAGATGTCGATCACGTTCCGTGACCTGATCGATACGCATTGCGGCGGCATTCGCGGCGGCTGGGACAATCTGAAAGCCGTGATCCCCGGTGGCTCGTCCGTACCGATGGTACCGGCCGAACAGATCATGGACGCCTATATGGATTTCGACACGCTGCGTGACCTGAAGTCAGGTCTCGGCACGGCCGCTGTCATCGTGATGGACAAGGACACCGACCTGATCAAGGCGATCGCGCGGCTTGCCTATTTCTACAAGCACGAATCCTGTGGCCAGTGCACGCCATGCCGTGAAGGCACCGGCTGGATGTGGCGCGTGATGGAGCGCATGGTGAAGGGCGAGGCCGAGCATGACGAGATCGACACGCTGCTCGACGTGACCAAACAGGTCGAAGGCCACACGATCTGCGCGCTTGGCGACGCAGCGGCCTGGCCCATCCAGGGCCTGATCCGCCATTTCCGGCCCGAAATCGAAGACCGCATCAACCAGTATCGCTTGCCCCGCGCCATGGTGCAGGGCGCTGTGATTGCGGCGGAGTAGGAAGACATGTCCGACACGTTCAAACTCAATATCGACGGCCAGGACATTGAGGTCCCGAAGCACTACACGCTGATGCAGGCGTGTGAGGAAGCGGGCGCCGAGATTCCGCGCTTCTGCTACCATGAGCGCCTGTCGGTGGCCGGCAATTGCCGCATGTGCCTTGTCGAGTGGGAAGGCGCGCCTAAGCCGATTGCCTCCTGTGCCCAGACGGTGGGCGACATGCGCCCCAACCGGGATGGTTCTGCGCCGAACGTGCGCACCAAGGGTGACTATGTCCAGAAAGCCCGCAATGGCGTGATGGAATTCCTGCTGATCAATCACCCGCTCGATTGCCCGATTTGCGACCAGGGTGGTGAATGCGACCTGCAGGATCAGGCCATGGCTTATGGCCGGGGCGGTAGCCGCTATGAAGAAAACAAGCGCGCCGTTGACGACAAGTACATGGGCCCATTGGTCAAGACGATCATGACCCGCTGCATCCAGTGCACACGCTGCGTCCGCTTCGTGGCTGAGGTGGCGGGCGTGGAAGAGATCGGCATGATCTCTCGCGGCGAGAATGCCGAGATCACGACCTATCTCGAAAAGTCGCTGACATCGGAATTGTCCGGCAACGTGATCGACCTCTGCCCGGTGGGCGCCCTGACCTCTAAACCCTATGCGTTCAATGCGCGCCCCTGGGAGCTGCGCAAGACATCCTCGATCGACGTGATGGATGCCATGGGAGCCGCGATCCGCGTTGACGCCAAGGGCGCTGGTGTGATGCGCATCCTTCCGGAAACCAACGAGGAAGTGAACGAAGAGTGGATTTCCGACAAAACCCGCTTCGTGTGGGACGGCCTTGCCCGCCAGCGACTGGACCGGCCTTACGTTCGCGTGAACGGCAAGCTCGTCCCGGCAACATGGGGTGATGCATTCGCCGCTGCCAAGACCGCGCTCTCGGTGCCAGCCGACAAGATTGGCGTCATTGCGGGTGACCTGATCGAAGTCGAGCAGGCGAAAGCCGCCCTCGACATGTTCCGGGCTATGGGCGTCCAGAATACCGACTGCCGTCCTGTCGGCGCCGCATACGGCACTGACGGCGTGCGCGAGCGCTATATCCTCAACCCGACGCTGATGGGTGTGGAAGAGGCTGATGCCCTGTTGCTGATCGGCACAAACCCGCGCGTTGAAGCAGCGGTCTGGAACGCGCGCATCCGCAAGTCCTGGCTCTGGGGCGATCTCAAGGTTGGCGTGATCGGACAAGCGGCCGATCTGACTTATGATTATGACCATCTGGGCGCAGGTGGCGATGCACTCACCAATGTTGCTGACAGCGGTTTCTACAAGGTTCTGAAAGACGCAAAGCGTCCGCTGGTCGTGGTCGGGGAAGGCGCTCTGTGCCGCGAAGATGGCCAGGCGATCCTGGCGGCAGCGCAGCAACTCGCTCTGGACGTCGGCGCAGTCTCAGACGGCTGGGCCGGTTTTGGCGTTCTGCACAATGCTGCAGGGCGTGTCGGCGCACTGGATGCGGGTTTCGTTCCCGGTGAGAACGGCAAAACAACATCGGAAATCCTTGGCGGCGGCATGGATACGGTTGTCCTGCTTGGCGCAGACGAAGCCGGTCTTTCGGCTCTTGGCGGCGCAACGGTGATCTATGTCGGTTCGCATGGCGATGCGGGCGCTGCCCGCGCAGACATCATCCTGCCTTGCGCCACCTACACCGAAATGGATGCGACCTATGTGAATACGGAAGGCCGGGTCCAGATGACCACGCGCGCGGTACAGCCGAAGGGCGAGGCCCGTGAAGGCTGGGCGATCTTCCGCGCCCTGTCCGAGGTGATCTGGAAGGCGCTGCCTTATGACACAGCCGACGCCCTGCGTGCGAACCTGCGCGGAGCGGATGGCAAGAATACGGCGTTTTCAGGCTTGGGATTTGCGCCTGGGGCTCGCGGCGTCTCTGCGCTTCAGACTGTCAGTTCTGAAACCGGCGGATCCATCAAGGCGGATGCTTTCAAGTCGGTTATCGAAGATTTTTACCTGACAAATCCTATCACCCGCGCATCCAGGACCATGGCGGAGTGTTCAGCGCTCAGCACGGGCCTAGACACTCCGGTAGCGGCGGAGTAGGGCGGCGGCATGAGCAATCTCATCGAGTCTTTCGGCGATTTCACCGGCTTCTGGATGGTGCTTGGCCAGATTGGCCTGTTCACCCTGGTTCTGTTGCTGTCCATCGCATTCCTGCTTCTTCTGGATCGCAAGATCTGGGCTGGCGTGATGATGCGCAAGGGCCCGAACGTGGTCGGCCCGTTCGGCCTGCTTCAGTCCTTTGCAGATTTCGGGAAGTTCCTGCTCAAGGAAATTGTCATTCCGGCCGGGGCCAACAAGACAGTGTTCCTGATCGCCCCAATCCTCACCTGTACGTTGGCCTTCGTTGCCTGGGCCGCCATTCCGGTCGCGCCTGGAACCGTATCGGGCACGAGCTGGGTCGTCTCGAACCTCAATGTCGGCGTGCTCTATCTCTTCGCCATCAGTTCGCTTGGTGTCTACGGCATCATCATGGGTGGCTGGGCATCGAACTCCAAATACCCGTTCCTCGGTGCGTTGCGGTCTGCCGCCCAGATGGTGTCTTACGAGGTGTCGATCGGCTTCATCATCGTCACGGTCATCCTGCTGACGGGATCCATGAATCTCAGCGTGATTGTTGAGAACCAGTCAGGCGGTTTCTGGAACTGGCACGCGTTCAGCCTGCAGTATTTCCCGCTGATCTTCGTCATGTTCCCGATGTTCGTGATGTTCTTCATCTCGGCGCTAGCGGAAACCAACCGTCCACCGTTCGACCTGCCGGAGGCTGAATCCGAACTCGTCGCGGGCTACCAGGTCGAATACGGCTCGACGCCCTACCTGCTTTTCATGTTGGGCGAGTACCTGAACATCGTCCTGATGTGCGCCATGATGACCATCCTTTTCCTGGGCGGCTGGCACGGGCCATTTGCACTGGGTGATGCGGTCCAGGACTGGCCGCCATTGCTGCTGAGCCTGTCGGGCCTGTTCTGGTTCATGCTGAAGATCCTGTTCTTCTTCTTCATGTTCGCGATGGTGAAGGCGATTGTGCCCCGGTATCGCTATGACCAGTTGATGCGTCTCGGCTGGAAGATCTTTCTGCCCACGTCGCTCGCCGCCGTTTTGATCGTCGCGGGTTACGTCGCCTATACCGGAGTACAGTCATGAGCATTGCGCAGACCATTCGCGGCGCGCTGCTGACGGATTTCATTGGAGCGTTCTGGTCGGCCCTGCGGGAAATGTTCCGCCGCAAGGCGACCGTGAACTATCCGTTCGAGAAGAACCCGCTGAGCCCGCGATTCCGCGGGGAGCATGCTCTGCGCCGGTATGCCAGCGGCGAAGAGCGTTGCATTGCCTGCAAACTGTGCGAAGCGGTGTGCCCGGCGCAGGCGATCACGATCGAAGCGGAGCCACGCGCAGACGGCGCGAGGCGTACCACGCGCTACGACATCGACATGGTGAAGTGCATCTATTGCGGCTTTTGCCAGGAAGCATGCCCGGTAGATGCGATCGTCGAAGGGCCGAATTTTGAATTCGCGACAGAGACGCGGGAAGAATTGTTCTATGACAAGGACCGCCTGCTGGCGAATGGCGACCGCTGGGAACGCCTTATCGCAAAGAACCTGGAGCTGGACGCGCCCTATCGATAGGGCACGACGGCAGAGAGATTAAACCGGAGCGGAGAGGCCAATGGGCCTCGCTCGCTCCACCAGATAGGGGCTTAGAGGGCTTTGGCAGTTTATGCATTCTGGATACTGGCCGCGATCGTGGTCCTGTCTGCGGTCATGGTGATTGCAGCGCGCAATCCCGTGCACTCAGTCCTGTTCCTGATCCTCGCCTTCTTCACGTCGGCAGGCTTGCTTGTCCTCATCGGGGCAGAGTTCCTGGCCATGCTACTTGTCGTCGTTTATGTCGGCGCCGTGGCCGTGTTGTTCCTGTTTGTCGTCATGATGCTGGATGTCGACTTTGTGGAATTGAAACAGGGCTTTCTGAGCTATCTGCCGTTCGGACTGTTTGTGGGCGCCGTATTCCTCGCCGAGATCGTCCTCGCATCCTTTGCGGGCCTTGAGAACCATGTCGGGGCGTTTGACGCATCGCCCGGCGCCGAAACCAATGCCGAGGCCATCGGGCAGGTCATGTACACCCAATACATGCTGCTGTTCCAGCTCGCCGGCATCGTCCTGCTCGTCGCCATGATCGGCGCCATCGTCCTGACATTGCGACACAGGCCCGAAACCAAACGGCAGAGCATCGCCAAACAGACAGCGCGTCGCCGTTCAGACGCGTTCGAATTGAAGGACCCGAGCTCCGGGCAGGGGATCTGACATCATGGACCTTGGACTTTCCCACTACCTCGCCGTCTCGGCGGCCCTGTTCACGATTGGAGTCGTGGGCATCTTCGTGAACCGGAAGAACATCATCGTCATCCTGATGGCGATTGAATTGATCTTGCTGTCCGTGAACCTGAACCTGATCGCATTTTCAGTCTTCAACGGCGATATCGCCGGTCAGATCTTCGCCATGCTCGTCTTGACCGTCGCGGCCGCTGAAGCCGCTGTCGGCCTCGCCATTCTCGTCGTCTATTTCCGCAATCGCGGCGATATTGCGGTCGAGAATGTCGACCTGATGAAAGGTTAGAGGCTGATGCTGCCGGACATTTTCATTCTATTCATCGTTCTAGCACCTGGAATCGTCGCCTTGACGGGGCTGGTGCACAAGCAGATCGGCGACGGGCCTGTGATGTTCCTGACGACAGGAACCGTTCTCCTGGCCGGCGCCCTTTCGCTGTTCCAGTTGTTTGCCTACGTCGCCGGGATTGGCGGAGCCGAGACCCATGGGGAAGACCTCGGCCATGCAGCTGAAGCGGTTGCAGCCAATGGCGCGCATATCATTACGCTGATGCCGTGGATCAATGTCGGAGACTTCCAGGCCAATTGGGCGATCCGGATCGATACGCTGTCCATCGTGATGATGGCCGTCATCACGGGCGTCTCGGGTCTCGTTCATCTCTATTCGTGGGGATATATGAGCGAAGATCCTCATCGGTCGCGTTTCTTTGCCTACCTCTCGCTGTTCACGTTCGCGATGCTGTCACTCGTGGTGGCAGACAATTTCCTGCAGCTGTTCTTCGGCTGGGAAGGCGTCGGCCTTGCATCGTATCTGCTGATCGGTTTCTGGTACACGAAGAAGGCGCCAAACGATGCGTCGATCAAGGCGTTCGTGACCAATCGCGTCGGCGATTTCGGTCTGGCGCTGGGCATCATGGCCGTATTCATGGTGTTCGGCTCCGTCGAGTTCGAGCCGGTTCTGTCCGCCATACGCGAGAATGCGATTGTCACGCCTCTGGCTTTCGGAGAAGCCGCACCTGCGCGCGAAGCGGTCGTCGAGTTCCTTGGCCAGCGCGTCTATGCGCTTGAACTGATCGGCATCCTTCTTTTCATCGGCGCGATGGGCAAGTCGGCGCAATTCTTCCTTCACGTCTGGCTGCCGGATGCCATGGAGGGCCCGACGCCCGTCTCGGCCCTCATCCACGCGGCCACCATGGTGACGGCAGGGGTCTACCTCGTGTGCCTCATGTCGCCTCTGTATGAGCACACGCTCTACGCGGCAGGCATGGTCACGATTATCGGTGCCGTCACGGCCTTGTACGCCGCCACGGTTGGCATGGCGCAGAATGATATCAAGCGCGTGATTGCGTATTCGACCTGTTCCCAACTCGGTTACATGTTCTTCGCGGCAGGTATCGGTGCCTATGAAGCGGCCATGTTCCATCTCTTCACGCACGCCTTCTTCAAGGCGCTTCTCTTCCTCGGTGCGGGGTCGGTCATTCACGGCATGCACCACGAGCAGGACATGCGGCGCATGGGCGGTCTGGCGAAATACATGCCGCTGACCTATGCCGCGATGATGATCGGTACGATTGCCATTATCGGTCTTGGCATTCCGCACACGCTTATCGGCTTCTCGGGCTTCTTCTCCAAGGATGCCATTCTGGAGAGCGCGTTTGCAGCAGGTGAACATCACGTGATGTTTGGCCAGGTTGCATTCTGGTTTGGCATCGTCGCTGCGCTGCTCACCAGCTTCTATTCGTGGCGTCTGATCTACATGACCTTCCATGGCCCGAGGGCCTCAGCAGAACACCATGATGATGGTCACGGGCATGCGGCCGCAGAGGATCATGCTCATGGTCACGACGCGCATGCGCATGAGCCGCATGAAAGCCCGGCAGTTATGCTGATCCCGCTCGGACTGCTCAGCCTGGGTGCCATGTTTGCCGGTTTCTATTTCCACGACTGGTTTGTCGGGAATCAGGAAACGGCATTCTGGGGCGGATCGATCTATTCTGCCGCCGAAAACCACGTGCTCCATGACCGGCACAATGTGCCCGAATGGGTCCTCTGGGCGCCGCTCGCTGTTACAATGGCCGGTTTCCTGATCGCAACCATGACCTATTTCTTCAATCGCGGATTCGGAAAGCGTATCGCCGACAGTGGCGGGCCGCTGCATACGCTGTTCTCGAACAAATGGTATTTCGACGAACTCTACAATGCGACCCTCATCAAGGGCTCCGCATTTCTGGGGGAGATATTCTGGAAAGCGGACAAGAAAATCATCGATGGCGTGGGGCCTGATGGCGCCGCGTCCGTGACCCGCTGGAGTGCACGGCGCCTGTCGGCCATGCACACAGGCTACCTGTATCATTATGCGTTCGTGATCATTGGTGCTGCGCTGGTCTTTGGCGCCATCATGTGGCTGCGGGCCGGAGGAGTAAACTGATGGGCGGGTTTCCCATTCTTTCGGCAGTCATCCTGCTGCCCCTGATCGGTGCGCTCATAATCATGGGTGTGCGGACCGCTACGGCAGGCAGCTTCAGCAAGGAAGAGGCCGGCAAGGACAGCCGCGCAGCCTTGCTTGCGGGCCTGATCATATCCGGTGCGACATTCGTCGCGTCCGTCGCGGCGTTCCTGACGTTCGATGCAACGACGGC
Organism: Hyphomonas sp. BRH_c22; assembly: GCF_000961795.1. Classification (GTDB taxonomy): domain Bacteria; phylum Pseudomonadota; class Alphaproteobacteria; order Caulobacterales; family Hyphomonadaceae; genus Hyphomonas. The sequence goes on from NZ_LADU01000059.1 coordinate 24,799, forward strand.
AGGTTACCAGCTGGTTGAGCAGTATGCCTGGTACGGCGCGATCACGTACAAGGTGGGTGTGGACGGCCTGTCGATGCCGCTCATCCTGCTGACGACCTTCCTCACGCCGATCTGCCTGCTGGCCAGCTGGAATTCGATTCATACGCGTGTGACCGAGTACGTCGTCGCGTTTCTCGTGCTTGAGACATTCATGCTCGGCGTGTTCGCCGCGCTCGACATTGTTCTCTTCTACATCTTCTTCGAAGCAGGCCTTATCCCGATGTTCCTCATCATCGGCATTTGGGGCGGCAAGGACAAGATCTACGCGGCCTTCAAGTTCTTCCTGTACACGCTCTTGGGTTCATTGCTCATGCTGGTAGCGGTCGTGTACATGTTCCAGGTCGCAGGGTCTTCTGACATTGAAGTCCTTGAGAAATATGCCTTCGCACCTGAAGTGCAGACATGGCTATGGCTGGCATTTGCGGCCTCCTTTGCCGTGAAATTGCCCATGTGGCCGTTCCATACCTGGTTGCCCGACGCTCACGTACAGGCGCCGACGGCTGGCTCAGTCATTCTTGCCGGCGTGTTGCTGAAAATGGGCGGCTACGGATTCCTGCGATTCTCGCTACCCATGTTCCCCGACGCGAGCCAGTTGTTCCAGCCTGCGATGTTTGCACTGGCCGTGATCGCGATCGTCTACACGTCGCTGGTGGCCTGGCGCCAGACGGACATGAAGAAGCTCATCGCATATTCGTCCGTCGCGCATATGGGCTTCGTGACACTCGGCATCTTCTCGTTCAACGAAACGGGCGTGCAGGGCGCGATCTTCCAGATGTTGAGCCACGGCCTGATTTCAGGCGCGCTGTTCCTCATCGTCGGCGTCGTCTACGACCGGATGCATACACGGGAAATCGCGGCCTATGGCGGGCTGGTCAACCGTATGCCTGTCTATGCGGCTCTGTTCATGCTGTTCACCATGGCGAATGTCGGCTTGCCGGGCACAAGCGGGTTCGTCGGCGAGATACTCACCATGGTTGGGGGCTTCCAGGCATCGACCTGGGCTGCAGCTGGCGCCGCACTCGGCGTGATCTTCTCAGCGGTCTACATGCTGACCCTGTATCGCCGGACCGTTTTCGGCGAGGTGACGAACCCTAAGCTCAATGACATCCGCGACATGAATCTTGTCGAACTGGTCTGCATCGTGCCGCTGGCCTTGCTCACCATTTTGTTCGGTCTCGCACCCAACCTGATTTTTCACATTACTGAAGGGGCGACCAACCGTGTGCTGTCCCTGATGGTCGGAGGCTGACGGCCCATGCTCGACTATACTGCCATGATCCTTGCTATCGGTCCGGAGCTCTGGCTTGCGGCTGCTGGCCTTGTGGGCGTGCTGCTCGGTGCGATGTTGAAAGACCGGTTCAATGGTCTCTCGTTCAAATATGGCGCGCTGGCATTGTTCGGCGCCGCGGCTCTATCGCTGCTGTTCTATCAGGGCGGTGAAGCCTTTGGCGGCCTGGTGCGCACAAACACGTTCGTGAACTTCGCCAAGTTCGTCAGCTTCTCAGTGGGTGGTTTTGCACTGATCATGTCTGAGGGATTCCTGAGGCGGCATGACACAATCCGTTACGAGTACGTCCTGCTGACCATTTTTGCGAGCCTGGGCATGGGTATCATCCTGTCCGCCGCGGATCTGATGACTCTCTACATGGGTATCGAGACGCTCAGCCTGTCGTCTTACGTGCTCGCGGCGTTTCATCGGGATTCGGCCCGGTCGTCGGAGGCTGGCCTGAAATATTTCGTACTCGGAGCGCTGGCGTCAGGGATGCTCTTGTATGGCGCATCGCTCGTTTACGGCTTTGCTGGCACGACCAATTATGCGGGCATTTCCAGCGCAGCCCCCTCGATCGGCCTGATGTTCGGCATGGTCCTGATGATCGTGGGACTAGCATTCAAGGTATCGGCGGCCCCGATGCACGTCTGGACGCCGGACGTCTATGAAGGCGCCCCGACTCCTGTTGGTGCTTTCTTCGCCTCGGCTCCGAAAATGGCATCGATGGTCGTGTTCGCGAACGTGATGTTTACGGCTTTCGGAAGCGTCATGGATGACTGGCAGATGATCATTGCGATCATTTCCGGCCTCTCGATGCTTGTTGGGTCGTTCGGTGCTCTGACGCAAACCAATATCAAGCGCCTGCTCGGTTATTCGTCCATCGCCAATGTCGGTTATGCGCTTGTTGCTGTCGCGGCAGGACAGGCGAGCGGGGCAGGGGCGTTGCTGATTTTCATGACGCTCTACGTGATTTCATCCCTCGGGCTCTTTGCCGGTGTTCTCGCGATGCGCCGTCGCGGCGGGATGGTTGAAAGCATCGATGAATTTGGCGGGCTGATGAGCACCCGCCCATGGCTCGCGATCGCCTTGTCGATCCTGATTTTCTCGATCGCTGGCCTGCCGCCATTCGGCGGGTTCTTCGGCAAGTGGGAAGTGTTCAACGCGGGCCTAAATGCGGGCCTGCTGCCCCTGGCGATCATTCTTGTTGTCGCATCGGTCGTGTCGCTTGGCTACTATCTGCGCATCGTAAAAATCATGTGGTTTGATGAGCCGAAAGAGCGCTTCGAGCCGATCGATGGATCCGTCACTCTCACGGTTCTGATTTCCGCCTTTGTGGCCGGCATCCTGTTCCTTGTCTTCATCAACCAACTGGCTGACTGGGCCAATGGTGCCGCGCTGGGACTGGCCTCTTGAGTCTGGCCTGGCCCGTCTACCAGCTCGGAGCGACGGATAGCACGAACAGTGAAGCCAAACGACGCGTCGCCACTGGCGCGTTCGTTGATTGCTGGCTGGTTGCCGAGTCACAGTCGTCCGGGCGGGGCCGCTTGCAGAAGAGCTGGGTATCGCCGGCCGGCAATCTGTTTGCGACTGCACTGTTCCGGGAACCCGGCGGGTTGGTGGTTGCATCCCGGATGCCGTTCGCATCGGCGCTTGCCGTTAGCGACGTGGCCCTGCTGTTTGCGCCAGAAGCCGATGTGCGCCTAAAGTGGCCGAACGATGTGCGGATCGATGGTGCCAAACTTTCAGGCATTCTCATCGAAACAGGCGGCTCAGGGGCGGAGACATGGGTGGCAGCCGGTATCGGCATCAATGTCATGCATGCACCGGACGCTGCGGGCCAGCGCGCGGCAAGCATTTCAACACTTCGCGGCGATCTGGCCGTCACAACAGACATGGTGCTGGAAGCATTGCGCAAGGCGTTTGCCCAGCGTCTGATCCAGTCCCACGAGGGCTTCGACGGTTTGCGCAGGAACTGGCTGGAGCGGGCCGAAGGCCTGGGCGGGACTGTTCGCGTGACAGCGTCCGGCACGCCCGTTGAGGGCGTATTCGAGGATATGGACATGTCTGGGGCACTCGTCCTCAGATTGCCCGATGGCGCCCGGCAGACCATAAGGGCCGGAGATGTTGATCTGATAGGGAGAGTTTGAGCGCCATGCTGCTTGCGATAGACGTCGGTAACACCAATACCCTGTTCGCTGTCCATGACGGCACTGACTGGGTGGTACAGTGGCGCAGCGCCACAGAGGCGCGCAAGACGGCCGACGACCACGCCGCCTGGTTGTGGCGGCTGGCCGACATGCACGGCATGGACCTGAGCCAGATTAACGGCTGCGTGATTTCCACGGTGGTGCCACAGGCCGTATTCAACTTTCGCAACCTTGCGCGGCGCTATCTAAACGTCGAGCCGATGTTCATTGGTGACGCGAACCTGAAGACAGGCGTCGAGATCCGCATTCACCGGCCTGAGCAGGTCGGCGCTGACCGTATCGTCAGCGCATTGGGCGCGCATGTTTCCTACCCCGGCAACCTGATCGTCATTGATAGTGGCACGGCCACGACCTTCGACATCGTTGCGGCTGATGGCGGTTTTGAGGGCGGTATCATCTCGCCCGGGATCAACCTTTCGGTCAGCGCGCTGCATGACGCGGCGGCCCAGTTGCCGCGCATCGCGATCCAGCGTCCGAGCCAGGTTATCGGCCAGGATACGATCAGTGCCATGCAGTCTGGTGTGTTCTGGGGTTATATCGACCTGATTGACGGGCTGGTGCGCCGGATCAAGGCCGAGTATGGAAAGCCCATGAAAGTGGTCGCCACCGGCGGCGTTGCCTCCCTGTTCGAGGGTGCCAGCGAAACAATTGACCACTATGACCCGGATATCCTCATCTCGGGACTTCTCGAAATCTACAAACGTAACAAATAGGACCTTATGGCCGATTCAGCACACCTTTCCGACGAACTCGTTTTCCTGCCACTCGGGGGATGCGAAGAAATCGGCATGAACCTGAACGCCTATGGGTATGGTCCCCCCCATGCGCGCCGTTGGATTCTGGTTGATGTCGGCGTGACTTTTGGCGGGCTCGATACACCGGGAATCGACCTGATTTGTGCTGATCCCGAATATCTCGTGGGCGAGCACATTGACGCGATCTTCCTGACACATGCCCATGAAGACCATATTGGCGCTGTCGGACTGCTCTATCCGCGCCTGAAGACCAAGGCGCCTATTTATGCGACTCCCTTCACGACGGAACTCGTGCGTTCGAAGATGATTGAACGGGGTGTCGATCCCCGGTGGCTGAAGCCGGTCGCACTGGGAGGGACGGTTGTCGCAGGGCCGTTCTCGGTCACCTATGTCACGCTGACCCATTCCATTCCCGAGCCCAACGCGCTCGCCATCGAGACGCCAGCCGGTATCATCCTGCACACTGGTGACTGGAAGATCGACCCGGATCCGCAGATTGGCGGCCCCACGGACATCAAGGCACTCACCGCGCTGGGCGACCGGGGCGTGCTCGCCATGGTTTGCGACTCCACGAACGTCTTCGAGGACGGCGAGGCGGGGTCGGAAGAGAGCGTGAAGCAAGGCCTGATCGACCTGATCGGCGAGCAGAAGCAAGCTGTGGCTGTCACGACCTTCGCGTCCAATGTCGCGCGGGTGAAGTCGATCATTGAAGCCGCCGAGCATGCGGGGCGCAGTGTTTGCCTCGTCGGCCGCAGCATGCACCGTATCACGGATGCGGCGAAGGCGGTGGGCATCCTGTCGCGCAATCTGGAATTCGTGGACGAATCTGATGCCAAGACCATGCCGTCAGAAAACATCCTGTACCTATGCACCGGCAGCCAGGGCGAGGACCGCGCGGCCCTGGCGCGGATTGCCCGGAACGACCATCGCAATGTCTCGCTGGGCGAAGGCGATTGCGTGATTTTCTCGTCACGGATCATTCCCGGCAATGAGCGCGAAATCTTTGCGATGCAGAATTCACTGGCCGATCAGGGAGTCAGGGTCATTACGCCGCGCATGGTCAAGGCGCCGATCCACGTTTCGGGGCACCCTTGCCGAGGCGAATTGCAGCGCATGTACCAATGGGTGCGTCCGAAGATAGCCGTGCCTGTGCATGGTGAGCGCCGGCACATCATGGAGCACGCCGCCTATGCCAAGACCTTGCAGGTGCCGCAAACGATTGCACCCCGCAACGGCAGCCTGGTCCGTCTGGCGCCGGGCGATGCCGAGATTATCGATCTCGTTCCGGCGGGCCGGCTCCTGCTCGACGGGAAATTCCTGATCCCGGAGGGCGCGCAGGGCCTGAATGAGCGCCGCAAGCTGGCGGAAAACGGTGTTGTGCTGGCCAGTGTCGTGATCGACGAGGCCGGAGACGTGATCGACGGCCCCGTCGTGGTTGTACGTGGCTTCTCTGAAACAGACGGCCGGCTGGCTGATGAGAGCCTTGATGAACTGGACGAGGCGGCAGACGCGGCTGTGACAAAGATGAAGCGCAAGAATCGCCTCGATGATGAAATGGTTGAGCGCGAAGTTGGCCGCGCATTGCGCAAGGCCTGCGAGTCGGTGTTCGGGCGCCGCCCCATGATTGATGTGACAGTATTGAGGAGTTGACCTGAGATGAGCGAATTCAAACTTGGCCCGCTGAACCATGTCGGCGTCGCCGTTCCCGATATTGAAGAGGCGTGCGACACCTATCGCAACCTGTACAATGCAACGGATATTACGACCCCCTTCGACATGCCCGAGCAGGGTGTGAAGGTCTGTTTCGTGAACCTGCCGAACGCGCAGATCGAACTGATCGAACCGCTGAACGCGGAGTCGCCGATTGCAAACTTCATCGCCAAGAACCCCAAGGGCGGGCAGCATCACGTATGCTTCGAGGTTGAAGACATCAACCAGGCCGTTGAGGAGATGGGCAAGCGCGGGGCGACTGTCCTCGGCAAGCCCCGCATCGGGGCGCATGGCACGATGATCATTTTCGTCCACCCAAAGAATTCCAATGGTGTCCTGATCGAACTCATGGAAACACCCAAAGGCGCCCACTGATGACCATCGGCGGCACGATTGTCGTTTTCGTCATGGTCTGGTGGGTCTGCTTCTTTGCGGTCCTGCCGATCGGTGTGCGCGGCCAATTCGAGGACGGCGAGCCGACACCTGGTACGGAAGAAGGCGCACCTTCCCAGCCGATGCTGCTCAAGAAGGTAATCTGGGCGACCATTGGTGCCGTCATCCTGACCGCAATTGCGGCATTGGTTGTGCCGCTACTCCTTGCGAACTAGGGGCGGCTGCGGCTAGTTGGGCGCCAAAATCAGCGATAGCGGGGAATCCATGCGTCTTTCCAAATTTTTTCTGCCGGTAACCAAGGACGCACCGGCAGATGCGGCCATTGCCTCGCACAAGCTGATGCTGCGCACCGGCATGATCCGCCAGAATGGCGCGGGCATTTATTCCTGGCTGCCTATGGGCTTTATCGTGCTGAAGAAGATCGAGCAGATCGTGCGCGAGGAAATGAACCGCGCCGGCGCCATCGAGATGCTGATGCCAACGCTGCAACAGGCGGACCTCTGGCGCGAGTCCGGCCGTTACGATGACTATGGCAAGGAAATGCTGCGCATCACGGACCGGCATGATCGGGACATGCTGTATGGCCCGACAAATGAGGAACTCATCACCGATGTGTTCCGTACCTATGTCAAAAGCTACAAGCAGCTGCCGCTGAACCTGTATCACCAGCAGTGGAAGTTTCGCGATGAAGTGCGCCCGCGCTTCGGCGTGATGCGCGGGCGTGAGTTCCTGATGAAGGATGCCTATTCCTTCGACCTGACGGACGAGCAGGCGCGCGTTTCCTATCGCAAGATGTTCTGCGCCTATCTCAATGCTTTCGACCGGATGGGCCTGACTGCCATTCCCATGCGGGCCGATACTGGTCCGATCGGGGGTGACATGAGCCATGAATTCATCATCCTCGCCGATACGGGCGAAAGCGCGGTATTCTGTGACAGGATGCTGCTGGACCTGCCCCCGCCGGGGCTGGATCTCGATTTCGACGCTGACCTGAACGCAGAGGTCGAAAAGCGCACGCAATACTATGCGGCGACTGAAGAGATGCATGACGCGGCAGCATTCGCTGCCATTCCGGCCGAACGGCAGGTTTCGGCACGCGGCATTGAAGTTGGCCATATTTTCAACTTCGGGACCAAGTACTCGGTGCCGATGAATGCAGTTGTGCAATCAGCTGATGGCCAGATGGTGCCCGTCCAGATGGGCAGTTATGGCATTGGCGTATCCCGGCTTGTCGGCGGCATCATTGAGGCCTGCCATGACGAGAACGGCATTGTCTGGCCGGAATCCGTGGCGCCGTGGCATGTCGGGCTGATCAATATGCGGGTGGGTGACGCAGCCTGTGAGGCAGCCTGTGCCGACGCCTATGCGGCGCTGACCGGGGCCGGAATGGACGTGCTGTACGACGATACGGATGAGCGTGCCGGCGGCAAATTTGCCCGCATGGACCTGATCGGGCTGCCATGGCAGATCGTGATCGGGCCGCGCGGGGTCGAAAATGGCGTTGTCGAGGTCAAGAACCGCAAGAGTGGTGAAAAGACAGAAATGCCGTTTGCTGACGCGCTCAGGAAAGTGACACCCAAATGAGTGACTTCGGGCATGTGGCCGCGCCGTTCGGCAAGCTGGAGCGGACGCTGGCCTGGCGCTACCTGAGAGCCAAGCGCGAGCATGGCGGGGCGTCGCTCATTTCGATCATTTCCTTCGTGGGCATTTTCTTCGCCGTGGCCGCCCTGATCATCACCATGTCGGTGATGAGCGGGTTCCGGGCGACATTGCTGGACGCGCTGCTGGGCGGACAGCCGCATGTCTACGGTGTCGTCAGCAGTTATACCGAAGATGAAGCCAATACTTTGGCCGACACGATCCGCACCGTGGACGGTGTGTCGAGCGTGACGCCCTATATCGAGGAATATGTCCTGATTACTGCGAACGGGCGCAAGACCGGCGCCGCTGTTCGGGCCATCCGAACCGAAGACCTCGCGACACTGCCCTTCCTGAAGGATGGCGGAGATTCGGCGATTGCGGCGGGATTTGGCGAGGGCAAGAATGGCGGCAATGTCGTCATGCTTGGCGCGTTCCTGGCGGCCGGCCGGGAGGGGCTGGGCGTTCGACCGGGCGACAAGGTGGAGATTGTCACCTCGCAGCAGACGGCGGGCCCGATGGGCGGAACGCCGCGCAGCAAGTCCTATACGGTCGGGGACATTTTCAAGACGGGCAGTGTCGAGCTGGACAGCCTGTACGTGTTCATGCCGATGGAGCAGGCGCAGATCCTGTTCCAGTCCAAGGGGCATTACAGCATGCTGGATATCCGCCTGAAGGACCCGGAAAAAACGCACCAAGCCATGACCGCGATCGCGAGCGCGACGGGCAATGCGCTCTACACATTCGACTGGAAAAGCCAGCGTCAAAGCTATCTCAACGCGCTGCAGGTGGAGCGGACCATGGTGCGCCTGCTGGTCATGGTGATCATGGCGATTGCAACCCTGAATATCATTGTCGGCGTCGTGATGCTGGTAAAGAACAAGTCGCGGGATATTGCGATCCTGCGCACGATCGGGCTGGGGCGAAACGGTGTGCTCAGGGTGTTCCTGCTGGTCGGGACGGTGCTTGGCACGCTGGGAGCCTTGCTGGGCGTGCTGGTGGGCGTGCTGGTCGTGATGAACATCGACACGGTCGAAGCCTTCATCAATCTGTTCGTGGAAGGCGAAGTGTTTGATGCCGAAACCTATGGCCTTGAAGGCCTTCCGGCGATCCTCGACTGGAAGGAAGTGATCCAGACCGGGCTATATGCCCTGTTCATGTCGATGGGCGTATCACTCATTCCGGCCTGGTGGGCATCCCGCCAGGATCCGGTCAGCGCGCTGAGGTTCGAATAATGAGCGGCCCCGTTCTCGAACTGATCGGCATCAACCGGACCTACCGTACCGCTGCAGGCGAACTGCCCGTGCTGAAGGGGACGGACCTGCGCCTCAATGCGGGTGAACTGGTGGGGCTTGTGGGGCCTTCGGGGTCGGGCAAGTCGACCCTGCTGCACACGGCCGGCCTGCTGGAGCGGCCGGAGGCCGGTAAGGTGATGCTCGACGGCATTGATTGCCTGTCGCTGGACGACAAGGGCCGCACGGCCATCCGCCGCGCAAAGATCGGTTTCGTCTACCAGTTCCACCATTTGCTGCCGGAGTTCAACGCAGAGGACAATATTGCCATGCCGCTGATGATTGCAGGCGTGAAGAAGAAGGCCGCGCGGGCCAAGGCGGCCGAGTTGCTCGAGGTCATGGGACTGGCTGACAGGGGGCACCACCAGCCGGGCCAGATGTCAGGCGGCGAACAGCAGCGCGTGGCGATTGCCCGGGCGCTGGCGAATGATCCGCGTCTGGTCATCGCAGATGAGCCGACCGGAAACCTCGACCCGGTGACCACCGAGCGCGTTTTCGCGACGCTCATCAAGATGGTACGCAATGAAGGCGCTGCGGTACTTGTGGCGACCCACAATTTCTCCCTGACGCAGCACATGGACCGTGTCCTGACCCTGAAAGACGGCCAACTGGTCGATTATACAGCGGAATAAGCTGTGGAAGGCCGCCACTGACGGGTGGTCTGGCACCAGCCGGAACGGCAGGGTATTCTCCCCGCAGGAGAACAAGCATTGTCTGAGTCGCCATTCATCCATCTGGCCGTGCGGTCGAGCTATTCGTTGCTTGAAAGCATGATCACGCCCAAGGGCCTGAAGGGCTGGCTGCTGGAGCACGGCATGCCCGCCGTCGCGGTGACGGACCGGAACAACCTCTTCGGCGCGCTCGAAGTCTCGCTCACCATGTCCGAGGCGGGAATCCAGCCGATCATGGCCTGCTGCTTCGATGTCACTGATGGCGCCCATCGCAGCGAACCGACCCGCCTGACGCTCTATGCGCAGGACGAGACAGGCTACCAGCGGCTGATGCTGCTGTCATCGCGAGCCTACCTCGACGCGGATGACGGCGTGCCCAAGCTGCACCGCGATCTTGTTCTGGAAAACACGGACGGCCTGATCCTGTTGACCGGCGGGGCCGAAGGTGAAGTGGCGCGCCACCTGCTCAAGGGCCGTGCCGCCGATGCGCGCACCGAATTGTCGACTCTGGCCAGCGCCTATCCGGGGCGATGCTATGTCGAGATTACGCGCCACGGAACGCCGGACGAGATCGCTACAGAAGCGGGCCTGATCGATCTGGCCTATGAACTCGGCTTGCCGCTCGTGGCGACGCATGACGCCCGCTTCATGAAGCCATCCGACGCGACGGCGCATGACGCGCTGATGTGTATCGCAAACGGGGAATACCTTGGCCAGGAAGACCGCAAGCGCGTCAGTCCGTCTCAATACCTGAAAACGCAGGCCGAGATGGGGGAACTCTTCGCAGACCTGCCCGAAGCCCTGGCTAGCACATCGGAAATCGCCCGGCGCTGCTCGGTGCGATCGGTGACGCGTGATCCGATCCTGCCATCCTTCAGCAGTGAAGGCCGCTCAGAAATCGAGGAATTGCGACTGCAGGCCACTGAAGGCCTGAAAGGCCGCCTCACGGCTGCCAGCAAGCTCTACGCGGAACGCGAGACCTATTTCGAACGGCTGGACTACGAACTCGGCGTGATCGAGCGCATGGGCTTTCCCGGCTACTTCCTGATCGTGTCGGACTTCATCAAGTGGGCAAAAGAGCAGGATATTCCTGTCGGCCCGGGCCGGGGCTCCGGTGCAGGCTCGCTCGTGGCCTGGTCCCTGTTGATTACGGACCTCGACCCGCTGCGCTTTGACCTTCTGTTCGAACGCTTCCTGAACCCCGAACGCGTGTCGATGCCCGACTTCGATATCGACTTCTGCCAGGAGCGGCGCAGCGAGGTTATCCGATACGTCCGCGACAAGTATGGCGCCGACAGCGTGGCGATGATCATCACGTTCGGTACGTTGCAGGCCAAGGCTGTGGTGCGCGATGTCGGCCGGGTCATGCAGATGCCGTATTTCCAGGTCGACCGGCTTGCGAAACTGATCCCGTTCAACCCGGCCAAGCCGCCCAAGCTGCAGGAAGCCATCGACGACGAGCCGAAGTTTGACGAGGAGATCGAGGCAGATCCCCGCGTTGGCGAACTGATCAAGATCGCGCTGGCGCTGGAGGGGCTCTACAGGAATGCGGGCACGCACGCGGCTGGCGTGGTGATCGGGGACCGTCCGCTGGTCGAGATTGCACCGCTTTACAATGATCCGCGCGCCGACCTGCCGGCCTCCCAGTTCAACATGAAGTACGCCGAAATGGCTGGCCTCGTGAAGTTCGACTTCCTCGGTCTCAAGACCCTGACAGTCATCGACCGCGCCCTGAAACTGATCCGGCGCAGCGGACGCGATGTCGGCCCCGAATGGGAAGGGCTGGACGACAAGGCGACCTATGACCTGATGGCGAGCGGCGACACGCTCGGCGTGTTCCAGCTGGAAGGCGCCGGCATGCGGGACACGCTGCGCAAGGTGCGCCCGAACAATATTGAAGACGTGATTGCCATCATTTCGCTCTACCGGCCGGGCCCGATGGAGAACATTCCTGTCTACGTGCAGGGCAAGGAAAATCCGGGCGGCGTGCAATATGCGCACCCTGACCTGAAACCTGTCCTGGAGGCCACCTATGGTGTGCCCGTCTATCAGGAACAGGTCATGCGGATGGCGCAGGAGATCGCGGGCTATTCGCTCGGCGAGGCCGACCTGTTGCGCCGGGCAATGGGCAAGAAGAAACTCGAAGAGATGATCGCCCAGCGCAAGCGCTTCGTTGAAGGCGCGGCCGCGACCAAGCAGATGGACGAGCCGCTCGCCAACGTGATCTTCGACACGATGGAGAAGTTCGCTGGCTATGGTTTCAACAAGTCGCACGCGGCAGCCTATGCGCTGATTGGCTACCAGACGGGTTACCTGAAATGCCACTTCCCGGTGGAGTTCCTTGCCGCGTCGATGAGCCTGGACCTCGGCAATACCGACAAGCTGGCCGCCTTCTTCCAGGAGGCGCGGCGGCTCAGGATTCCGGTTCTGGCGCCCGACGTGAATACGTCCACGGCCGATTTCGATGTCCGTGACGGCGCGGTTGTGTATGCCTTGGGGGCGCTCAAGGGGGTCGGGCTGGAGGCGATGCGGCATGTCGTGGCGCTGCGTGAGCGTGACGGGCCGTTTTCGGACCTTTACGATTTTGCCGAGCGCGTCGATCCGCGCCACATCAACAAGAAGGCCTTCGAGTCGCTGGCGAAATCCGGCGCGCTGGATGGCCTGGATACCAACCGCGCGAAAGTGCTGGCTGCAGCGCCGATCCTTGCGCAGGTGGCGAACAAATCGGCCGAGGACCGGCAGGGCGGGCAGGGCGGGCTGTTCGGGGATGCCGAACCGGCCCTGCGGCCGGCGCTGCCGACCAGCAAGGTCTGGAACGGGCAGCAGAAACTGGACGAGGAGTTCAAATCGATTGGCTTCTACTTCTCCGGCCATCCGCTCGACGACGTGCTGGAGGGAATCGACCGGGACCGGGTGACGCTGGCAATCGAGATCGAGGAACGCGCCAGCGATGGCAAGCCGCTCGAGCTGATCGGCGTGGTGCGGATGCGCAACGAGAAACCCGCGCGCAATGGCGGCAAGTTCGCCTTCCTCACGCTGTCGGACCCGACTGGCGAGGTCGAGATGATGGTGTTTCCGGAAACACTGCAGCAGAGCTACGACCTGCTGCAGGTCGGCAATGCCGTGGCCATTACTGTCGGGGTCAAGCGTACAGGCGACGAGATCAAGCTGAACGCGGAGCGGATCGTGCAGCTGGAATCGGCTCGCCTGTCGAAATCGATGGGAGCGCTCAAGGTGCGCCTGGCGGTTGGCGCGAACACCGACGACATTGCCGGCATTGTCGGCCATCTGGGGCGCCTGCAGGACCACGAGCGGGGGGCGATCCTGATCGAAATGCCGCTCGAGGATGGCCGGACCGTGATCCTGCGTCTGGCCGACAATTACACGATCGGACTCAAGGCCCAGAGGGCGCTGAAGGATGCGCCGGGCGTGGAGCGGGTTGAGCCGATGAAAGCCGCCTGACAAAAGGCGATCCGGGCGGCTTGCCGACCCGGCGGAATTCTGTATAAGCCGCCTTTCCTGAAACCATTTCGCGGGTGCATCCGGTGCGGAAAGCCTTTTTGGCCCAACGTTCCACCTGCGAAGGCTAACCGGATGGAGAAAAAAGATGGCACTACCTGACTTCACGATGCGTGAGCTGCTTGAGGCTGGCGTACACTTCGGTCACCAGACCCACCGCTGGAATCCCCGCATGAAGCCGTACATCTACGGCGAGCGTTCCGGCATCCACATCATGGACCTGTCCCAGACCGTCCCGGCCCTGCACCAGGCGCTCGTATTCGTGCGCGACTCGGTTGCCAAGGGTGGCCGCGTCCTGTTCGTCGGCACCAAGCGCCAGGCGGCTGATCCTGTTGCAGAAGCTGCGCAGCGCTGCGCACAATACTACATGAACCATCGCTGGCTTGGCGGCACGCTGACCAACTGGACCACGGTGTCCAAGTCGATCAAGCAGCTCAAAGAGCTCAACGCGATGTTCGATTCCGGTGGCGGCGAAGGCCTCACCAAGAAAGAACTGCTCGACCTGCATCGCCGCCGCGACAAGCTGCAGCGCGCACTCGGCGGGATCGCAGACATGGGCGGCCTGCCGGCTGCAATGATCGTGATCGACACGAACAAGGAAGCCATCGCGGTCATGGAAGCCCGCAAGCTGGGCATCCCTGTCGTCGCCGTGCTGGATACGAATTGTGATCCGTCCGATGCCGATTACGGCTTCGCCGGCAATGACGACGCGGCCCGCGCGATTTCGCTCTACTGCAACCTGTTCGCTGATGCGGTGCTTGATGGCCTCGCAGAGTCGACTGCAGGTCTAGGCGTGGATCTCGGTGCCCTTGAAGACCTCGAAGGCATGGTTGAGGCGGATGTCGCTGCAGCCGATGGCGAAACCAAGGAAGATGCAACGGGCGCCTGATCGCCCTCGGTATTGAACTTTTACACTGAAGGATAACCGCAATGGCCCAGATTACAGCTGCGCTCGTCAAGCAACTGCGCGAGAAAACCGGCGCAGGCATGATGGATGCGAAAAAGGCCCTCGTCGAGAATGATGGCGACGAAGACGCCGCTATCGAATGGCTCCGCGCCAAAGGCCTGTCCAAGGCCGCCAAGAAATCCGGACGTACTGCTGCTGACGGCCTCGTGGCTGTTCAGGTATCGGCTGACGGAAAGTCGGGCGCGATTGTCGAACTGAACGCTGAAACGGACTTCGTGGCGCGTAACGAGGGCTTCCAGAAAGCCCTGTCCGGCATCGCGAAAGCGGCGCTTGAAACCGACGGATCGCTTGAGGCCCTCGCGGCTGCGCCGGCGCCTGATGGCCAGGGCAGCGTTGACGACATGATCAAGCGCATGATCGCCACGATCGGCGAGAACATGACCCTTCGCCGTTCGGCCAAGGTGTCGGCTGACAAGGTGGCTTCCTATATTCACAACGCCGAAACGGCCGGCATGGGCAAGGTTGGCGTCCTGGTTGCGCTCTCTGGTTCGGGTGATCTGGAAGATATCGGCCGCAAGATTGCGATGCACATCGCTGCGACATCGCCAGCTGCCGCTACCACGGCAGAGCTCGATCCGAACCTGGTCGAGACCGAAAAGCGCGTTCTGACCGAACAGGCGCGCGAAAGCGGCAAGCCTGACAATATCATCGAAGGCATGATCAAGGGCCGGATGCAGAAGTTCTTCAAGGAGGTTGTCCTGCTGGAACAGCCATTCGTGATGAACCCTGACCAGACGGTTGCAGAATATCTCAAGGGCGAAGGCGCAACGCTGAACGGTTTTGTTCACTTCAAGTTGGGCGAAGGCATCGAAAAAGCTGCGGATAACTTCGCAGATGAAGTGGCTTCCCTGACAAAAGGCAGCTGAACAGGCTTGCCATTGGCCCGTCCTGAGGCCTTAAACATCCCGGCTGCCCATGACAGGCAGCCGGGAATCTTTTAGGAGCTCTATTCAGGGCTTCAACTGACGGAGAAAGCTATGCCAGGCGAGAATCCGGAGACGAGCCCGCTGAAATACAAGCGCGTGCTCCTGAAACTGTCTGGCGAGGCCCTGATGGGACCCGGCCAGTTCGGCATCGACATCCCCACTGTTGAACAATTTGCCCGCGCGATTGCGAATGCGCGCACGGCCGGCGCAGAAATATGCCTTGTGATAGGGGGCGGGAACATCTTCCGGGGCATGGCAGGGGCCGCCAAGGGCATGGAACGCGCGCAGGCCGACAGCATGGGCATGCTTGCCACCGTGATGAATGCGCTGGCAATGCAAAGTGTCCTTGAAAGCCAGGGCGTGCCGACGCGGGTCCAGTCTGCCATCGCGATGGACCAGATCTGCGAACCCTATATTCGCCGCCGGGCGCAGCGCCACATGGAAAAAGGGCGCGTCGTGATCTTTGCCGCAGGCATCGGCAATCCGTTCTTCACGACAGACACCGGCGCCGCGCTGCGGGCCATCGAGATGAATTGCGACGCGCTGCTCAAGGGCACGCAGGTCGACGGCG
The DNA here is from genome assembly GCF_000961795.1 of Hyphomonas sp. BRH_c22. Classification (GTDB taxonomy): domain Bacteria; phylum Pseudomonadota; class Alphaproteobacteria; order Caulobacterales; family Hyphomonadaceae; genus Hyphomonas. The sequence goes on from NZ_LADU01000059.1 coordinate 40,757, forward strand.
TCTACACGGCGGATCCCAAGCTCGACAAGAACGCCATGCGCTATGACGAGATTGCCTACCAGGAGCTCTTGGTGAAGGATCTCCGCGTCATGGACTCCTCTGCGGTCAGCCTGATGCGTGACAACAATATTCCGATTGTGGTCTTCTCGTTGAAAGAGGAGGGGTCGCTGCTGAACGTGCTGCACGGGCGGGGTACCTCAACCACGATTTCCAACAAGGGAGGGGTCGCGAAATGACCTATAGCAAGAAAGATCTCGAACGCCGGATGGAAGGCGCGCTGTCGTCACTCTCTACGGAATTCAGCGGCCTGCGCACCGGCCGCGCGTCAGTGAACTTGCTCGATGCGATCCAGGTTCCGGCCTACGGATCGACTGTTCCCCTGTCGCAGGTCGCCTCGGTTTCGGTGACCGACATGCGCATGCTGTCGGTCAACGTCTGGGACAAGACCGTCGTCGGCGCCACTGACCGGGCGATCCGGGAGTCGGGTCTTGGCCTCAACCCTGTCATGGACGGCCAGACCCTGCGCATCCCGATCCCGCCGCTGAATGAAGAGCGCCGTGTCGAGCTGACAAAGATTGCCGGCAAATATGCCGAAGCCGCCAAGGTGGCCGTGCGCAACATCCGGCGCGACGGCATGGACAGCCTGAAGAAGATGGAAAAGGACGGCGAGATCAGCGAAGACCGCCTCCACAGCCTCTCCGATGAAGTCCAGAAGCTGACTGACGCCTTCGTAGGCCGTGTCGATGACGCGCTGAAAGCCAAAGAAGCGGAGATCATGCAAGTCTGATGTCTGCCGGGCCCGCCTCTGATGTCACAAATGTTGTGTCGGGGCAGCAGCCTGGACTTTCGCATGTCGCGATCATCATGGATGGCAATGGCCGCTGGGCCAAGGCGCGCGGCCTGCCGCGTGCGGCCGGTCATGAGCGGGGGGTCGAGGCCCTGAGGCGCACGGTGGAGGCCGCAGGCAACCTGGGCATCCGCTATCTCACCGTATTTTCATTCTCGACGGAGAACTGGCGGCGTCCTGCGGCTGAAGTGAATGCGCTGTTCAGCCTGTTGAAGGCCTATGTGCAGCGCGACCTGTCGCGCCTGAAGCGGGAAGGGGTCCGGGTCCGCATCATCGGCCTCAGGGACGGCCTGCCGGCGGACGTGGCCGCTCTGGTCGACAAGGCGGAGCGGGAGACCGCCGCGAATGACACGTTTTTCCTGACCATCGCGTTCAATTACGGCGGCCGTGAAGAGATTGCCCGGGCGGCGCGCGGCGTGGCCGAGGCGGTGGCCGAGGGCCGAATGAAGGCGGAGGAGGTGACCGAGGCAACGTTCAGCGGCTTCCTGGACACGGACGGAATGCCCGATCCCGATCTTCTGATCCGCACGAGTGGTGAATACCGGCTCAGCAATTTCCTTCTCTGGCAGTGCGCCTATTCGGAACTGGTCTTCATGGACGTACTCTGGCCGGACTTTGACCAGGCATGCCTGGAAGACGCATTGACCAAGTATCGAGAGCGCGAACGCCGCTTCGGTGCTGTTCTGCCAGGGGCCGTGTAATGGGAGACTGGACGCCGCGCGACCAGCGTTTCTCGGAACTCGGGCTGCGGCTGATATCGGCTCTGGTCCTGATACCGGTTGCCATTGGAATGGTCTGGGCTGGCGGCTGGTGGCTGGCAATCGGTTGCGCCGTATTTGCGGCGGCGATGGCCCTGGAATGGAGCCAGATCAGCGCCTATCCCCGTGGCCGGGCCATGGCGCTCGCCACAGCCGCGTTCTGCCTGACCCTGCCGCTCGGGATGCTGTGGCTCAGCACACTCGTCATCGTCGCGGGCCTGGCTTTCTGCGCGATGACAGCCGTCGGCGGCCTGCGCGTGCGCTGGACTGCAGCTTTTGGCCTGTTTTACGTCACGGCGATGGCCGCTGGCCTGTTTTTCCTGCGCGAAGGCCCCTGGGATGGCCGCGCGGCCGCGTTGTTTTTCATGTCCTTTGTCTGGGTTTCCGACGCTGCTGCCTATTTCACGGGGCGCGGCCTTGGCGGTCCCCGGCTTTTGCCCAGCGAGAGCCCCAACAAGACATGGAGCGGCGCGCTGGGCGCTGTCACCGCCTGCGCCCTGTGCGGACTTGCCGGGGCGGACATCGAAATGGCCTCTTTTCCGGTGTGGATCGCAACGGCCGTCGCGATTTCTGTTGTCGCGCAGTGCGGTGACCTGTTTGAAAGCGGCCTCAAGCGGCGTTTCAAGGTCAAGGATGCGGGCACCCTTTTGCCAGGCCATGGCGGTGTTCTCGACCGTGTGGACGGCCTCGGCGCCGTCGGCATTTTCGGGTCGCTGGCCCTGTTCTTCATTCCGGGCCTTTCAGGCGCGCTCGGGTTCTAAGCCGTGACCGTTCGCCGTATCTCCATCATGGGCTCAACCGGTTCCATTGGCACGTCGGCACTCGACGTCGTCGCCCAGGCCAATGCGGCAGGCGACACGCCATTTGAAATCGTCGCGCTCGCCGCTGGCAGCGATTCTGAGACCCTCGCCCGGCAAGCCATAGCCTTCAGGCCGCAGATTGCCGTCATTGCGGACGAATCCAGACTGGATGACCTGAGGCAGCGGCTGGCGGGCACGGGCATAGAGACAGCCGGAGGGCTGGAAGCTGTGACGGAAGCCGCCACACGGCCATGTGACCGCGTACTGGCGGCCATTGTCGGCGCGGCCGGGCTGTCATCGACGCTGGCGGCCATTCGTCGAGGAACCGATGTGGCCATTGCCAACAAGGAAAGCATTGTCTGCGGCGGCAAGCTGATCCTGTCGGAAGCGGCAAGGACAGGTGCGCGGATCCTGCCTGTGGATTCCGAGCATAGCGGCATTTTCCAGGCCCTGGGCGACGGCAAATCGCTCGAGAAACTGACGATTACGGCCTCCGGCGGACCGTTCAGAACGGCAACGCTTGAGCAGATGGCAGCGGCTACGCCTGCGGAAGCCGCTGCGCATCCCAATTGGGACATGGGCATAAAGAATTCCATCGACAGCGCGACCCTGATGAACAAGGCGCTCGAGTTCATCGAGGCGGCCTATCTGTTCGATGTCCCGGCCGACAGGATAGATGTGCTGGTGCATCCACAGTCGATCATTCACGGCATGGCGCACTTCAATGACGGTTCGGTGATCGCGCAGTTGAGCGCGCCGGACATGCGCGCGCCGATTGCCTACGCGCTGGGGTGGCCTGACCGGGTGGCGACGAATGTGGCCCGGCTGGATCTCGCTACCCTGGGGCGGCTGGACTTCGCGGAAGTCGATGCGACGCGCTTTCCGGCGATCAAACTCGCGCGTCGCGCGATCGCGCTGGGTTCTGCTGGCACAACCGTATTAAATTGCGCTAATGAAGCTGCGGTATCTGCATTTATTGCGGGCCAATGCGGTTTTCTGGACATAAGCTGGGCCGTAGACGAAGTATTGAGTCGCTTTTCATCCACAGACCTGGCCGCAATGGCCTGTGACACGCTGGAAGAAATAGCTTATCTGGACCGGTTCGGACGCGAAATGGCGGCCGAGTTGCTGAAGAAGGCCCCGAGCCGGGCAGGAGGGTAAGTCGTTTGGGTCAGGTTCTGAGCCAGGGTCCGCTATTTATTGCATGCCTCATCTTCATGATGGGCATTGTCGTGATCGTGCATGAATTGGGTCACTACCTTGTCGGCCGCTTCTATGGCGCTGCCGTTGAATCGTTTTCGATCGGTTTCGGCAAACCCCTGTATGAACGCAAGGACCGGGTCGGAACGCGCTGGCGCGTTAACTGGATCCCCCTGGGCGGCTTCGTGAAATTTGTTGGCGAGAGCCAGCTTGCCGGCGATGTCGGCAAGATCGAGCAGGGGCCGCAAGGCAAGGCCTACAAGGATCTTGCCGTCTGGCAGCGGGCCCTCGTCAGCGTTGCCGGCCCGGTTGCGAATTTTGTCCTGGCCAGCCTGATTTTCGCGCTGATCCTGGGCGTGCATGGCAAGGCCAACTATTCCGTCGGTGTCGGCGGCGTCGTTGAAGGGTCTCCTGCCGAGCAGGGCGGTCTGGCTGTCGGCGATGTTTTCGTTGCAGTGAACGGCAAGCCGGTGACCGACGCGCAGACCGTGACCATCCCGATCCTGCTCAATCCCAACAAGGAAATGACATTCGACGTATTGCGCAACGGCGAGGCCATGAGCTTCAAGGTAACGCCTAACGAAGTGGTGCGGGAAAACGAGTTCGGCCAGATGGTGCCGCAGAGCACGGCCGGGATCATGCTGGCTGGCGTCGCGCTTGGCGAGCGGACCAGATACAATCCGGTCGAGGCTCTGGGCGCGGGCGTTGTCGAAACCGGCGCAACCATCGACCGGACCGTCACCATGCTGTCGCGAATCGTGACCGGCAAGATGTCGTTCAACGCCATGACAGGCCCGGTGGGAATTGGCGACATTTCCCGCCGTGTCGTCAACAAGGTCTGGAGCCAGCCGGAGCTGACAACGGGCCAGCGCGTGGAACAACTGTTCTGGATGCTTCTCAGCATCTGCGCCGCAATCTCGGTCGGCGTCGGCTTTTTCAACCTGCTGCCACTGCCAGTGCTGGATGGCGGACACCTTGTCTTTCATGCTTATGAAGCGGTGATGGGCAAGGAACTGCCCGAAAAAGTGCAGGAGATGAGCCTGACATTCGGCCTGATCCTGTTATTGGGGATGGTGGTGGTGATCACGTGGGGTGACATCATCGAGACCGGCTTGTTCGGGGGAGTGGGCGGCTAACCCGGCTGACCCGAGGCTAATCAGAGAGATCATTCCACGATGCGTAAGTTCCTTGCAGCAACCCTTATGGCGACCAGTGTTTTTGCATCGGTGTCGCTGCCGGGCCTGACCAATTCCGCAGAGGCGCAGGAAGACAACCGCTATGGCGGTACGATCCGGTCAATTCTCGTGGAAGGGAACCAGCGGATCGAGGCCCGGACCGTTCAGTCCTACCTGCTCGTGGAACCGGGCGATGCGTTCGATGCCGAGCGGATCGACCTGTCGCTGAAGACACTATTTGCCACCAACCTGTTCGCGGACGTCTCGATTGACCGGAATGGCGACGACCTGCTGGTGCGCGTGGTCGAGAACCCGATCATCAACCGCGTGATTTTCGAAGGCAACAGGGCCCTCAAGGACGACAAGTTCAAGGAAGAAATCCAGGCGGCGCCACGCGGAATCTTCACCGCAGCGCGTGTTCAGGCAGATGTGCAGCGCATCCTCGAACTGTATCGCCAGTCGGGCCGTTTTGCCGCGAAGGTGGAGCCGCAATACAAGCCGCTTGAGCAAAACCGTGTCGACCTCGTGTTCGAGATCACAGAGGGACCGGTCACGGGTGTGCGGTCGATCAATTTCATCGGCAACAAGGAATATTCGGACTCGCGCCTTCGCAGCGAGATCGTCACGCGCCAGTCGCGCCTGTGGCGCTTTTTCAGCTCGAACGACAACTATGATCCCGGCCGCCTTGAATATGACCGTGAGAAGCTGCGCGAATTCTACCAGAACAACGGGTATTACGATTTCCGCGTGACGTCGGCCGTTGCTGAACTGACGCCGGACCAGAAGGATTTCTACATCACGATGACGATCGACGAAGGTCGTCAATATGACTTTGGTGAGGTCAAGGTCGAGACAGCTCTCGAAAAGCTGGACGCAGAAGCCCTGCGCCGCGCCGTGCCGATCCAGGAAGGCGACCTGTTCAAGGGCAATCTGATCGAAACGACGATTGATACGCTGACCTATGCGGCCGGTATCGCCGGTTATGCCTTCGTGGATATTCGTCCCCAGCTGGACGTGAACCCCGACACGGGGCGCATCGACGTCACATTTGCCGTGGACGAAGGCCCGCGGGTCTATATTGAGCGCATCAACATTGTCGGCAACACGCAAACGCTTGACCGCGTTATCCGCCGTGAGCTGCGTATTTCGGAAGGCGACGCGTTCAACCGCATCCTGCTGGACCGGTCGAAAAACCGCGTACGGGCGCTTGGCTACTTTAAGGACGTTGAAATCGTCGAAACGCCGGGCGAGGGCGCAGACAAGAGCATCGTGGACGTGAAGGTTACCGAGCAGCCAACCGGTGAACTCTCGTTCGCGGCCGGCTTCTCGTCAGTCGACTCCTACCTGTTCGACCTCAGCGCCTCACAGCGTAACCTGCGCGGACGGGGGCAGTCGATCGTCGCGCGCGTATCGACCTCCAGCCGCCAGCAGGTTGTCGATCTGCGGTTCACCGAGCCGCGCTTCCTCGACCGCAACCTGTCGGCTGGTGTCGACCTGTATGCGACCAAGCAGGATTTCAAGGATTTCGGCAGCTACACTGCGGAAACGGTCGGTGCCGGCTTGCGTGTCGGTTTCCCGCTTACTGAACGCATGCAGCTGGGCCTGAGCTACAAGCTTCAGTCGGATGACGTCCAGATCCCTGACTTCGATGTCCTTCTCGATACGACCACGCGGTTTACATCGACACGCACCATCCAGATTGCAGGCGCTGAAACGCCGGATGATGCGACTGACGACATCTTCCGCGTCGCGCGGGCGGCCGACGGTGCTGTCGCGGGTGAAATCATCGTCGACCAGTGTGACCCGCTTTACCTGCTGCGCGATTCAAACTGCCGGTCTGAACGCAGCGAGATTTCGAGCATTGTCGGTTACAGCTTCTTCTGGGACCGGACGAACGATCCGATCACGCCAACGCGCGGATTTGATTTCAGGTGGAGCCAGGAAGCCGCCGGGCTCGGCGGCGACGTAAAATACCTGCGTACTGAAACCAGCGCCTCCATGTATCGCGGCATCTGGAAGGAAGTCGTCGCGAGCGCGCGTTTGTCGGCGGGATATGTTTTTCCGCTTGAAAATGGACAGGGCATCCGGATCAACAACCGCTTTTTCCGCGGTGGCAACTCGTTCCGCGGCTTTGATGTCGCGGGCCTCGGCCCGCGCGAAGTCGTGCGGGTTGTCGATCCGACAACAGGCGAAATCGTGGCAACACGCCGCCTGAACTCGCAAGGGGGCAACACGTACTACCAGGGCACATTCGAGCTCAGCATGCCAAGCGTCTTCCCGGAAGAGTACGGCATCAGGAGCGCCCTGTTCGCCGATGTCGGCGCCCTCGGAACCCTTCGGGGCCCGGACATCAGCCCGACGGTTTACTTCACTGACCCGCAAACCGGCTTGCCGGCCGTGCGTGTCACCAAGGATGCCACCGCTCTGCGCGCATCTGCAGGCCTGAGCGTTTTCTGGGACTCGCCATTCGGCCCCATCCGCTTCGACTTCTCGCAGATCCTGCGCAGGGAAGATTACGACCGAACCGAAACTTTCCGGTTCTCAACCTCTACACGGTTCTGATCCAGAATCGCCAAACAGGAGACGGACAATGTCCCCACTCAAACACATGCTAGTCGCCCTTTCACTTATGGTTACAGGGGCTGCCGTCGCAGTGCCGGCGGCCGCAGCGCAGGGCACGACAGTCGTCATGATCGATGAAGGTCGCTTGCTGACAGAATCCAAAGCCGGCAAGGATATCCAGACCAAGCTGAGCAGCCTTGAAACCCAGATGAAGAATGAGCTGGAGCCAACACGCGCCACGCTCGAAACGGACGGCAAGGCGCTGCAGACGAAAATCGAAGGCAAGACCCGCGAAGCGGTGGCAGCAGACACGGCACTCGTGGCCCAGCTGACGGCGTACCAGAAGCGCGCCAATGAGTTCGCCCAGAAGCGCCAGATCGTCAGCCAGGAATTCCAGCTGACGGAACGCAAGGCGCTGGTTGATTTCAACCGCGCGATCGAGCCTGCGCTGATGGAAGTCGTGAACGAGAAGAAGGCTCAGGTTGTCATGTCCAAGGGACAGGTCATCTACAGTGCAGACACGGTCGATGTGACGGGGCTTGTGATCAGCAAGCTCGACGCCAAGACACCGACGATTGCCGTCACGCGCCAGCGCGTGCCTGCGCAACCCGCCCAGTAGGAACGCACTGTGACGATCGATCCACGTTTCTACGCGCCCCTGGGGGCCCTGACGCTTGGAAAGATTGCCGAATTGACCGGCGCAGCGCTCCACGGAGACGCGTCTGTTGAAATCAAGGGGGTCTCCGCTTCGGCCAATGGCCGGGCCGGGGACCTTTCCTTTCTGGATGGCGATGGCAAGGGTGACGTCCCGGTCAGTCCCGAAGTGTCCGCGCTGATCGTCAATGAAGCCAATCTCAAGCACGTTCCGGATGGCATCCCTTACCTGGTGACACACCTGCCACGCCACGATCATGGCCTCGTGGCATTTTCCCTGTTCCAGCCCAGGCACCTTGTCTGGAGCGGCAATGAGCGGATCTCGCCTGACGCGAAGGTGCATGCAGGCGTCATCCTGTCCCCCGGCGCCGTCATCGGGCCGGGCGCGACGGTCGGCGAAGGCAGCGTGATCGGGGCGAATGCGGTAATCGGCCCGGGCGTCCAGATCGGCCGCAAGTGCCGGATCGGGGCGAATGCGTCCGTCTTCTGCGCGCTCCTCGGAGACAATGTCACGCTCCTCTCGGGCGCGCGGATTGGCGAGGCGGGCTTTGGCGTCATGGGCGGACCGTCGGGCATGGAAGACGCGCCGCATTTCGGCCGGGTCATCCTGCAGGACCATGTCACGATCGGCGCGAATACCTGCATCGATCGCGGCGTCTTCGATGATACGATCATCGGAGAACGCACGAAATTCGACAATCTCTGCCAGGTTGCCCACAATGTCGTGTTCGGCCGGGGCGTGGTGATGGCGGCCTTTGGCGGCATATCAGGCTCTGTGAAGATCGGTGACGGCACCCGCATGGGTGGCCGGGTCGGCATTGCGGATCACGTCAGGATCGGCGAAGGCGTCAGTCTCGCGGCAGCCTCCGGCGTTTTCCGGGATATCGATGATGGCGGGATATGGGGCGGCACGCCGGCCAAGCCTCACCGCCAGTATCTGCGCGAAGTCGCATGGTTGCAGAAAAACGCAAATCCGAAGAAAACGTCCTGACAAGCTGCCGATTACGCTATCATTCCTCCATTGCAGCGTCTGGACCCTTCTATGCCCGTTGAAATTCATCCCACCGCCTGTGTCGAGCCCGGGGCTGAACTTGATGAGGGCGTTCGTATCGGACCTTTCTGTCATGTTGGCCCGCATGCGGTGCTGGGCAGGGGAACGCAGCTGCGTTCGCACGCCGTCGTGACCGGCCACACCAGGCTCGGCGAGAATTGCCAGCTGCATCCACACGCGGTGATCGGCGGACCACCCCAGGTGATCGGATTTCAGGAGACGGATGAATCGCGCCTGGAGATCGGCAATGATTGCACGTTCCGCGAGTTCACGACGGTCCATACCGGCGTTCCGAAATCCGGCGGCCTGACGCGGGTAGGCAATAATTGTTTCGTGATGGTCGGCGCCCACATCGCGCATGACAATCATATCGGCAACAGCGTCGTCATGGCGAACAATGTCGCGCTGGCCGGCCATATCACCGTGGGCGACAATGTGTGGTTCGGGGGCCAGGCTGCCGTTCACCAGTTCACGCGGATTGGTCGCAACGCATTCATCGGCGGCGGTGCAATCCTGGTCGAAGACGTGATCCCGTTCGGATCGGTGGTCGGCAATCATGCTAAACTGTCCGGGCTTAACATGGTCGGCCTGAAGCGGCGCGGCTTCGACAAGGCCCAGCTTCAGGAAGTGCGCAGCGCGTACAAGGCCGTGTTCACGGGCGAGGGATTGTTCAAGGACAGGCTGGCTGCAGCGGCTGTGACGTTCAGGGACAAGCCACTCGCCATGGAAATGATCGACTTCATCCGCGCCGGTGGCGACCGTCCGATCTGCAAGCCGGGGTGAGCATCGCATGACCGCGCCCCTGGGACTCATTGCCGGACTGGGTGACCTGCCTGTTGCCATTGCGGAGAATGCCGTTGCGACAGGGCAGGGCGTTTATGTCCTGCGTCTGAAAGGCTTTGAGGAGCCGCGGCTTGCGCAGTATCCGGGTACGGTGATCGGCCTAGGCGAGGTCGGAAAACTCTACGCCAAGCTTGAGGCTGCAGGCTGCCGGGACGTGCTGTTTGCGGGAATAGTGAAGCGCCCGAACTTCAAGGACATCAAACTGGACATGCGCGGCGCAGCCCTGTTGCCGAAAGTGCTGGCAGAGGCCGGCAAGGGCGATGATGCCCTGCTTCGCCTGCTCGTCGCCGAAATCGAGAAGCAGGGGTTCAATGTAATAGGCTCCGATGCGGCTCACGCGGCCCTGCGGGCGCCGGCAGGCCATATCGCCGGTCCGGCGCCGTCTGGCCAGGCCATGGACGATATTGCGCGTGGCGCGCATGTAGTGTCAGCGCTGGGCGATCTCGATATCGGCCAGGGCTGCGTGGTGTGCGATGGCCTGGTCCTGGCTGTTGAAGCGCAGGAAGGCACCGATGCAATGCTGGAGCGCTGCGCAAGCCTGCCGGCAACCATTCGCGGGATGCCAGCTGCCAGGCGCGGCGTTCTGGTCAAGCGGCCGAAGCCTGCGCAGGAGCGCCGGATCGACCTGCCAACGGTGGGGGTCTCCACAGTTGAGAAGCTCGCGGCGGCGGGTCTCGCGGGCCTCGCAGTCGAAGCGGGCGGCGCCCTGATGCTCGGCCGCGCCGAGATGCAGGCGGCAGCCGACCGGCTGGGCGTTTTCATCTTTGGATTTGATCCCGGACAAGGCACATGACCGCGCCGCGTCTCTATTTCGTCGCGGCGGAATCCTCAGGCGACCTCCTTGCGCGGGAAGTGATCGACAGGATCCGAGCCAAAAAGCCGGATATTCATGTCTCAGGAATCGGTGGCGCCGAAATGGCGTCGATTGGCATCGACTCGCCGATCGACATTTCCCCCTTGTCGATACTGGGACTGTTCGAAGGCGTGAAGGTCTATGCGACGGTCGTGAAACTCGCCGACATTGCCGCCGACTCCATAATCGCCGATGCGCCGGATGTTGTCGTGCTGGTCGATTCCTGGGGCTTCATGCTGCGTGTGGCCCAGCGGGTGCGTCAGCGGGCGCCGCAGATCCGGCTGGTCAAGCTGATCGGGCCGCAGGTCTGGGCAACGCGGCCCGGTCGCGCCAAGACGCTTGCGTCAACCGTCGATCACCTGTTGTGCATGCATGAAATCGAAGCGCCGTATTACGAGCCGTATGGCCTGAAGACGACGGTGATCGGCAATCCGGCCCTCTCCCGTCATCAATGGGGCGAGCCGGAAAAGTTTCGCAGTGCGCACGGCATTCCGGCGGAGGCTCCGACCATCCTTGTCCTGCCCGGCAGCCGCCGCAGCGAAATCAAGCGGGTAGCGCCTGCCCTGGTCGAAGCGGCGCGCATCCTCAAGGATTCCGACCCGGATCGCGAAATCATCATGGCGCCGGCCGCCAGCGTTGCAGCGGAGTTTGCGGACGCCTTTCCCGATGTCGCAGACTGGGCAACGGTGTCGACGAATGCGTCAGAACGCTATGACGCGATGGCGGCTGCCGATCTTGCGCTTGCCTGTTCCGGCACCGTGACCAGCGAAGTGGCGATGCAGGGCACGCCCATGATTGTTGCCTACAAGACGGGATGGGTAACGTGGTCGCTGGCGCGCGGGTTTCTCTACCAGAAACGGCACATCACGCTGCTCAACATCATCAGCGACGACCAGGAAATCGTCCCCGAATACGTCCAGACCCAACAGAAGCCGGAGCTGATCGCCGCGCGCGCGCTTTACTGGCTGACGAACCCTGACGTTCTTGCGGAACAGAGGGCCGCACAGCAAATCGCCCTCTCCCGGATGAGAGAGGGCGACCGGGACGCGGCTGAAATAGCCGCCGACGTGATCCTGAAGGAAGCGGGTGCCTAGCGGTTGGCCATCGGCACATAGTCGCGCTGGGGTGCGCCAGTGTATATCTGGCGGGGGCGGCCTATGCGCTGTGTCGGATCCTCGATCATCTCGTTGAGCTGCGCGACCCAGCCGACCGTGCGGGCGAGGGCGAACAGCACGGTGAACATCTGCTTCGGGAAGCCCAAGGCATCAAGGATGATGCCCGAATAGAAATCGACGTTCGGGTAGAGCTTCTTCTCGACGAAATAGTCATCCTCGAGGGCGATACGCTCCAGTTCCATCGCCACTTTCAGGATCGGCTGGTCCTTGAGGCCGAGCAGGTCGAGCACTTCGTGAGCGGACTCGCGCATGACTGTCGCGCGCGGATCATAGTTCTTGTAAACGCGGTGGCCAAAACCCATCAGGCGGAAGCCGCTTGTCTTGTCCTTGGCTTTCTCGACAAATTCCGGGATCCGGTCGACCGAGCCGATTTCGTGAAGCATGTTCAGGCAGGCCTCGTTGGCGCCGCCATGGCTTGGTCCCCAGAGGCATGCGACGCCTGCAGCGACGGCCGCGAACGGGTGGGCACCCGAGGAACCGGCCAGGCGAACAGTCGATGTCGAGGCGTTCTGCTCGTGATCGGCGTGAAGGATGAAGAACCGGTCCATCGCCTTGGCGATTTTCGGGTCGACCTTGTAGTCTTCGGCTGACACCGAGAAGCACATGTTGAGGAAGTTTTCGGCGTAAGTGAATTCGTTGCGCGGATCGACGAATTTCTGGCCCATGTTGTATTTCAGGATGCGGGCGCAAAGCGTCGGCATTTTCGCGACGAGCCGGATCGAGCTGAGGTGGCGTTCGTCGGGGTCTTCGCTGTCCATGGCACCCGGGTAGAAGGAGGCCATCGCGCCGACTGCACCGGTCAGCATGGCCATCGGATGGCTGTCGCGCCGGAATCCATCAAAGAAGCGGTCCATCTGTGTGTGGAGTAGCGTATGCTGCTTGATCTCGCTGCTGAACTCGGCAAGTTCGCTCTTGTTCGGAAGCTCACCCTTCAGGATGAGATGGCAGACTTCGGGAAAGGTCGATTTCTCGGCGAGCTGTCCGATCGGGTAGCCGCGGTGAAGCAGGACGCCCTCGTCACCGTCGATGAATGTGATCTGGCTCTCGCAGCTCGCTGTGGACGTAAAGCCCGGGTCGAACGTGAAATGGTCTGACTCTGCGTAAACCTTGCGCACATCAATGACATTGGGACCGTGGGTGCCTGAAAGTACGGGCAGGTCGTAGGTTTTTCCGGCCACTTCCAGCTTGGCGGTTCCGGCGTTCTTCGTCTTATTTTCCATCAGCTCTTGCCCTTCTTGTTCATGTTCGGCCCGGCTGGCTCAGTGGCCAGCCCCGGCCAGTTGATCATCAATCCGCGCGAGTGCTTCTTCCTGCCCAAGCCATTCGAGCACCGGTGCAATATCAGGTGCGGGAAGGCCGCCAGTCAGCGCAGCACGGAGGGGTTGTCCTACCTGCCCCATAGATAGGTCATTTGTGGTGCAATACGAAGAGATCGTCTCCGAAATTCGATCCGCCGTCCATTGCGATATGCGCCGCAGTTCGTCGCGCAGTCCGGCCAGTCGGTCAAGTCCCTCTGCGGAAAGGGCCTTTCTGGCGTTCTTGTTGAGATCGAGCGGCCGTTTGACCCTCAGGAATGCAAAAGCGGATGCCAGCTCTGCCAAAGTGGTTCCCCGGTCTTTCATGTGCGGGAGCGCCCGTTCGATACGCGCCAGTTCCGCGTCATCGAGGGGAGAGTCGGCCTCAAGAATGGGCCGCAACAGGCAGAGAAGGCGGTCATCGTCGGCCAGGCGCATGAAGTGCGAATTGATCTGGCCGAGCTTTTCAAGATCGAGGCGCGCCGGCGCCTTGCCGATGCCTTCCAGATCGAAAGCCGCAATCGCTTCTTCCCGCGTAAAAATTTCCTGGTCGCCATGGCTCCAGCCGAGGCGCAGCAGGTAGGCCGTCAAGGCTTCCGGCAGGTAGCCCATCTCGCGATAGGCAAGTGTCGATAGCGCGCCGTGGCGTTTCGAAAGCTTGGCACCGTCATTGCCGTGGATCATCGAGACATGGGCAAATTGCGGGACGGGCCAGCCCATGGCTTCATAGATCGGCACCTGACGGAACGTGTTGCGCAGGTGATCGTCGCCGCGGATGACGTGGGTGATGTTCATGTCATGGTCGTCGACAACCACAGCGAGCATGTAGGTAGGCGAGCCATCGGCGCGCAGCATGATCAGGTCGTCGATCTCGTCCGCCTGGATTTTCACTGTGCCCTGGACAGCGTCCTCGACGATCCGCTCGCCTTCATCCGGGGCCCGCAGGCGCACCGTGAAGGGTGCGTCAGGCGACGGCGCTGGGGCCCCGTCACGCCAGGGTGACCGGAAGGGGGCGAGGAGCGCATTGGCCTCACCCAGCAGCGCCGCGCGCTCAGAATCAGACAGGTTGTCGGCCCTGGCGGCCTGGCGCTTTTCCTCGCCGAGATCACGGCGGGCCTGGAGTTCCTCAGGGGTTGCGTAGCATTTGAACGCCGTGCCTCGGAAGAGCATCTCGCTCGCCACTTCGGCATGGCGCGCGTCGCGGGTCGACTGCATCAGCGGCGGCTCATCCGCCTCCAGTCCGAGCCAGGCCATGCCTTCGAGAATGGCCGCTGTGGCTGCATCGGTGGAGCGGGCCTTGTCGGTATCCTCGATACGCAGGAGGAAACGGCCACCATGACGGCGGGCAAACAAGTAATTGAAAAGTGCGGTCCTTGCCCCTCCAATGTGCAACATGCCGGTGGGAGAGGGGGCAAATCGCGTGACAACGGTCATCAGGGTGGTGGGCTCCTCGTAAATGCGGGTCGAAATCGCTTCTGCGTTGCACAAACACAAGGTTGCGCCTGAAGGCAAGGGGGCGGGCCGGGACCTGCGCAGCGCGTGGGCGGGGATGTGGTCGCTCGCCTCGCTTGATGCGCAGCCCCTGCTGTTCGCCTTTTCGCTTGGCGCCGGTGCGGCTACCTACTTTCTGGTGCCCGATGAGCCGGGCCTTCTTGCGTGTTTCGCGACATGGCTGGCGGCGGGCTGGGCGGACTGGCGTTTGCGCCCGCCGTGTATCTGTGGACAGCGCGCCCGCAGGTACTGGTGCACTGGTCTGCGTCGGGAGACGTTTTCGTCAATACGGGGGCCGGGGGCATGCAGCGGGTGGAATTTGCCGATGGCGACGGACTTGCCCCGCTGTGCTACAGCACGCTGGAGGCCTCAGCTTGCGGCGCCGTGCCATGCCGTTTCGACACACCGGCCGGAACGGTCCCGCTGACGGATCGCGCGGACTGCCGGGCAGATCCCGGCATCGTCCTCACGCTATCGAGATCACCGGTGACGGGCCCGTGCTCGAATACGTTTGTCTGGTCAGACGTCGCCGCAGCAGACGGTTTGACCGCACATGAAGAAAAAGACGGGGTGGGTATCCGGGTCGGCGCGGTGTGCCGCAACCGGCCCTGGAAGCCCTGTCAGTCGTAGCGGCGGACGAGCGCGACGAGACGGCCCTGAACCTGAACGCGGTCGGGGCCGAAAATGCGGGTCTCATAGGCCGGGTTGGCCGCTTCGAGCGCAACGGACGCGCCTTTGCGGCGCAGGCGCTTGAGCGTGGCTTCCTCACCGTCAATGAGGGCCACGACGATGTCGCCCGTATTCGCCGCTTCCGTTCGGCGCAGGATAACGAGATCGCCTTCGAGAATGCCGGCTTCGATCATCGAGTCGCCTTTGACTTCGAGGGCGAAATGCTCCTCGCCCTCGGCAAGGTCGTCCGGGGCGGTGATATGGCCATTGTCCTGCTGGATGGCCGAAATCGGCACACCGGCTGCGATGCGGCCCAGAATGGGGATGGCGCGCGGTGCCCGGGATTCGGACGGCAGGCCGGTCGACACGAGTGCGGGCCTGAAGTCTTTCCGGCCACGCATATTTGGCGTGGGAATGGCCGATTCCGGCATTTTCAGCACTTCCAATGCGCGGGCGCGGTGCGCGAGGCGGCGGATGAAGCCACGCTCCTCAAGCGCCGAGATAAGGCGGTGAATGCCGGACTTGGAGGCGAGATTGAGCGCTTCCTTCATTTCGTCAAACGAGGGGGAGACACCCGTCTCCTTGATCCGCTCATTGATGAAGAGCAGCAGCTCTTTCTGTTTACTGGTCAGCACGGGTGATTCCTTCCGTCCGAATCTATGTTCTCTTATGTTCTACATGTGTTCATGTTTCGGGTCAATCAGAACGGGCGTTTCTTAACCGCGTCACGGCAGATTCGCGCATCTGGTTCATTTTCATCAGGCTTTCGCCTATCAGGAAGCGGCGGGTGCCCGTCCGTCGAAGACGCGCGACGTGATCTGTTGTGGATATTCCGCTTTCGGCGACGATGTGACGGCCGGCCGGGATCATCGGGGCGAGGCGCTCGGTCGTCGACAGGTCGGTCACCATGCGCTTCAGATCGCGATTATTGATGCCGATGAGGGGCGAGGCGAGTTTGAGCGCCCGTTCCACCTCGGCCTCGTCATGGGTTTCGATGAGAACATCCATCGCAAAATCGTCTGCCGCCGCGTGGAGTTCGGCGGCAAGCGCGTCATCGACCGCCGACAGGATGATGAGGATGCAATCGGCGCCATGCGCCCGGGATTCGGCGACCTGGATCGGGTCGATCAGGA
This sequence comes from Hyphomonas sp. BRH_c22, assembly GCF_000961795.1. Taxonomy (GTDB): domain Bacteria; phylum Pseudomonadota; class Alphaproteobacteria; order Caulobacterales; family Hyphomonadaceae; genus Hyphomonas. The sequence goes on from NZ_LADU01000059.1 coordinate 57,263, forward strand.
AATCCTTGCGCAACATGGGCAGGCTGACGGCGCTGCGGATGGCGGCAAAGTCTGCGAGGGAGCCGCCAAAGCTCGGGCCGTCGGTCAGTACCGAGAGGCAGGCCGCGCCGCCGGTCTCATACTCGGCCGCGATGGCGACCGGATCGGCGCCGGGCAGGATGTCTCCGGCCGAGGGGCTCTTGCGCTTCAGCTCGCAGATCAGGGCGTTTTCGTCAGTCGCAGCGATCCGGCTCATCGCCGCGCCAAAGTTTCGGACCGGGCCGGCTTCGCTTGCGAGGCGGGAGAGGCTTTCTAAGGTCTCGGTTCGCTTGAGCGCGGCGACTTCATCGCGCTTGTAGCCGATAATGCGGTCGAGGGCCGTGCTCATGCCGGATCCTGCCCGTTGGAGAGCGCGGCGAGCCTGCGCAGCGTGTCCTTCGCCTTGCCGCTGTCGATGGCGTCTGTGGCCATGGCGGCGCCTTCTTTCAGGTCGGCTGCCTTGCCTAAGACGTGAAGCCCGGCTGCGGCGTTCAGCAATACTGCGTCGCGGAACGGACCTTCCTGGCTGTCGAGCAGGTCGGTGATCGCCAGGGCATTGTCCGCAACGCTGCTGCCTTCGAGGCGGGACAGGGGACTGGTGTCGAGGCCGGCATCCGAGGGATGTATCTCGAACTCGCGGATGGCGCCATTTTCGACTTCGCAGACATGGGACGCGCCGGCGATGGAGAGCTCGTCGATGCCGTCCCGGCCATGCACGACCCAGGCCTTTGTCGCGCCAAGCTGGGCGAGCGCCTCGGCCATGGGCCGTGTCCATTCCGGGGCGAACACGCCGAGGACCTGGAACTGGGCGCCGGCCGGATTGGAGAGGGGCCCGAGCAGGTTGAAGATGGTGCGGATGCCGAGTTTCGCCCGCACGGGCGCAACGTGCCGCATGGCGCTGTGATGGGCCCGGGCGAACATGAAGGCGACGCCTGCGCCGTCGAGGCAGGCCTGGAACTCGTTCTCGTCGGTCTCGAGATTGACGCCCAGCGCCTCGAGCACGTCAGCCGAGCCCGACTTGGGCGGGACGGAGCGGTTGCCGTGCTTGGCGACACGGCCGCCTGCGGCGGCGATGACGAGGGCGCTGGCGGTGGATGTGTTGAGGCTTTTCCACGGCAGGCCGCCTGTGCCGCAGGTGTCGAGGACGGGGCCGTCAACGTGAACGCTGCGGGCATGCTGGCGCATGATGCGGGCACCGGCTGTCAGTTCGGCTGCCGTTTCACCCCGCACGGCAAGGCCCATGAGGAAGGCGCCGATCTCCTCCGGCGCGGCCTCGCCCGTCAGCAGGAGTTCGAACGCCGTTTCCAGCGTATCGGCGTCCAGCGTCTCGCGGCGGGCAATCGCCTTGATGGCGGTGGTCAGGGAAGTGTCAGTCATCAATGGTTTCCGGAATGCAAGCGCCACCGATAGCGGCCCTGTGGCCGGGGTTCAATGCGCGAAGTCTGACTCAATAGCCGAGAAAGGCGGTGATTTCAGAGAGAATGCGCGGATCGAGGGCGAGGTCGCGATGGCTGAGCGCATCATCCTCGACCAGCTTCGCGGTTGGCAGGTCGGCGGCCAGCTGGCGGATGAGCTCAAGGGGGCTGCTTTCATCGGCCTCTGATCCGATGAGCAGGATCGCGCCTTTATAGTCCGTGAGGGCTGCGCGGTAATCGGTGCGCGCGATGACGCCGCCGCGTTCGGCCAGCAGCTCGCCAGCGCGCGTGATGGTCGCGTCGTCATGGCCCTTGAGGCGCTGATAGTCCGCCCATTCCAGCAAGGCCGGCGCAATCAGGACGAGGTAGTCTGCGTCCGCCCCGGCCGCGATGGCGCGCACGGCCGCGTCGCAACCGAAGGAATGCGCGATGATCGTATCGAACGGCCCTTCAGCGGTGCAGACGTCAGCGACGGATATGCCTGCCGTTTCCGGGGTGCAGATGTCTGCCTTCGACGCGCCATGGGCGGGCAGGTCCATCATCAGGACGGGGCGCGTGTACTGGAGGAAGTCCTGCGCAAAGCGGCGCCAGATGCGGTGTGTATCATCCCAGCCGTGCACGAACAGCGTGGCCGGGCCGTTCCCTGCGCGCCAGACGGGCGTGGAGCCGTATTGCCCCGGAATGTCGCGGCGGGTCTCGGGCGGCAGGAAATTCTGGCCGGGCGCGGCGCTGGGGCTGGTCGGCTTCATGTCGTCAATCAGGGCCTCGGCCTTGGTGTCCAGTTCGCTCATCGGGCGGTGCCTCTTTGTCAGACCCTTTTCAGGAAGTTCTTCAGCAGGGCGTGACCATGCTCGGTCTTGATCGATTCCGGGTGGAACTGGACGCCATAAATGGGGCGGGTCTTGTGGTGAAGGGCCATGATTTCGCCGTCATCGGTGAAGGCGTCGGCGACGAGGCAGTCCGGCAGGTCAGCGTCGCGCACGGAGAGGGAATGATAGCGGACCACGGAAAAGGTTTCCGGCAGGCCGTCGAACAGGTCGCCGCCTTTCTGGTGGATGTCTGACAGCTTGCCGTGGCGGATTTCCTTCGCCTTGATGACGGCCCCGCCAAAGGCCTGGCCAATGGCCTGGTGGCCGAGGCAGACGCCGAGAATGGGCATGTCGTCCGGCGCGGCCCTGATCAGGTCGACACAGATGCCGGCCTCGTTCGGCGTACAGGGGCCGGGGGAGAGGAGAATGCCATCCGGCTTGAGGGCCAGGGCTTCCTCCACCGTCAGCTCATCATTGCGGACGACTTTGGTGCGGGCGCCGAGCTCTTCCAGATAGTGGACGAGGTTCCAGGTGAAGCTGTCATAATTGTCGATGACGAGGATCATTGGTCGAACTCGTAGGTGGCTGACAGTTCCACGGCGCGGCGCAGGGCGCCTGCCTTATGCAGGGTCTCGTCATACTCGTATTGCGGATCGGAATCGAGGACGACGCCGCCTCCGGCCTGGATGTGCAGCTGCCCGTCCTTGATGACGGCCGTGCGCAGGGCGATGCAGGTGTCGAGGTCGCCATTCCAGCCGAAATAGCCGACAGCGCCGCCATAGATGCCGCGGCGGGCGGTTTCCATTTCGTCGATGATCTGCATGGCGCGGATCTTGGGCGCGCCGGACACGGTGCCCGCCGGGAAGCCGGCAAACAGGACGTCAACGGCATCAAGGCCCTCGCGCAGGTTGCCTTCGACATGAGAGACAATATGCATGACGTGGCTGTAGCGTTCGACGATGAACTGTTCGGTGACTTCGACACTGCCATAGGCAGCGACGCGGCCGACATCATTGCGGCCGAGATCCAGCAGCATCAGGTGTTCGGCCATTTCCTTCGGATCGGCGAGCAGGCCTTCGGCGCGGCGGGCATCTTCCAGCGCGTCACCGGAGACAGGCCGCGTGCCGGCAATCGGGCGGATGGCGACACGGCCATCGCGCAGGCGGACGAGGATTTCCGGGCTGGAGCCGACGAGGCGCACGTCGCCAAGGTTCATGTGGAACATGAAGGCGGACGGGTTGAGGCGGCGGAGGGCCCGGTAGAAGCTGATCGACTTGCGGCTGAACGGCGTCGACAGCCGCTGGCTGGGCACGACCTGGAAGATGTCGCCGGCGCGGATATAGTCGCGGCATTGATCGACAATTTCGAAATAGCGTTCCTTCGTGGTGTTGGACGTCAGCGTCACGTCAACCGGCGGCTGGTCCTTGGGCGGCGTTTCCGGCAGGCGCTCGAGCCGGGCCTCGACCGTATCGAGCAGGGCGTCGATGGCCGCGTCATTGCCGTCCTCGACGCGGCCGATGAGCAGGATTTCCTGGTAGATGTGATCGAACACGATCACGACCCGGGGGATGACCAGCAGGGCTTCGGGAACGTGCAGCGTGTCTTGCGCCGTGATGGTCACCGGTTCGATATGCTGGATCATGTCATAGCCGACATAGCCGAATGCACCGGATGCCATGGGCGGCAGGGCCGCTTCGGTTTCGGCCTGGGCGAAACTGACAAAATCGCGCAGCGCCTTGACGGGATCGTCCGAGGTTTTGAGCGGGGCGGAAAAATCCCCTGTCTTCGACACGGCGGCGACGCCGTCCTGGATGCGGAACCAGTAATCGGGCTCAAGTCCGATGAAGGAATAGCGGCCGAGACGCTCGCCGCCGGCAATGGATTCGAACAGGAAGCTGCCGGGCGCATCGGCGCCGAGTTTCAGCATCGCACCGACGGGCGTTTCAATATCCCCGATGCGCCTGCGAACAATCAGACGGGCTGGTTTCATTGATCCGTGGCAATCGATTTCTTGTAGGCCACGATCGCGTTGTCATTGACCTTCAGCTTGATCGCCTTGCGGATCTCTGCATCGGCGGCAAACCGGATGTCATCGCGCAGGGCCTGGTTCAGGGACGCGGTGGCCTGCGTGCCGAGCACTTCCAGCGCCGCATCCGATGGCGGCGCAATCGTGTTGAGCTGCACGATCATGAACATGTTGCCCGTCCGGTTCGGATAGCTGTACACGTCACCTTCGCGGCCGGAGAAAATCGCGCTGATGGCGGGCGATGGCAGGCCGCTTTCCTCAGCCGTGATGCGCGTGACAGGTACGCTTGGCGATTCAACGACCGTGTCAGCTTCCGCCGCAGCAGCGGCCAGGCTGGTTTCGCCGGACTTCAGCTTCTCGACCACGCTTTCGGCGTAGGACTGCATGGCATTGGCGGCACGCTGTGCGACCAGTGTCTGGCGAATGTCTTCCCTGATCGTGTCGAATTCAGGCGTGCTGGGCGCGATGACGGCGCGCGGGGAGGTGAGGTAAACGGCCTCGTCGCCATCGTAGCGTGCGGAGACGTCACCGGCATTGATGCGGAAAGCATCGCTGAAGGCGTCCCGGGCGGCCGTGAGGCCTGTAAGCGTCACGCCGTCTTCCGTGATGCCGGTCTGGTCGACAGGCGCAAAGCTCATCACCGGGACAGGCAGTTCGGACGCAATCTGGGCCAGCGGGTAGCCTGCACCGATCGAGCGGTCGAGCGTATCGAGCTTTTCGAAGAACAGGACCTGCGCGCGTTCGCGGGCCAGTTCATCGCGGATCTCCTCGGAGACAGTCTCGATCGGGAATACGGCGCCGCGCTGGACAGAGACGAGCCGGGCGACCAGCCACCGGCCTTCCACTTCGCGAGGGCCGAACAGGGCACCGCTTTGCTTGCCGGGGCCAAACATGGCATCAGCGAGGGCCGTGTCGGAGACGCTTTCGCGGTTGCCGGTCTTTGTCTCGCTCGACAGCACGCCGGGCAGGGTGGCCGGGTCAGCGCCGCCAGCGAGCAGGCCGAAGGCGGCGCGCGCCGTATCACGGTCGGCAAAGTAGAGTTCAATATAGGTGCGCTGGTCCGGCTCGGAGAACCGCTCGGATTTCGTCGCTTCATAGATGGTGGCGATTTCCTGCTCGGTGACGGTCACATTCGACAGAAAATCGTCGGCCGAGACGCGCAGCATGTCGATGGCGCGGCGCTCGGGCTGTTCCAGCGCGGCCAGGTTCTCGTCGTAGAAGGCGCGGATTTCCTCGTCCGTGGGGGCGTCAGGTGTCGGCGCCCTGGACGCATCCAGGATGAACCAGGAAACGTCCCGCGTCTCGCCAATGAAGCGGGCCTGAATGCCCGCGAGGATTTGCGGCGGGTAGGTCGCCGCCGAGGCCGCCTCGCCGAGCGTTTTCAGGGTCAGGTCATCGGAGACCTGCTGTTCGTATTCTTCCTTGGTGAAGCGGTTCTGGTAGAGGACTTCACGATAGGTATTGAGATCAAGTTCGCCGGTCAGCGGGTTCTTGAAGGCGTCGACGGTCTTCAACTGTTCGACAATGGCGCTGGTCGAGGGCTCGATACCGATGCTGGCGGCATAGCCGAGAGAGACGATTTTCGCCTTTTCGAGCTCGAAAACCTGATCGACGATGCCCTGTTCGGCCGCTTCGGACTTGGTGATCGGCTTGTCCGCATTGGCGTTGAGATTGCGCAGCAGGTTTTCGACGCGGCGGTCGAGTGTCGTCATGTCGATACCGCGCGGGCCAGCAGCGGCCAGATTGCTGCCGAGACCGGTATTCATGGTGGTCCATGCCTGGTCAGCGCCCCAGAATGCCATGCCGGCAATGATAATCATGACGACGATCTTGCCGAAGATCGAATTCATCAGGCGTTTCATCAAGGCTAGCATAGCGATGCAATCTCTCAGGCGATTTGCGGGATGGCTCAGTGCTTGCTAGGCGACACGGTCAAGTCTTGCAAGATAGGGATGGCTGCATGTCACGCGCACTGATCGCCGGAAACTGGAAAATGAACGGTCTGAAAGCGAGTCTTTCGCAGGTTGAGGCCGTGGCTGCTGCAGTTGGTAGCGGACACGGTGATGTGACCGCGTTGCTTTGCCTTCCCGCGACGTTGGTCGCAGCGGGGAGCGAAAGCGCGGAGGGAACTGCGCTGCGAATCGGCGGGGAAACCTGCCACCACAATGTCAAAGGCGCCCATACGGGCGATATTTCGGCCGAAATGCTGGCCGATGCCGGTGCCAGCCATGTGATTGTCGGCCATTCGGAGCGGCGGGCCGATCATGGTGAAAGTGATGCCGTTGTCTCAGCCCAGGCTTCTGCAGCGCTTGCCGCATCGCTGGTTCCGATCATTTGCGTTGGCGAGAGCCTGGCGGAACGCGAGGCCGGGCGGACGCTGGAGCGGATCGAAAGCCAGTTGGCCGGATCGATCCCGGATGGCGTAGGTGCCGCTGATTTCGTGATCGCCTATGAGCCAATCTGGGCCATCGGCACGGGAAAAGTGGCCAGTACGGAGCAGATTGCCGAAGTTCATGGCGCGATCCGGGCCTGGCTGTCGGGGCGTTTCGGCGCTTCGGGCGTTGAGACACTTATCCTTTATGGCGGTAGCATGAATCCCGCAAATGCGGCTGAAATCCTTGCCGTGGACAATGTTAATGGCGGCCTGATCGGCGGTGCGAGCTTGAAGGCCGAGGATTTCCTCTCCATTTACAGGGCAGCAATTTAGCCCAGAGTGAAGCGAGAGGCTTGGCGTTCGCGCTTATAGGCGATATGCGGGCCCCTTGATTTCAGGAATCCCGGACTCACCATGCAGAATGTCATCCTCGTCGTCCATATCCTCGCCTGTATTGTCATGACAGGACTGGTGCTTATCCAGAAGTCCGAAGGTGGCGGCCTTGGCATGGGCGGCGGCGGTGGCGGTAACTCGCTGATGTCCGGCCGCGGCGCTGCAGGCGCGCTGGTTCGCACGACGATCATCGTCGGCGGCCTGTTTTTCATTACCAGCCTGACGCTGACCTCGATTGCCAACCGCGAGAACGATACGCGCTCTGATGTCGAGCGCGCGCTGGGCGCAGACGATGATGGCGCGATTACGGCACCGGTCGACCTGTTCGACCCGTCGGCACCGCTGCTGGATGGCCAGGATGGCGGCACGGGCAACCTGTCTGCGCCAGATCCGGTCGCAGCCGATCCGGTAGCGCCTGCGGAGACCGAAACGCCCGCGCCGGAAGGCGATGCGGCACAAGAGGACGCACCCGCGCCGGCTGAGCCGGATACGGGCAATCCCCAGTAAATTTGCGGAACGGGCATTTTGCCCGCGCCAATCATCAACGAATCACGGCATCGGGATAGTCCCATGATCCGCTACATTTTCATTACGGGCGGCGTGGTGTCATCCCTGGGCAAGGGAATTGCGTCCGCCGCGCTCGGCGCGCTGCTGCAGGCACGCGGCTACAAGGTGCGCCTGCGAAAGCTGGACCCCTATCTCAATGTCGACCCCGGCACGATGAGCCCGCGCCAGCATGGCGAGGTCTATGTCACCGATGACGGGGCCGAGACGGACCTCGACCTTGGCCATTATGAGCGCTTTACCGGCGTGTCGGCGCGCCAGTCGGACAATATCACCACGGGGCGCATCTATCAGCGCATCATCGAGAAGGAACGGCGCGGGGATTACCTTGGCGCGACGATCCAGGTGATCCCGCACGTGACCAATGACATCAAGGATTTCGTGCTGTCCGATCCGGGCGAGGACGTGGAATTCGTGCTGTGCGAAATCGGCGGCACGGTCGGCGATATCGAGGGCCTGCCTTTCTTCGAGGCGATCCGCCAGCTGGGCCAGGAACTGGGCCCGGACCGGGCCTGCTTCATCCACCTGACTCTGCTGCCCTATATTCCGGCAGCCGGAGAGATGAAGACCAAGCCGACGCAGCACTCGGTGAAGGAGCTGCGCTCCATCGGCATCCAGCCGCAGATCCTGCTGTGCCGCTGTGACCGGCCGATCCCGGAGACGGAAAAAGGCAAGATCGCGAGCTTCTGTAACGTGCGCCCGTCCTCCGTGATCGAGGCGCGCGATGTGGGCCATATCTATGACGTGCCGGCGGCCTATCATGCCGAGGGGCTGGATACCGAAGTGCTGGCGCATTTCCGCATCACCGATGCCCCGGCGCCGGACATGTCGGCCTGGGACCGGATCGCGAAAACGATCCGCAACCCGGACGGCAATGTGTGCATCGGCCTTGTCGGCAAGTACACGGACGTGCCGGACGCCTATAAATCCGTGATGGAAGCGCTGGTGCATGGCGGCCTCGCCAACCAGGTGAAGGTGGATGTGCGCCTGATCGATTCCGAACAGTTCGATGACGAGCATGCGCCGCTGGACATTCTGGAAGGGGTGCACGGCGTGATCCTGCCGGGCGGGTTTGGCGAGCGCGGCGCGCACGGCAAAATGCGGGCGGCGCGGTTTGCCCGCGAGCGCAATGTGCCGTGCTTCGGCATCTGCTACGGCATGCAGTTGTCGGTCGTGGAAGCGGCGCGCAACCTGGCGGGCATCAAGGATGCCTCGACGAGCGAGTTCGGCCCGACCAAATCGCCGCTGGTCGGACTGATGGAAGAATGGACCAAGGGCAATGAGAAGGTTGTCCGCGACGAGAATACCGACAAGGGCGGCACAATGCGCCTCGGCGCGTATCCGGCGCGCCTGAAAGAGGGAAGCAAGGTTGCGGAAATCTATGGCGCACTCGACATATCCGAGCGCCACCGCCACCGCTATGAGGTCAATGCGACCTATATCAAGCAACTGGAAAAGGCGGGCGTCCTGTTCTCGGGCATGTCGCCGGACGGCAGGCTGCCGGAGATTTTCGAGCTGCCGGACCATCCCTGGTTCATCGGCGTGCAATTCCATCCGGAACTGAAGTCACGTCCGTTCGAACCGCATCCGCTGTTTGCGAGCTTTATCGGCGCGGCTGTGAAGCAGAGCCGGTTGGTTTAGTCTTAATGGGATTCATTCAGATACCCTTATGCAAGCATCGCCATGATTGGTGGTACGAGAAAACCGACTGATTGCGACCCCGTTCCCCAATACAGGATGCCTACGACCGCGAGGCTGCCGAACCAGTACAGCATGCATTTAAGACGCAGATGCATGCGTCTAATAATTTCTGTGTTCTACCTCAATAGCAAGAGACCACGGTGGAGCCATCAATCAGGCCCAGCTGGTCTAGGCGGGGATTTCCTTGCCGGCCCAGTCGAAGCATTTGCCTGTGTCGGCGGGGGTCAGGCCGTCGAGGACGTTCAGCAAGTATTCCGCAGACTGGTCCGGCGTGAATAATTGCGCATCCGGCACATTCGACTGGAACGGCCGGGACAGGCCGGTATCGACCGTGCCGGGGTGGAGCGTCACGGCGATGAGCTGGTCATTGATGCGGGCCTGCTCGATCGCGTAGTTGCGCACCAGCATGTTGAGGGCGGCCTTGGAGGCGCGATAGGCATGCCAGCCGCCGAGGCGGTTGTCGCTGATCGAGCCGACACGGGCCGAGAGGGCGGCGAACACGGCGCGGCGCTTGCGGGGCATCAGCGGCAGCATGTGTTTCGCTACCAGGGCCGGGCCGAACGTGTTGACGCGGAAGACCTGTTCGAATGCATCGAGGGACTGGTGGCGGCTGGATTTCTCGGGCGTGAGGCCATCCTGGTCCGACAGGAGGCCGGTGGCGACGATGACGAGGCCGAAAGTGCCTTCCGCTTTCAGCGTGGCGGCGAGCGTTTCGAGATCGGCCTCACGGGTGATGTCGGCCGTGTGGGGGATGATGTTGCGGCCGGTGGGGGCGGGCGAGCGCGACACGGCGTGCACGCGGGTCATGTCCGGCCGTGCGGCCAGCCGGGCTGTCAGGGCGCGGCCAATGCCGCCCGATGCGCCGAATATGATCGCCTGCATGATGCGCTCCTTCAGGGGAGACATAAGGCGGCCGTGCCGGAGGGAAAGCGCCCAGCACATGCGGCGCCATTTGCCGGAAGCATGTCGCGCAGGGCGGGCGGTTGCCTGAAGGCAGGTCAGGATGAATTGAGGTGCGGGATGAGGGCGGCGGCTTCGGCGTGAATCTGGCGCGCTGTTTCGCGCTCCGGCTTTGAGAGCAGGCGGGAATTGAGGAGGCCCGGTGGCAGGCGCATGTCTAGGTAACGTATGGCAGGGCCACCGGCGGCGGCGCGCCGGCGCGGCTGGGGAGTGGCGGAAGGCGCGCCTTTCGGGTCTGTTGCTGCTGGTGGCTTGTCCCGGCTGGCGGTCAATTTTCTGAAGATGGGCATTTTCCCTGAACGGATCGCGCCTGGAAAGCCCCAGCAGAATGGACGCCATGAGCGCCTGCACCTGACGCTGAAACGCGAAGCGACCAGTCCACCCTCACGGACAATCAGGGCTCAGGCCGCACGCCTTGCAAGGTTCCGGAAATCCTACAATCACGAGCGCCCGCATGAGGCGCTCGGCCAGATCCCTCCCGCAGCGATCTATGCGCCAAGTCAACGCACGTGGGATGGCAAGCTGAGACCTCCGGACTTGAGCGGCGTGCCGAAAAGTGGACCCGGTTTTCGGGGACACGCTGCGACCAACAAGAAATTCTGGATCAGAGTGCTGATTCTTGGAATAAGCACTCTGATCTATCCCGGCGCCACTGAAACCCGCGCAGTCAGAACATCCGGAATTATCAAGTGGCGCGGCGCTGAACCGTTCATCTCCGAAGTCCTTACCGGTGAGCGGGTGGGCATCTTCCGGACAGGCGAAGATCATTACGAAGTCTACTTCGGTCCGGTCCTGCTCGGACACATCGACCGAAAGAAACGCATGAACCGTATCGAGCCTGGCCGCCCACGGAACACACCATGAAAACTGTAACCCATCTGCCCGGTCTGAAACGTTACCTATGTTCCCGGTTGCACACGGGTCAGGCTTTTGAGACTTCGAACTGGCCGACATTGATGCGGCCGTCGAGGAAGCCGGCTTCGCAATAGGACAGGTAGAAATTCCACATGCGCCGGAAAGGCTCGTCAAAACCGAGCGGGGCGATCTCGCCCCATTTCTCATTGAATGTGCGGGCCCATTCATTGCAGGTGCGGGCATAGTCCTGGCCGAAATAGTGGACCCCGTCATGGCGCAGGCCCGCCCTGGCGAACTGTTCCTTGAGCGCGGTCTCGCCAGGCAGCATGCCGCCCGGGAAGATATAACGCTGGATGAAATCAACGCGCTTGCGGTAGCTGGCGAAGAGATCGTCATCAATGGTGATGATCTGGAGCGCGGCCTTGCCGCCCTGTTTGAGGCATTCGAAGATCTTGGCGAAATAGCTCGGCCAGTAGGCTTCGCCGACCGCCTCGAACATTTCAATCGAGGCAACGCCGTCATAGAGGCCCGTGTGGTCGCGATAGTCTTCAAGGCGGATATCGACACGCTCGGACAGGCCTTCGCGCTGCATGCGCTGCATGGCAAAGTCGCGCTGGGACGGCGAGATGGTGAGGCATGTCACCTGGCTGCCGCGATGCTTGGCGGCATATTCGGCAAAGCCGCCCCAGCCGCAGCCTATTTCGAGGATGCTGCTGGACGGACCAGCACCGATCCGGTCGCAGATGTTCCGGTACTTGGCCTGCTGGGCCTGTTCGAGCGACTGGTTCGGGCTTTCGAAGATGGCCGAGGAATAGGTCATGCTGGGGTCGAGCCAGAGGCGGTAGAAGTCATTGCCCAGATCATAATGGGCCATGATGTTGCGCCGGGCGCCGGAACGGGAGTTCCTGTTAAAGAAGTGGCGCACCATATTGGCCCAGCGCACCACCATGCCGCCGCGTGCGAGCTGTCCGGCGGCTTCGAAATTGGCGGAGAAGAATTGCAGGACCTTGGTCAGGTCCGGTGTCGACCACTGGCTGTCCATATAGGCTTCGGCGAAGCCGACATCACCGCCCGCGAAGGCAAGTTTCACGAAATTATAGTCGTGGACGATGATCTCGGCGGAGGGGCCGCTCGCGTCATTGCGGTAGATGATCTTCCGGCGGTCCGGCAGGGTGAACTGCAGGGTGCCGCGTTGGGTACGCAGCAGGGCAAGCGCGGCAAGGCGGAACGAGGCCGGGATGCCCTTGAGGCGGCGGATGGACTGGGCCGTGGCCAGGATGGGATCGCTCATGCGGCATCTTTCGTGATCTGTGGCGCGTCGGCGGACGATCCAGCGGCCAGCGTGGCGGCCTGTTCGGGAGGATGGGGGCGGGACCGGTATTTCGCGCCGCGAAGCCAGATTTTCAGGGCCTGCCAGTGAATGCCCAAGGTGACGCCAAGGGTGGAGAAGGGGCGTGTCACGGCGGTGGCCAGGAGCGTGCCGGTTGTTGCGGGCTGGCGCCGGGCGATGATGTTGGCCATGTGCAGGCGTGTGCCGTGCTTCAGGCTCTCGACGACGACGCCGAGGCGGTCATCCGGTGCGCGCAGGGTGAACCGGTAGGTGCCGGTGACATCGAAGAAGGGCGAGACGTGGAACGCCTTTCCCGCTTCGTGCTGCGAACGGTTTCCCGTGACGGCGGCGACATAGGAATGGGTGTCGCCGAACGTGTTGTTGACCTCGTAGATGATGCCGCGCAGGCCGCCGGAGGGGCCGTAGCCGTACCAGAGCGAGATGGGCGAGAACTTGTAGAAGAGGTGGCGGGGCAGGGTGACGAGGCGGATCGCGCCGCCGTCGAGCTTTACACCTGCCATGGCGAACATTTGCTCAGCCCACGGGCGAAGAGGGAGGCCGTCGCGCGCGCCGTGATCCTTGCGGGAGAAGGAAAAGAGATTGGGCCGCTCGACAGAGAACAGGGCGGACTGCCGGCCGGCCTCGTCCAGACGGTCAATGTCGATATCCATGAGGGCGAGGTCATAGGCAAAGCGCCGCTCGAACGGCACGTAGCGCGCATGTACCGTCTTGCCTTTCCACAAATTGAGCGCCGGAACCGTCAAACGGACACCTCTGCTGCAATTTCAATGTGGAGAGTTTTGCGCGTTGGCGTGTGAATGTCCACGCCTTTCGCCTCCCATGGCACCCTGCCGCCGAGGGAGAGGGCTGCCGACAGTCCGGATTTCAGGCCGTCCTCGTGGAAGCCGCGGCCCATCCATGCGCCGGCAAACCAGATACCATCCTGCCCCTGTATGCGTGTCAGTCCGCGGACGGCGGCCTCGGCTGCGGCATCGAACTGGGGATGGTCGAATTCATAGGCGTGGAAGGTCAGGTCGTCGCGCGGGGCGGTTTCCGGGTTGAGCGTGATGAAGAGCGGGCGGCTGTCATCAAGGCCCTGCAAGCGGTTCATCCAGTAGGAAAGGCAGATGTCGCCATTGTCCTGCTTGATCACGTTCCAGCTGGCCCAGGCATTGCGGCGTGACGGCATCAGCGCGGGATCGCGGTGGAGGTAGATCGTGTTCGGACGGTAATGCACCGAGCGCAGGAGGAAGGACTGGTCCTCGCAGCTGTTTTCCACGAGGGCAAGCGCCTGATCCGAATGGGTGGCTATGATGACATCGTCGAAAACATGCGCGCGCTTGTCGGACGTGACCACGGTGACCTTTTCGCCGAAGGGGAAGACACGGATGACCGGCGTGCGGGTGCGCACGCGGTCGCCCAGCGCCAGGGCGGCCGCGCGGACATAGGTCTGGCTGCCGCCGGTGACGGTGCGCCATTTGGGCCTTTCGCTGTGCATGAGACGGTGGTTATCGAAGAACTGGAAGAAGCTGCGGGCCGGATAGTCCAGCATGCAGGCCTCGGGCGTGGACCAGATGGCGGCGCCCATGGGGAGGATATAGTTGCAGCGGAACGGCTGGTCGAAGCCGTGCCTGTCGAGCCATGCGCCGAGCGTTGCATCCTCGATCCTGCCCTCGGCGAGTTCGGTGCGGGCAAGATCATTGAACTTCAGGATCGTGCGCCAGAAACGGTGGAATGCGGGGTTGAGCAGGTTGCGCTTCTGGGCAAACATGCCGCGCGGTGTCGAGGCCCATTCCCAGCCGTGACGGTCGGAGACGGCGAAGCTCATGTCGGAGGCCTGCGTCGCGACGCCGAGCGCGTCGAGGAAGCCGATCAGGTTCGGATAGTTCAGGCCATTGTAGACGATGAAGCCGAGATCGACCGCAGTTTCGTGGCCGTCATAGTCGAACACATGCGTGCAGGCATGCCCACCGAGCCGGTCGTCGGCCTCGAACAGGGTGACGTCCGCTGTGTCCTTCAGGGCGTAGGCGGCGCCGATGCCGGAAATGCCGGACCCTATGATTGCTATGCGTTTCATGCGGCGTCTCGTCTTTCTTTCAGGGTCTCGTAGGCATCGAGGGCGCGGTCGCGCGCGGCCTTGTGGTCGACAATGGGCGAGGGATAGGTCTTGTCGAGGGTGATGCCCGCGGTGGAAAGCGTGGCGGCGTCAGCCTCCCAGGGGGCGTGCAGGTACTTGCCGGGCAATCGGGCGAGTTCAGGGCACCATTGGCGGACATAGGCGCCGGTGACGTCGAACTTCTGACCCTGGGTGACGGGATTGAACACGCGGAAATAAGGCGCGGCATCTGCGCCGCTGCCTGCCGTCCACTGCCAGCTGGCAGGGTTGGAGGCGGGGTCGGCATCGACCAGCGTGTCCCAGAACCAGTCCTCACCCATTTGCCATGGCAGGAGCAGGTGCTTGGTAAGAAAGGAGGCTACAATCATCCGTACACGATTGTGCATGAAGCCGGTATGCCATAGCTGGCGCATGCCGGCATCGACCATGGGATAGCCCGTGCGGCCCTTGCGCCAGGCGTCACAGGCGGCGTCATCGCTGCGCCAGGGCATATGGTCGAATGCGTGATTGTAATTCCGGCTGGCGAGTTCCGGATTGTGAAACAGCAGGACATAGGAAAATTCGCGCCAGGCGATTTCGGACAGGAAGGTCATGGCACTGGCTTCATCGAAGCGGCCTGCGGCGATGCCGTGCTGGACGGCGCGCCAGACCTGTGCCGGGCCGATCTCGCCGAAACGAAGATGCGGCGACAGGCCTGACGTGGAGGTCTTGATGTCGGGGCGATTGCGGGCGTCGGCATAGTGGTTGACCGGACCGTCGAGGAAGTCGGCGAGGCGCCGGGCGGCACCTGCCTCGCCGGGCGTCCATGTCCCGGCCAGTCCGCCGGACCAATCCGGGCCGGACGGATGCAGGCTCCAGCCGGCGAGGGCGTCGGAAGCCATGTCAGGGCCGGCGAGGGAGGCCGGTGCAGGGCTGGGCTCAGGCGCGCGGTATTCGGCGCGGACGGCCTTCCAATAGGGGGTGAAGACCTTGTAATAGCTGCCTGCGCCGGTCTTCACGGTCCACGGCTCTGTCAGCAGGCGCGCATTGCAGCTGGCGACAGAGACGCCATCCTGCTTGAGCGTTTCCATGATTTCGGCATCGAGGCCGCGTTCGGCCTGAGTGTACCGGCGGTTCCAGAACACGCTGTCAGCGCCGGATTCCGCGATTATGTCCCGAATGACCGTGGCAGAGGGGCCCGACCGCAAGGTCAGCTGGCCGCCAACTTTGGCGATCTGCGCAGAGAGCGCGGCGAGGGATTTGCCGAGCCACCATTTCGAGGCGCCGCCATGGGCACGCAGGCCCGGCGATTGCTCGTCGTGAATGTACAGCAAAATCAGGGGCTTGCCGGTCGAAACGGCAGCATGGAGGGCCGGGTTGTCGGATAGTCTGAGGTCTTCACGGAACCAGAAAAGGGCGGGGGCAGGCTGTGACAGGAATTCGGCTCCGGATACATGCAGTTGGAAGTACAAAGGTACTACGCATGGGAGCGGGTTATGGATCAGTCGGTGATCCGATGGGTTTCACCTCGGGCGTGGCGGGGCTATATCCGGTGATCAAATGGAGTCGCCAATATGGCCGTGAGTCCCGAAACCACACCCATTGCTGCCGTCATTGCAGGGCACTGCGATTGCCCGGCCGGAGATTGCTGATGGATACGCAGAAGCTGATCGACCTGATCCGGGAGGCAAATGGCAAGCGTGTCATCTGTGTGGGCGACGTCATGCTCGACCGCTTCGTGTATGGGCAGGTCACCCGCATTTCGCCTGAAGCGCCGGTGCCGATCATGCGGCGCACGCGGGAAGCCGCGATGCCGGGCGGGGCAGGCAATGTCGGGCGCAACCTGTCGACGCTGGGCCTGCGCACGGCGCTGATCGGCGTGGTGGGCGACGATGCCGAAGGGCGCGAGCTGGCGGAACTGCTGGGCCAGATAGGTAACGTGGAAGCCGACCTGATCGTGATGCGCGACCGGCCGACGACGCTGAAAACGCGCTTCGTCGCGGGGGGCCAGCAATTGTTGCGGGTGGACGCGGAAGACACGCGGGCCATCGACCTGACAGCCGAGGCCGATATCGTGATGTCACTCGAAGACGCCGCGAAGGATGCGAGCCTCATCATCCTGTCGGATTATGCCAAGGGCACGATCACGAAGAATGTCATCGAGGCCGCAATCGCGGCAGGCCGCGCGCATGGCATTCCCGTGATTGCAGATCCGAAGGGGCTGGATTTTTCGCGCTATGGCGCGGTCGACCTGCTGAAGCCGAATGCGGTGGAACTGGGCCAGGCAATGGGCGTGCCGGTGGAGACCGACCGCGATGCAGCCGAGGCCCTGACGCAAGCGATGAGCGTGCTGCCCGCCAAGGCGATTGTGGTGACGCGCGCGGCCAAGGGCATGTCGTTTGTGCAGAAGGATGGCTGCGTGATGCACCGGTCCGGCGAGGCACGGGAAGTGTATGACGTGTCCGGTGCGGGCGATACAAGCATTGCCGCGCTGGCGCTGGGGCTGGCGGCGGGCGGAAGCCTGGCGGAGGCGGTGGAACTGGCGATTGCTGCGTCCGGCATTGCTGTCGGGAAATCGGGCACGGCCACTGTGTCGGCAAGCGAGTTGAACACGGCGCTGCAAATGGGCCTGCGCAATGGCGGCATCTCGCATGTGCCGCTGGAGACGCTGGTCGAGCAGGTGAACGTCTGGCGGGATTCCAACCTGACCGTCGGGTTCACAAATGGCTGTTTCGACATCCTGCATCCGGGCCATCTCAAGGTTCTGGAAGAAGCCAAGGCGCGCTGCGGCCGCCTTGTCGTCGGCCTGAATTCGGACGCCTCCGTGAAGCGCCTGAAGGGCCCGAGCCGTCCGGTGAATGATGAATCGTCGCGGGCGCGTGTCCTGTCGGGCCTGTCGGCGGTCGATGCAGTTGTCGTGTTCGATGAAGATACGCCCGGCGCGCTGATTGCAGCGCTGCAGCCCGACCTGCTGGTCAAGGGCGGCGACTATACGATCGAGACAATCGTCGGCGCTGATGTGGTTCTGGCACGCGGCGGGACGGTGCATATCGTGCCGCTGGTTGATGGCCAGTCGACCACGGCGGCGATCGAACGCGCGAATGTCCGGGCCGAATGAGTGTGACGGCCGCCAGCGTCGCGGGGCAGCTGCTTCGCCAGTATGGTGACGACGCCAGCGTGATCGCCACGCTGCGAGCAGCGGAAGTGGCCGCGCAGGGCGATGTTGAGGCCCTGGCGCATTGGGACGCGGTGATTGCGATTCTGGACGGCGGCGGTACCGGACCGGCTAACTGAAAAGAAACAGTGCCGGGAAGGCAACCCGGACCTGCCTTATGTGTTATGTCCAGCGGGTTGGAGTTCGGGGTCAGATTTGATGCAAGCCTTCCTGTCTGACCATGCGGCCGTCATCTCGCTTTGCATCCTGGCAGCCATGTTTGCCGGCTTCTTCATGGAGCGGCTGCCGCCAGCGGCGATAGCCATGATCGGGGCAGCAGCGTTCATTCTGATCGGCTTTCTGGACGAACCCGGTGCGCTGTCGGCTTTTTCCAACAGTGCGCCGATCACGATTGGCGCCATGTTCATCCTCGCTGCGGCGCTGAAACGGACGGGTGTTCTGGACGCACTGGCCGCTTCCGTCCTGCAGGAGGCTGACCGGTCGACAGTTGGCGCGCTGCTTTTACTGGGCGTGACCGTGTCCATCGGGTCTGCCTTCGTCAATAACACGGCGGTGGTTGTCATCCTGCTGCCGATTGTCATGGAACTGGCCGGGCGCCTGAAAATCTCCGAAAAGAAGCTGCTCATTCCCCTGTCATATGTGTCGATCATGGCCGGAACCTGTACGTTGATCGGGACATCAACCAACCTGCTGGTTGCCGGTGTGGCGCAAGATGCCGGCATGGAAGCGTTCAGCATTTTCGAGATCACGCCGGTTGGCCTGGTCACGTTCGGAACGGGTCTCGCCGTCCTGCTGGGGCTCGGATGGGTGTTGCTGCCGCGCGCCGCGGCCGGATCGACGGCGCCCACGGCACCGGTCCGCTACTTGACCGATGCGGTTGTCCCGGAGGAGTCTGCGGTTATCGGGCGCCTGGTCACCGAAGTGCCCGAGCTTTCCAAGAAAGGGATCAGCGTCGTATCCCACAGCCGGGGGAGCCGGCGGTTTTCCGGGAGTGATGCGGACGAATTGCTGAAGGCAGGCGACCGCGTTACCCTGCGGGCCGATCTGACGGAGCTGCTGACCCTGGTGGATTCGGAGCTGTTCCGTATCGGCATCAGCCGCCGCAAGACGGATGCCGGCCCGGAAGAGCGGGCGCTGGCGACCGTCGCCGCGAATGATTCCAATATCGGCCGGCGGATTGCCGAGATTTCCTACCTGTCGCACCATGCCGTGACCGTTCGCGGACTGACGCGGTACGGTAATCCCCCCGGGCCGGACCTTGCCAATGCCCGGCTCAAGGCCGGCGACAGGCTGATCGTCGATGGCAACCGGAGCGAACTGCATGAGCTGGCGGCATCAGGCGCGCTGGTCGTAGACCAGACCTTCAAGGCAGAACCCTTCCGCCGCAAACGCGGGCCGCTGGCCATTGCTATACTCGCGGCAGTGATTCTTTCATCGGCCATCCTGGGCATTCCGCTGGTGATGGCTTCGCTGATCGGGGTGGGCGCCGTGCTGGCCTTTGGCTGCCTGTCGCTGAGTGATGCGTTCGAGGCGATGGACGCCGGGGTGCTTGCGCTGATCTTTGCCATGCTGATGGTTGGACAGGGCCTGGTCGCGTCTGGCGGCGTGGACATGCTGGTCAGCAGCATGACGCCCCTGCTGGTGTCGGCGTCACCCTTGTGGCTGGTGCTGATGATCTACCTGCTGACGTCGGTACTGACGGAACTGGTGACCAATGCCGCCGTGGCGGTCATCATGACACCGCTGGTGATCGTGCTGGGAACGGAACTGGGCATTGAGCCGCGCGCGCTGGTGATTGCCGTGATGTTCGGTGCAAGCGCAAGTTTTGCGTCTCCCATCGGCTATCAGACAAACACGATCGTGCATGCGGCGGGCAATTACAGGTTCTCGGATTTCCTCAAGATTGGCGTGCCGATGAACCTGATTGTCGGGGTCACAACGAGCATTGCGATCTACCTGTTCTACCTGGCCTGATGAGCGGGCAGGCGGGGACGCTAGTTGGCGACGCCCTTTTTGAGCTCGTAGGTGCCGCCGCCCGTCAGGTTGAACCAGTCGAGGATATCCGGGTGGGTGAGCGGGGTGTCGGAATCGTCCGGCAGCAGGTTCTGCTCGGAGACATAGGCAACATAATGGGTGCGCTCATTCTCGGCAAACAGGTGGTAGAAAGGCTGGTCCTTGCGGGGCCGGACTTCCTCAGGGATGGATTCATACCATTCCACTGTATTCGCGAATTGCGGGTCCACGTCGAAAATTACGCCCCTGAATGGAAACATGCGGTGGCGGACGACCTGGCCGATCTGGAACTTGGCAACATGCGTGGACATGGCGTTATAGCTGCGATTTCCGTCAATGGGGTGGGTCAATAACAGGGCCGACCTCGCCGCCCGGCGGCGCCGGCGGCCAAACAGGTATTTCAACCACCCGTTGCAATTGCGTCCACTAGCCATTTCCAGCTCCTGTGATAACAATGCCCCAAGTCATCAATTTGGGCCACACCATGGCTGAAAAAAAAGCGCCGGGTGCCCGCAACAGGCGGAGCGCCACGCGCAACGGAAAGACGGCACCGCTTTTTGCGGCCGTCGACCTTGGAACGAATAATTGCCGCCTGCTGGTCGCCGAGCCACGCGGGAAGACGTTTCGCGTGGTCGATTCCCATTCCCAGATTGCCCGTCTTGGCGAGGGCCTGCACGAGACCGGCCGCCTGTCGGATGCCGCAATCGAGCGGGCAATTGACGCATTGCAGCACATTCGCAGGAAGTTGAAACAGCATGGCGTTGGACGGGTGCGCTGCATCGCGACCGAAGCCTGCCGGAAGGCCGAGAACGGCGCCGAATTCATCCGCCGGGTACATGAGGAAACGGGTCTCACCTTCAAGATCATCGGGGCCAAGGAAGAAGCGCGCCTGGCGACGATTGGCTGCCACGACCTGATCGCGCCGCAGGCCAAGTCCGTTCTGGTTGTCGATATCGGCGGCGGATCGACCGAATTGTCCTGGGTGAATGCCGAGGCGGCCCGGGACAATGGGTTCAAGGGCCTGCTGGAAAAGGCGCCCATTCTCGGTTGGACCAGCCTGCCGCTGGGCGTGGTGACGCTTTCGGAAGCCTTTTCCCATCTCGATGAAGTCGAATCCTATCCGCTCATGGTCGAGCATGCCCGCCAGACGCTCAAGACATGGGACGGGATCGAAGACGTGCGCGCCGCCATGAGCAGCGACGAGGCCCACATGATCGGCACGTCCGGGACCGTCACCTGCCTGGCCGGCGTGCACCTCAAGCTCGATCGCTACCGGCGCGACAAGGTGGACGGGACCTGGCTGAGCCGTGAAGAAAGCGCCGCAGCCGTGCAGTTGCTGCGTGACGTGGGCCTGGAAGGGCGGGCCAAGCTGCCGACGATTGGCGACGAGCGCGCCGGACTGATGCTCTCGGGCTGCGCCATCGTTGAGGCCGTGTGGGAAGCGTTTCCGGCCGGGCGGCTGCGCGTGGCCGACAGGGGACTGCGCGAGGGCCTGTTGCTGTCCATGATGTATGGGCCCAAGAAGCCCAAGGCGCGGCGCCGCAACCGGCGCACACGCCGCGGGCCTGATAACCAGGCTGGCAGCCAGAAGGACGCACCAGATGTCGGATGAAGAAAAGCGCCGCTGGAAAGGCCCGACGGGCAACAAGGGCTCGTCTGGCCGTCAGATGGACGAGCGCAAGGTGTTTGCCCACAGGGCGAAATCGGAGAGTTCGAAAAAGTGGATCGAGCGCCAGCTGCAGGACCCGTATGTCCGCAAGGCGAAGGACGAGGGCTTTCGCGCACGGGCCGCTTATAAATTGCTGGAGATAGACGAGAAGGCCGGCCTGTTGCGGCGGGGCCAGCGGGTGGTGGACCTGGGGTGTGCGCCGGGCGGCTGGTTGCAGGTGGCGGTGGCCAAGGGGGCGGCGGAAGTGGTCGGCATCGACCTGCTGCCGGTCGAGCCGGTGGCGGGCGCGCATATCGTGCAGGGCGATGTCAATGATCCGGACGATGTGGCGCGCATGCTGAAAGGCCTTACCGGCAAGCCGGACCTCGTCCTGTCGGACATGGCGGCCAATACGACCGGGCACAAGCAGACCGATCACCTGCGCACCGTGGCGCTGGTAGAGATGGCGGTGGCGTTCGCCGTGGCGCACCTCGCGCCGGGCGGGGCGTTCTGCTCGAAAGTGTTCCAGGGCGGCGCAACCAAGGACGTGCTGGAAATGCTGAAGGCGAACTTCAAGAGCGTGAAGCATATCAAACCCCCGGCGAGCCGTGCCGGAAGCCCGGAAATATTTGTCATCGCCAAGGGGTTCAAAGGCTGAACTGCGCGAGCGCGCGTGCCCGGCAGGAAGGCGAGCGGTCAGCCCTCGTATTTGAATCCGAGTTCGATCGTCACCTGATAATACTTGACCTTGTTGTTCTCAATGAAGCCGCGCGTGGACGTGACTTCGAACCAATCGAGACTGCGCAGCGTCTTGCTCGCCGTGGCCAGCGCGCCTTCGATTGCATCCTCGATGGACTTCTCTGACGTGCCGACGATCTTGCTGATGGCATAGGTGTCTGATGACATTGTTTTTCTCCTCTTGCTGTGGGGTCAACGGATGTGGCGGCGAACTGTTCCGCGCCGATCCTGCTTGCGCAGGGTCGTCAACGCGGCCAGACTGTTTGTCCAGACAAGGGAGAGGAAGATGAAGGTTACGGGCGGATGCTATTGCGGCGCGGTGCGATACGAGGTTGAGGGCGAACCGCTGATGAAGGCACAATGCCATTGCCGGGAATGCCAGTATTTCACGGGTGGCCAGCCGAATGACTTCATTGCGTTTCCGGATGCCGGATTCAGGTTCACAAAAGGCGCACCGAAGGCCTATGCACGCGCCGGCCTGGACGGCGCAGTGACGCGCGAGTTCTGCGCGGAATGCGGCACACAGCTCCTGACGCGGTCCCCGGCCCTTTCCGGCGCGGTGATCCTGAAGGTCGGCTCCCTGGACGATCCCTCGGTCTTCGGGCAGCCGCAAATGATCATGCAGACGGACGATGCCCAGAGCTTCCATCATGTTCCGGACGGCATACTGGCCTTTGCCCGTTTCCCCGGATGATCAGGCCGGGCATCGCCCTTGCGCTCGGGCTGATTGCCCTGTCGGCCTGCGCGCATTTCGGCAGCACGAAGACGCCTGACACGACCGCGCCTGCAGCGGTCGGCACGTATGAGAAGATCACATTCAAGAGCAAGCGGGCGACGCGTGCCGAGACGGCCAGGTGCGAGGCCGTTGGCGGATCGGTGGAGCGGGGCGGCATGCTGGGCCATGACCAGTGCGTGCAGACCTATGCCGATGCCGGGATGTCCTGCATGTCTGCAACCGACTGTACCGGGCGCTGCCTGCTGTCAGCGGATTCCGAAGATGACGTGGACCAGATGACCCATGACGGTATTTGCCAGGCGACGGACAGTCCGTTCGGCTGCCATGCCGAAGTCAATGACGGCAAGGTCCAGTGGACGATCTGCATCGACTGACTGAACATGTGACGGGGCAGGGAACAGAATAGTTGCGAGGTCCAGAGCCAACTTTTCGCGGCAAGCGAGCTCTGGTAGACTGGAACGAGATCGACGGGGGGGAACGCAGTGGAGCAAGCGGCAGCGATTGCGGTAATGATCCGTGACTATCTCGGGATTCCACCCAACCTGACCTTCTGGGACCTTGCCAATAGCGAGCTGATCATTGCGGTCGCCACGCTGACGATCGGCGTCGTGGTGAACCGGCGCGTGGGGCGTATCGCGGAGAAGGTGGACGATAACCAGCTTGGCGAGGACCTGACCAAGGAGCTGCAGGAGCGGTCAACCGCACAAACGGAAACGGCCCTGAGCGGGGTGAGTGTGGATTTGTTCGCAGATCTCTCCGACGATTGGATGGCGATGGACGAGGAGGTACCGGAACTCGCGATGGCGCCAGCGCCCGAGGCGCCTGTACGGGCACCGTCGCAGAAGCAGGCCACACCCGGCAGTGCGCGTTTCGCCAAGCGGTCCAGTTTTAGGGACGGAGCTGAAATTATCGGTACACTCAAGGAATATGTTGATCGTTCCGCCGAGCATGTTTCTGACGGACGCAAGAAGCGGAAATACCAAAACCTCGGGAAACGCGATTACCGGGTGAGAATCCTTGCGCTGGAGGATGATGGCGTGATCTCTCATTCCGTGGCGAGCGAACTGTTGACGGCATTCGATGCATGGCGCCCCTACAGCACGAATGCAGCCGCCGTGCCGGATGATGTGATTGAACTGCTGCAGCGGACCCGGCAAAGCCTTGAAGATGCAAATGGAAACTTGCGGCACCATCGCCGACGAAGAAATGTTTGAAATTGGCCACTTCACAAGCCCCTGCGACTCCCTTACTAGGCCAAAAAGGGAGCTCCCCACATGAAAATCCGACAAGCCATTACCTTTGACGACGTGCTGCTACAGCCCGGCGCGAGCGAGGTTTTACCCGCTGACGTGAACGTCTCGACCTTCTTGACCAAGTCTATCAGCCTGAACATACCGCTGATCTCGGCGGCCATGGACACCGTTACCGAGGCCAGGCTGGCCATCGCGATGGCCCAGTCGGGCGGTATTGGCGTTATTCACCGCAACCTCACGATTGAAGAGCAGGCGGGCGAAGTGGCCATGGTGAAGAAGTATGAGAGCGGGGTGGTGATGAACCCCGTGACGATCGCGCCGACGGCGACGCTGGGCGAGTTGCGCGAGCTGAAGGCGCGCACGGGCTTTTCCGGCATTCCGGTCGTCGAAAAGGACGGCAAGGTGGTCGGCATCATCACCAATCGCGACACGCGCTTTGCCGATGACCTGAACCAGACGGTTGCCAGCATGATGACCCGCGAAGTCGTCACCGTGAAAATGGAGGCCGATCCGGCCGAAGCGCGCGGCTTGTTGCACAAGCACCGGATCGAGCGGCTGGTGATCGTCGACAATGACGGGCGCTGCATCGGCCTGCTGACGGTCAAGGACATGGACAAGGCCGCCGTGAACCCGAATGCGGCCAAGGATTCGGCCGGACGATTGCGCGTGGCTGCGGCCTCGACCGTGGGCGATGCAGGCTTTGAGCGTACGATGGCGCTGATCGAGGCCGGGGTTGACGCCGTGGTGATCGATACGGCGCATGGCCACTCGATCAGCGTGGCGGAGGCCGTGCGCCGGGCCAAGAAGATTTCGAACTCGGTGCAGATCATTGCGGGCAATGTGGCGACAGCCGAGGGCACCAGGGCGCTGATTGATGCCGGGGCGGACGCCGTGAAGGTGGGGATCGGGCCGGGCTCGATCTGCACGACGCGGATCGTCGCCGGTGTGGGCGTGCCGCAGCTGACGGCGATCGAGCAGTGCGCCAACGTGGCACAGAAGACGGGCATTCCGATCATCGCCGATGGCGGCATCAAGTTCTCCGGCGACTTTGCCAAGGCGCTGGCCGCCGGTGCGGCGACGGCGATGATGGGCAGCATGTTTGCCGGCACGGAAG
This sequence comes from Hyphomonas sp. BRH_c22, assembly GCF_000961795.1. Classification (GTDB taxonomy): domain Bacteria; phylum Pseudomonadota; class Alphaproteobacteria; order Caulobacterales; family Hyphomonadaceae; genus Hyphomonas. The sequence continues at coordinate 82,480 of NZ_LADU01000059.1, forward strand.
AGGCGCCGGGCGAAGTGTTCCTCTACCAGGGACGCAGCTACAAGGCGTATCGCGGCATGGGCAGCCTGGGCGCGATGGCGCGCGGCTCGGCCGACCGCTATTTCCAGAAGGATGCGGCGGCCGAGAAGCTGGTGCCGGAAGGTATTGAGGGCCAGGTGCCGTTCAAGGGGCCGGTCGGACCCATCGTACATCAGATGGTTGGCGGCCTGCGCGCGGCGATGGGCTATGTCGGCGCCAAGGATATCGACGAGCTGCACAAGAAGGCCGAGTTCGTGCAGATCACCGGCGCGGGCCTGCAGGAAAGCCATGTGCACGACGTGATGATGACACGCGAAGCGCCGAACTATTCGGTGAGCCGGGGGTAGGGGATTCTAGACCTAGATCGGCCACCAATGGTCGCATGCCCACGCTTCAATCCGAAAGCAAATCGTATTCGGCAACTAAAGTGGCATCTGCCCCTTCTCTGGCTTGGTTTCCTATAAACTGTATTTCCAAATTGGTTGGCTGACCCGCAGTTCTCAAAATACGATACCTGTCATCATTGAATGTATCCCCGTTTTTGTTGACGGTATCTGTTTCGCTCACATCGATGCTGTGGTTGTCTAAGAGACTTTGGAGAACCTGTCCGCCGCTCAGAAGTCGTCTAAGATTGATAGGATATTTATCGGTTCGCGAACAATAGGGCTGCATTTTCAGTTCACATCGAAAAGTACGTGCCTTCTGATTTACTTTGAGCTGGAGGTTGCACCTGTTGGATCGTGTGTGAGCGAAGACAGCCGTCCATTGTGGTGCGGGCCTTACGATCTGTTCGTGCGTCATGGACCAACCGAGGTAAGTCCATTCAATCTTTTGGGCACGAGCGTAGATTTCCTCAGCAGCTTGCGGATAACCATCCAGGCAAAGATCCCAGAACATTTCTGCGATTTGGTCTTCGCGAGTAGGTTCAAATGTTGCCGCAAGGTATTCAGTAACTGAAAGAGGAAGGTACGTGGGGGGCATACTCACTTGCACGAGAACCGAAAATGACCCGCGCTTTACAGATTGAGTAATGACCAAATGGCCAATGCCCTCTTTTTTGAATGGAAAGCTGAATGTCGCTTCGTTTTTTTTGCCATCTTCAATCACCCCCATGGGTTGCATGCGCGCTTGATGTTTTTCCAACGCACTCACAACAGCCGTCCACTGCAGGTCTTTAGGAAGCATACTTATTGAACAATTGAGCTTCCAGAAGCCAAGCTTCACATCTTTCGAATCGTAAAACGTCCACTCTCTCTTGAGCTCAGCCGTGCTGCTTCGACCCGGTGGTCCGCGGTAAGCGTCCAAATTGACCCAATGTTCGGACTTTTGGTTAAGACTGATGTTCTCGTAGAACTGTGTCCAGCCGAGCTTGGAAAGACTTCCTGCCGTTATTTCGAATTCGTTCGGCCCCACCAGACAGCCATCCAGTAAGGTTTCAAAAACCATTTGGGCGTCCGGATTTCCTACATCAGGGCGTAATTTTTGATCGCAGGATGCTAGTATCAGCAGCCCCAGTACTGACAGCAGCGCGCAATTGAAATTTGATACTTTTGCACCCATAAATCCGATTCCCAGCAGACATTGATGTCAGAGGATGCCCGCTTCACGTTAAAGTAGTATTTATCGGCTATGCTGATTGTAGAAAACTGTAGGCATATCGCACGGACCTCGTCCTTCGATCCACGCTTTCGCAAGGACAGGCTCCGCTCAGGATGAGGTCCTTGAGGAGCATGCTCTCGTTTCGCGTCACCCTCGACCGCGCAGCGGTCTGAGGGCCCATCTCTTGATTTTGATGTCAGGTGCGCTGTCGCGTAGGCAAACCATTGTCCAAGCCGGACCGTGGGCGCCTGATGCGTTTTCAGGTGATGGGCCCCCAGATGGCCTTTGGCCATCGGGGGTGACGCGTGTGGAGGTTACGCGCGCGGCTTGCGCCACATCGCTTCCAGCGGGGGAGAGCCTTCGCCGACTTCGAACAGTTTCATGTGTTCGAAGCCGTGGCTCATGTAGAAGCCGGTATTGTCGGGGTTCGAGTTTTCGAGATAGGCGGGCAGGCCGTCGCGGTCGCAGGCCTCCAGCACGGGGCGGATGAGGGCCTTGCCGAGTCCTGTGCCGCGTGCGGCTTTCCGTGTACCAATGGTGAAGAGGTACATGTGCGGTTCGTGGGGGTGGTTGGCATCCATGACTTCGCCTGCGGTGATGGCGCGCTTGACGGCGCCTTTCGAGCCCCAGCGCATGACGCCGGCCGCAAGGGAGAGCAGGGGCAGCGTGGACAGGCTGCGGTCCATATCCGATGTGCACCACATGGCCGCGCCGCCATCGCCTGCCAGGTAGCAATGGCCGCGTTTTGCATAGATATCCCGGGCGAGCACGGTGAAGGCCGACTTAATGGCGCGGCTGTTGCCGAAAATCCATTTATTGACCGGATCGTCAGCGAAGGATTCGGCCGTGATGTCGCCCAGCTGGCGCCAGTCAGCTGGTGTGGCGGCGCGCACGTCGCCTGAAAGCTCTACCTGCATGTTTCTGCCCCATATGCCGGTTTTTTTTCATGTCTCCCCGGTAGTTTAGCATGGCCCCGCTGCGACAGAAACCGGGACTTGTGACGGGCACGGCCTATCTCACGGCCCGAAGCGGAAAAGGGCAGCAGGATGCAGGGCAGGGTAGCGGTGATCGGCGCGGGGCTGACGGGACTGACCGCGGCGCGGCGGCTGGCCGATGCCGGATGCGCGGTGGTGGTGTTCGACAAGAGCCGGGGGCTGGGCGGGCGGCTGGCAACGCGGCGGACCGATCTGGGCCCGATTGACCATGGCGCACCGGGGGTTCCGCAGGAACTGGCGGTGATGCTGGGCGGGCATGTCTGGGCGGATGGTCCGCCAGGGGCCCGATGCACCGGATTACCGGGGGCGAGCGCGTTGGTGCGGCCGCTGGCCGAAGGGCTGGATATCCGCCAGGAGACAGAAATTGCCAACATGGACCGGGTTGCGGGCAGATGGCGGCTGGCCGGTTCTGACGGGTCGGACCTTGGCGCTTTCGACGGCGTGATCCTAGCGGTGCCGGCGCCGCAGGCGGTGGCCCTGCTGGGCAATGTGCCGGAAATGGCGGCCGGATTGTCCGGCGTGACCATGGCGCCCATCTGGACATTGCTGCTGGGCTTTGAGGCGCCGACCGAGCTGGCGCAAAAGGCGATGGACCTGCCATTTCCGGCAGGGCTGGCCATTCCCATGCTGGCAAAGCCCGGCCAGTCCGGGGCGGAACGCTGGACGGTGCATGCCGCGGCCGAATGGTCGGCAAAGTGGTTGGAGCTCGACAAGGCAGAGGCGGCGGGACGCCTGCTGGAAATGTTCCGGGCGGCGACAGGCCTGCCGATGCAGCCGGCCTACATGCAGGGCCATCGCTGGCGTTATGCCCGCACGGCCCGCCCCTTGGGGGCGCCCTCCGCCGTAAATGCAGACGGCACGCTGATGGCGGGAGGCGACTGGGCGCTGGGGCCGCTAGCCAGCCATGCCGTTACCAGCGGGGAGGCCATGGCGGCACGCTGGCTGGCGACGGACCGCAGGCGTTAAGCCTTTGACGGTTTCCCTCCGGTGTTTTGGAGAGTAACAGGGGCCTTTCCTGCTCGGCAGGGCAAAAGAGGGCAATGGTTTCAATGCGTAATGGCGGCAAGATTTCAGCGGCAATCGACGTCCTGACGGATGTTCTCAACCGGCACCAGCCGGTGAAGTCGGCGGCGCGCGACTGGGGCAAGCGGGCGCGCTATGCGGGCAGCAAGGACCGGGCCTGGGTGTCAGGCCTCGTGCTGGACGCGCTGCGCAAGCGCAACTCGATTGCCTACCGCATGCAGGACGAGAGCCCGCGGGCGCTTGTGCTTGGGGCGCTGGCCTTTGCGTGGGGCTGGGATATCCGCCAGATCGACGATGCGATGGATGAAGAACACGCGCCGGAGAAACTGACACTGGCTGAACGCGAGCATCTGGTGATGGCGCCGGACCCGGCTGCGCCGCCGCATGTGCAGGGCGATTATCCCGAATGGATGGCGCCGATGATGGCGCGCGTGTTCGGCGAGGAAGCGACAGTCGAGGCGCAGGCCATGGCCGTGCGCGCGGATGTGGACCTGCGGGTGAACACGCTGAAAGTGGACGCGGAGAAAGCGTCGATGCCGCTGAAGAGCGCGAAGGCGGAACAGTCGCGCCTGCTGCACAATGCCTTCCACATTCCGGCGAAGGACCCGAGCGAGCGCGAGGCGAGCCTTGAGAGCATTCCGGCCTATTCCAAGGGCTGGGTCGAGGTGCAGGATGCCGGCAGCCAGATCGCGGCGGCGGCGGCAAATGCCCAGCCCGGCGAGCAGGTACTGGACTATTGTTCCGGCGGCGGCGGCAAGACGATTGCGCTGGCCGCGCAGATGAAGGGCAAGGGGCAGATCTTTGCCTATGACATTGACGGGCGGCGCCTTAGCGCGCTGATCCCGCGGCTGAAGCGGTCTGGCGCGCATAATGTGCAGCTGGTGCATCCGAGCGAACCGGTGCAGCTGGAGACGCTGACGGGGCAGATGGACTGCGTGTTCGTGGATGCGCCGTGCACGGGGACAGGCACATGGCGGCGCCGGCCGGATTCGAAATGGCGCATCAAGCAGGGCCAGCTGGAAAAGCGCATGGCCGAGCAGACGGATATCATCGCCAAGGCGAGTGAATTCGTGAAGCCGGGCGGGCGGATGGTCTACGCGACCTGTTCCTTCCTGATGGAAGAGGACGAGGACCGCGTGGCGGAATTCCTGAGCACGCACCCTGAGTTCACCGAAGAAGACGCGGCGGCGGCGGCGATTGCCTCGGGCCTGCTGACGGATGAGGGCGCCAATGTGGTGCAGCGGTTCCGCCTGCCGACCGGCAGCGTGCGGCTGACGCCGCGCCGGGCCGGGACGGATGGTTTCTTCTTTGCCGTGCTGCGGCGCGCGGCATAGGCGCGGGAGCGCTCGTCCTTCGACTTCGCTCAGGATGAGCGCTTCAGGAAGCTAGGTTTCCGTAAGGACGGATTGGCCGGAATATTGCGCGATGGCGCCGAGGAGTTTGGTGACTTCCGCGCGTTCCTGCAGGGAGAGTTCCGGGCGCCAGATGTCGAACAGGAGTACGACGCGGGTCTCGCTCGCCTCGTTCTTGGCCTCATGCTCGATACTGTCGTCGAAGATGACGAGTTTGCCTTCCTTCCAGTGATGGGTCTGGTTGCCGACGCGGAGCCAGGCTGGGCCGGGTACCAGCAGCGGCAGGTGGCAGATCAGGCGGGTGTTGATGAGGCCGTGATGCGGCGGGATGGCCGCTCCGGGCTTCAGCAGGGAGAACAGGACCGAGGGCGCCTGTCCGGGCAGGTAGTCCAGCGGCAGGTTTTCGAACGCGGCGGCCGTGACGGGACAGCGGGCGCAGTTTTCTTCGACGCGCGCGCCGTCCTTCCAGAGATAGAAGGCGCTCCAGTCATCATTGCCGACAAGGCTGTGGCTTTTGACATGCGGCTGGTTTTCGTCGCGCTCCAGATAGGGGCGGAAGGCGGCGTGGTCAGCTAGGACGGCGCGCAGTTCCTGCTGGATGGCGGGCGTTTTCGCTTCGAGGGCGGGGGCCCAGTCGAAACCCGCGCGGTCATAGAACTGGATTTGCGGGAGTTCGGGAAAATAATACTTCGTCGGCTGCTGCAGGAAGATGCCGGATTGGCCGAGCAGGATGCCAACCGACTGGTCGAAGCGCGGCGAGCGGCTTTCTGGCGGGATCTGCGCGGCGATGAAGGCTTCGTAAAGGCCCGCATATTCACCGAGGCGAGTCGCCGCACGCTGGAGACCCGGCTTGAAGTCCTCCGGAACGGGGCCGGCATGCATCTGTGCGACCTGCATGGCGCCGCCATAGGCGCGGCTAGCATCCTGGGTCTTGCCGGCCGCGTGCTGGACATCTCCCAGCAGGAGGAGGGCGCCAAGATCTCGCGGGGCCTCGCGCAGCACGGATTGCAGCGCGGTTTCGGCGTCCGCGAACTGGCCGTTGCGGGCATGGTTGAATGCGGCCTGTTTGCGCGCATCGAGTGTCTGGGCAGTGTTCATGCACCGACATGGCCGGATGCAGCGGGGCAGGTCAATATCCAAGCTGGACCGCGGCGCAGGATCAGCGGGTGCCCATCCCAGGCGAGTCGTGTATCCTGCAGGTCGGCCGAGAGGGATCGGTCTGAACGCTGAGGGGACCAGCATGAGCTATCAGTTGAACAAGAAAGAAGTGTTGTTCCGGCAACGCCTGTTGAAGGCCTCTGGTTTTGACCCGCATGGGCTGGACGGTCTCTGGGGGACCAAGACAAATGCCGCAGACGAAGCCTTCCTGGCCGCCAGCGCGGCCATGCGGGATGAAATGGGCGCGTACGATGTGCGCACAGAGGGCAATATCCGGAGCCTGCATATGAAGGCACAACGGCTGGCACGGGAATTCTTGCTCAGGGCGGCGGGCTTTCCGTATCTGGTGAAGATTATTTCGGGGACGCGGACCTATGCCGAGCAGGATGACCTTTATGCCAAGGGCCGCTGGGGCGGTCCGCCGGGACCCAAGGTGACATGGGCCAAGGGCGGCCAGAGCAACCATAATTTCGGCATCGCCTGGGATGTCGCCCTGTTCGAGGATGGCCGTTACATGAATGGCGATGCGGCGCATGATGCCCAGGCCTATCGCGACCTGGCCGGGCTGGCCCTTTTGCCAGGTCTGGAATGGGGCGGGGCCTGGAAGAAATCCGATCCGCCGCATTACCAGGTAGCGAGCGACTACAAGAAGATTTCCGAGGTCCGTGAGCGGTTCGAAGCGGGCGAGCCCTACGTCTGAGGCAGGGTTTCCATCATTAACAGGCTCTAGAGGCTTGCCGTGGGCGGCGGGACTCAGCTAAACGGCGCCATGACAGAGCAAAGACACGAACGCGCCCTTATCGTCGACTTCGGCAGCCAGGTGACGCAACTGATCGCCCGGCGCCTGCGCGAAAGCGGCGTCTATTGCGAAATCCACCCGTTCAACAAGGTCGACAAGGCCTTTCTGGAAGCCTACGGGCCGCAGGCGGTGATCCTGTCTGGCGGGCCATCGAGTGTCTATTGGGACGATGCGCCGATGGCCGACATGGCGATTTTCGAGGCGGGCATCCCGGTGCTAGGCATCTGTTACGGCCAGCAGGTGATGATGCACCAGCTGGGCGGGCATGTTGAGGGCGGCACGAGCCGCGAGTTCGGCCGGGCCTTTATCGAGAAAGTGGTGGACGATCCGTTCCTTGAGGGCCTGCTGGACAGCGGCGAGCATGAACAGGTCTGGATGAGCCATGGCGACCATGTGGCGAAGATGGCACCGGGATTTGGTGTAATCGCGAAATCGCCGGGCGCGCCCTATGCGATCATCGCTGACCCGGAGCGGAAGTTCTATGGCACGCAGTTCCACCCGGAAGTCGTGCACACGACGCATGGCGCGCAGATCCTGCGCAATTTCACGCATGGTGTGGCGGGCCTGAAGGGCGACTGGACGATGGCGGCCTATCGCGCCGAAGCCATCGAAAAGATCCGCAACCAGGTGGGCAAGGGCAAGGTGATCTGCGGCCTGTCGGGCGGCGTGGATTCGTCCGTGGCGGCCGTGCTGATCCATGAGGCCATCGGCGAGCAGCTGACCTGCGTCTATGTCGATCACGGCCTGATGCGGGCGAATGAGAGCGAGCAGGTGGTGAGCCTGTTCCGCGAACACTACAATATTCCGCTGGTGCACGTGGATGCGTCGGACCTGTTCCTCGGCAAGCTGGACGGCGTGTCGGACCCGGAGAAAAAGCGCAAGATCATTGGCGGCCTGTTCATTGATGTGTTCGAGGCCGAGGCGAAGAAGATTGGCGGGGCGGACTTCCTGGCGCAGGGCACGCTGTATCCGGACGTGATCGAGAGCGTTTCGGCGCTGGGCGGGCCATCTGTAACGATCAAGAGCCATCACAATGTCGGCGGCCTGCCGGAACGCATGAACATGCAACTGGTCGAGCCGCTGCGGGAACTGTTCAAAGACGAAGTGCGCGCCCTCGGCCGGGAGCTTGGCCTGCCGGAAGCCTTTGTCGGGCGCCACCCTTTCCCCGGGCCAGGACTCGCGATCCGCATTCCGGGCGCCATCACGCGCGAGAAGGCCGACACGCTGCGCAAGGCGGACTTGATCTATATTGACGAGATCAAGAAGGCGGGCCTGTACGACGAAATCTGGCAGGCGTTCAGCGTGTTGCTGCCGGTCAACACCGTGGGCGTGATGGGCGACGAGCGGACCTATGAGGCCGTACTGGCGCTGCGGGCGGTGACATCCACAGATGGTATGACGGCGGACTATTATCCGTTCGAGCACGCTTTCCTCGGCCGCGTTGCCACGCGCATCATCAATGAAGTAAAAGGCGTGAATCGCGTCGTCTATGACGTAACGAGCAAGCCGCCGGGCACGATCGAGTGGGAATGATTCCGCGTCTCTCGCGGACTATCGCGAACGATCAATAAATTCAACAAATACAGTAGCTTGATACCGATTTTCGTTCGGTGTCTATCGCCTTCTATCGCGGGCCAACGGAACATTCTGACGGTATCGCCTGACGGTATACAAATTGCCTCTTCCTGCCTAAAGTCAAAATACCGTCAGCCCATTTTGGCGGCCTGACGGTATTTTTTCGGCATAACACATTGAAAAAATAGTGTTTTGTTGTTGGGAAATGGCTATTTTGGCCTGACGGTAAAATTGGTGGGAAGGAGGCGCAGCATGCTGACCGATATTGCAATCAAGTCGTTGAAAGCAAAGGACAAACCCTACAAGGTCGCAGACCGGGACGGTCTCTATGTGTCCGTCGCGCCGACGGGCACCAAGACCTTCCGCTACGATTACCGTGTGAACGGGCGCCGAGAGACGCTGACCATCGGGCGTTATGGCAAGTACGGGATCACGCTGGCGGCTGCGCGCGAGAAGCTGATCGATGCGAAGAAGCTCGTGGATGAGGGTGTCTCACCCGCCAAAGAAAAGAAGCGGGCCAAGGCCAAAGCGAAATCGGAAGGGACATTCGGGGAGCTTGCTCAGCGCTGGCTCGCTGAGAGCGAGATGTCGGACTCGACCCGCGATATGCGTCGTCACATTGTCGACCGTGACCTGATCCCGGCGCTGGGCAATTACACCTTGCGCGAGGTGACGAGCGAGGACGTCCGTCAGCTTTGCGACAAGATCAAGAAGCGGGGCGCGCCTTCAACGGCGCTCCACGCCCGTGAGTTCATCAAGCTCATCTACGCCTTCGCCACCCTGCACGGCATCCGCGTCGAGAATCCTGCCGAAGAGGTCGACCCCCGTTCGATCGCGCGTGTCCGGCCCCGCGACCGCTCGCTCACGCCGCTGGAGATCCGGGTCCTCTATCGGGTCCTTGAAGAGATCACCGCCAATCCGACGCTGAAGCTCGGCGTGAAATTCATCCTACTGACAATGAAGCGCAAGACCGAGGTCGCCCATGCGACCTGGGACGAAGTCAGCTTTCAGGATGCGGTCTGGACCATCCCGAAAAAGCGGATGAAGACGGGCCTTGACCATAATGTCTATCTGTCGAACCAGGCGCTCGACATTCTGGTGGCGCTGAAGACCTGCGCAGGCGGATCGAAATACGTCTTCCCGTCGCGCTATGACACGTTCCGCCCGATCTCGAATGCGACCTTCAACCGGATCACCGACAGCGCCCACAAGCTGGCCAGTGAGATGGAGCTGCCGCTGGAGCCGTTCACGGTTCATGACCTGCGGCGCACGGGCTCGACGCTGCTCAATGAACTCGGCTTCAACCGCGACTGGATCGAGAAGAGCCTCGCCCATGAGGACCGGCGCTCATCGCGTGGGGTCTACAACAAGGCCGAATATGCCGACCAGCGCCGCCACATGATGCAGGAATGGGCCGACATGATCGACGCCTGGGCTGCAGGTGAAAGCCGCAAGCCGAACATTATCCCGGAAAGCATGGCGGTCTACGCTGCTGATCCTAGGGTGGGGTGAGCCTTACACCTCCTTCGTAAGGACGCGCGACCATGAGATCCTGATAAGGGCGATCAAAGGGAGTCAACCGAACAGACATTCTTCTTGTGCGGTTGTCCCCTCGCAGGTCTCTTCTATTCGCGATGCGACATATTTAGAGTGAACGGAGCGCTCACAATCGCTGAACCAATTAGGCCAAGATGACGGCACCAATTCCGCCTTTTGATCCGAAGCGACATGCCGATCATGTTGTTCGCGCTTATCAATACCAGTTTTTAGAAACAGCAATTACCTGGCTTGAGCTTGCGAGTACTGAGACCCTTTTTGTAGAGATTGCCGAGGACTACGATCTCGCATCCGCAGACGGCCAAACCCGCCTGACGCAGGTCGCGCATGCTTCCACCAATCGTCAACTGACGCTTGCGAGCGAGAAATCTAGGCATGCACTAGACAATTACTGGATGGCCAGTGCGGCTGGCGAAAACCGCTCTATCTCGCTTGTGCTTCATACCAATATGTCTTCGGGCTACGAGAAGGGTTTCACCTTCCCCGACGGACAGACTGGAATTGAATATTGGTCGAGCGTGCAGTTGGGCGCTGACCCAAGTCCGCTTTTGGACGGCCTCAGAAAGACGCATCGCAAAGGACCACTCCTCGACTGGCTGAATGCCACGCCGAGTTTGGCCGAACTCAAATC
>NZ_LADU01000108.1 GCF_000961795.1 Hyphomonas sp. BRH_c22
TTCACCGCGTCGCGCTGATATTGTCGATCAGGCGCGTCTTGCCCATCCACGCGGCGCCAAGCAGCCGCGCGGCCGTTCCGGGCGCCAGCGGCGTATCCGGCAGGTCCAGCAGGGTGTCGGGGTCAACGAGGCTCACATAGTCCAGTGTTCGAAAGCCGGCCGCCATGATCAGCGCCCGCGCTTCGTCCAGCGCAACCGACGGCGTCACGCCAATCGCCAGCCGCACGGATGCCCGGTGCAGCGCCGCCTGCAGCGCGCCGGCGGCGATTCGCTCGTCCGGTTTGAGGTAGAGGTTGCGGGAGGACTGGGCGAGGCCATCGGCATCGCGCGTTGTCTCTCCTCCCAGGATTTCGACCGGAAATCCGAGGTCGCGCACCATGCGGCGGATGATCTGCAGCTGCTGGTAATCCTTCTCGCCGAAGACCGCGACGTCGGGCTGCACGTGCAGGAACAGACGGGCGACGACCGTGGTGACGCCATAGAAGAAATGCGGCCGGTACACCCCGTCGAGCAGGTCGGACATGCCCTCGACCCGCACGTTCGTGGTGTTGCCTGCGGGATACATCTCTTCAACGGACGGCAAATACACAAGATCACAGCCGACAGATTCGAGCCTGGCAATGTCGGCATCTGGGTCGCGCGGATAGGTATCGAAATCCTCTCCGGGGGCAAACTGCGTGGGGTTCACGAAGATGCTGGCAACGGTCCGGGAAGCCTTTTCCCGTGCCTTTTCAACGAGCGAGAGGTGCCCCCCATGCAGCGCCCCCATTGTGGGCACGAATCCCACCGTCTCGCCTGCCTGCTTCCATGCCCGGATGCACTGTGCCAGCTGGGCACGTGTGTTCACGACCGTGACCGGTTTACCTGTACTCGAATTCACTTTGAAAAGGCCCCGACTGGCTATGAAGTAAACGACTTGTTAACCCAAACGAGGGAATTTTAAAGCCATGACATACCGCATCCTCGCTCCGATTAAGTCTTTCGCGCTTTCTGCAGCCCTCCGGGTCGCTGCAGGCAGGTCAAGGATCCTTGAAGCTGTGGCACCAGAGCCGCGGGTTCGGTCCTTCGAGCCGGAACACGTGTCTGACGAATGGATGTTTGATTCGCGGGTCACGCCGGTTTCGGCGGAGGCTTATGTGTTCTCGCGCGAGATGTCGCGGGTTTCAGGCGCCCTCAGCGGATTGCGGTCACTGCTCACACAGATTTCGGCGCACGCGCCGGTGCTCGACAGGATGCCGGAAGGTGTGCCATTCGGTGCGCTCATTGGCGATTCGATTCTCTTCGATGGCGAGCCCATGGCGGCAAGCTACGGTCCGGCGCCTATTGAAGATGCAGACCTGTTCGAAGATCGGTCTGCCTTCCTGCCCGCCGCGGCTCGTCGCGGCAGTGAGGAAGTTTCGCGAGTCGCCTGAGGAATTCGTTCCTTGTCTTTCAACCGCTGAGATCGTGTGGAGTCGCCCAACATGCCCGCAGATGGATTCGCCCCGGTAAGTCAGGTGGGTGGCCCGGACATGTCAGTGCAGCAACGCGATGCACGGGTGATTGTCATCGGTAACGAAAAGGGCGGTGCCGGCAAGTCGACCGTTTCCATGCACCTGTCCGTTGCGCTGATGCGCATGGGCAAGAAGGTCGGCATCATCGACCTTGACGTGCGCCAGCGCACCCTGACCCGCTATCTCGAAAACCGCCTGCGCTGGATGACCTCGACCGGTGCAAAGCTGCCGATGCCGGAAATCATCCGCGTCGATGCCAGCACAGAGCGGGATCTCGACAAGGCCGAGGCCGAGGAAACCCAGCGTTTCCTGTCCAGCCTCGCGCGTCTGAAAAAGGCATGTGATTTCGTCCTGGTCGATGCGCCCGGCGGTGACACATTCCTCTCGCGCCTCGCGCATGTCAGCGCCGACAGCCTGATTACGCCCCTGAATGACAGCTTCGTGGACTTCGACCTGCTGGGCGACGTGAACCCGCAGACGCTCGAAGTGATCCGGCCCAGCTTCTACTCGGAAATGGTCTGGTCCTGCCGCAAGAAGAAGGCGCAGGCGAGCCGCCGTCCGATCGACTGGATCGTCATGCGCAATCGCATGTCGCCGCTGGCCGCCAAGAACAAGGAACGCGTCGGCGAAGCGCTTGAAAACCTGTCCAAGCGCATCGGTTTCCGCCTCGCACCCGGCCTGTCAGAGCGCGTGATCTATCGCGAACTCTTTCCAGCCGGCCTGACCCTGCTTGACCTCACCGAGAAGGGCTCGAACGTCTCCTTCACGATGAGCCATGTCGCCGCGCGCCAGGAAATGCGCGACCTCCTGATCGTCCTGCAATTGCCGGAGCTGATTGGCGCTGAAATCGAGTTCTAGTGGCGGGGCTTGCGGTCCCGGATCCTGTCGAATCCCTCTTTGATCGCAGCAAAACGGGCATCCACGGCCGGTTCGAATTCGGTGTCTGTCATGATGTACGGCCAGTCACCCTCGATCGCTTCGCGCACCAGTTCACCCACATAGAGGGGATCAATGCCATGCGCGATGGCCTCGGCCGCCGCCGCGGCGAATTCTGAACTCTCCAGATCGGCTGCCGCGCCGGTCGTATCCACAGCGCCGGCGAACCGATCAGGTACATTGCGGGCTGATTCCATGATCCTGGTCCGAATGAAGCCGGGGCAGAGGACGGAGACGCCAATGCCGCGCGGCGCAAGTTCCACGCGCAAGCCTTCCGAAAGCGCCACCACGCCGTACTTCGTGACATTATAGGGCGGGGCAACAGCCGCAACGAGGCCCGCGATGGACGCGGTCGATACGATCTGGCCGCCCTCGCCATGCGCCTCGATCAGCGGCCCGAAAATCTCGATGCCCCAGATGACCGACATGAGGTTGACGCCGAGCGTCCAGTTCCAGCCGGCATCAGTCCACTGGCCGTAGCTGCCGCCACCGCCGACACCGGCATTGTTGACGAGGATGTGGACCTTGCCGAAGCGTTCGATCGTGGCGTCAGCGGCGGCCTGCAGCTCGTCCTTGAGGGACACATCCGCGATCACGCCGTCGACATCCGCATTCGTCTGCTTCAGGTCGCTTGTCGCCTTGTCCAGCGCGTCTTTCTCGATGTCGCACATCATTACTTTGACACCCGCTTGCGCCAGTGCCGTGGCGATACCCAAACCGATGCCTGATGCTGCACCCGTTACGAACGCTGTCTTTCCAGCCAGATCTTTCATGTCCGTCCCTCGTTTTCTTTCAGCTTGCGACGTGCGGGCCGTCAGGACAAGCCATAACGCATCGGAAGCCTAGGCAGACAAGGCCGCACCGCTTATAGGCCTCGCGCATGGCGACTTTCCCTTTCCAGATCAAGGCAACCGAAGGCGCGGCCCGCACTGGCACGCTGACCACGCCGCGCGGCGAGATCCGCACGCCGGCCTTCATGCCCGTCGGCACCGCCGGCACGGTCAAGGCGCTCTACATGGACCAGGTGAAGGCGGCCGGGGCCGACATTATCCTGGGCAACACCTATCACCTGATGCTGCGGCCCGGCGCGGAGCGCGTGAAGCGCCTTGGCGGCCTGCATACGTTTTCCGGCTGGAAGGGCCCGATACTGACCGACAGTGGCGGCTTTCAGGTCTGGAGCCTTGCCCAGCTGCGCAAGATGGATGCCGACGGGGTGACGTTCCAGAGTCATATCGACGGGTCAACGCACCGGCTGACACCCGCACGCAGCATCGAGATTCAGGCCGATCTCCTGGGCGCCGATATTTCCATGCAGCTCGACGAATGCACGAATTTCCCCTGCACCCACAAGGAGGCCGAGCGCAGCCTCACCCTGTCGCTGGAGTGGGGCCAGCGATCCCTTGATGCTTTTGGCGACCGGGACAGCCAGACCCTGTTCGGCATCATCCAGGGATCGAACTTCGCAGACCTGCGCGAACAGTCTGCCAAGGGCGTGGTCGCGCAGGGCTTCGGCGGAATCGCGCTGGGCGGACTGGCTGTGGGTGAAGGGCATGAGCAGATGTGCGCGACGATCGACATGACGGTCCCGCACCTGCCTGACGCCCTGCCGCGCTATGTCATGGGCGTCGGCAAGCCGATCGACCTGGTCGAAAGCGTCGCGCGCGGCATCGACATGTTTGACTGCGTGCTGCCCACCCGGTCAGGCCGCCACGGACAGGCCTGGACATGGGCCGGGCCGGTCAATGTCAAGAATGCGCAGTTTGCGGAAGACCTGTCGCCAATTGACGAAGGTGTCGATTGCCCTGCCAGCCGCGACTATTCGCGGGCCTATTACCACCACCTGTTCAAGGCGGGTGAGTATCTCGGCCCCATGTTGCTCAGCTGGCACAATACAGCCTTCTTCCAGGCTCTGATGGCCGAAATCCGTCTCAGTATTCAGGAGGGACGGTTTGAAGCCCTTCGCTCTGAATTGGCGGCGCGGTGGGCTGGGACAAAGTCGTCTCCGAAGGCGGAGACTGAGGCATAGGCCCGGCCGGAGGCGGCTGAGGAAAATCTCCCTTGAACAGGATGTCGTCACTCACTGAAGGGTGGACCATGAAGTCCGGACGCGCAGGCGGCGGGCAGCCCTTGGCCAGCCCATAGCCCTTCAGATAGGCGCGTTGCTGTGCGCCGATCTTGAACGCCTTGTTGTATTTTTTCTCATGCTCGGCCGCGCCGCTGGCTCTCCGGATCAGGCCGCGGAAAGGGATGAATCCCCGGGCCTCGGATGCCAGCATGTTCAATGTCGCTTCAGCGGCCGAATCGGCGAGGATTTCGGTGCGCAGGCGCGCGTCCGGATTGGGCGTATCCCAGTCCGGCCCGAGGACAAGGTCAAGCCTGGCCAATTGGGCTTCAACCGCTTCACAGGTCAGAACCGGCGAAAGTTCGTAAGGGCTCTCCATACCTGCCAGTAACGGCGGAATCTCGTCCCTCCGAAGGTTCAGGTCGTCCAGAGAGGACAATGCAGCGTCCGGCAGGCCGTCGCGCGTCTGTTCCATCGCGCTGGTCGTTACGGTGCCCATCTGGCTGCTCAGGGAGGGAGCGGTGCTGCCATCGGCCGGGACCGTTGACTGTGGGGTGCTGGCGCATGCGGCAAGCGCGGCAAAGGCGCCAAAACAAAGTAATCTTGTGCTCATGCTGTCAGGGTGATGCGAAAAATATGGCGACATCAAGCCTCGCTGTGCAGGTAGCGGTTGACCCGGGAAGCGCCGTTGCCTAAATGGCGCCTTCGGCGTGCCCATAGCTCAGCTGGTAGAGCAACTGACTTTTAATCAGTAGGTCGCAGGTTCGAACCCTGCTGGGCACACCATTACCCTCCCGAACTGCCAGGAAACACCGCTTTCGCGGCAGGATCGCGGCGCCTCTGGACGCCCATCTTGCTGGCGTGCGGAACGCCCCGCTGGTTCAGCCATTGGTTCTCCAGACACAGGAGTCCTCAATGAAACATACCAAAGCCGATACAGACCCTCAACGTGAACAGGAACTGAGCCGGCAGCGCGGCTACGGTGAAACACCGGGGCGCGGTGACGATACGGCCGAATCCGGTTTTCGGGCTGGGCAGGCCACCGGTTCAGACGATGATCATGGCATCCTGCGGGATGATGGCCAGCGACGCCCGGTAGGTGACGAAGGCGAGCCTATCGATGCGCAGTCCAACCCTGTCATCAGCCCGGATGATGACAGGTCTCCGAACACGCCGGCAATGCTGGATGCCGACAAGGGCAGCCGCAAGGCAACGCCGGGCGCGGTGAAGCCCGCACCGGGCAATACCGAACTCGAAGATGCCTATTCGAAAAACGATCCCGGCGTGGACACCAAGGGCTGAACTTGCGACACCTTGCCCGTGCCTGCAGCGATCCGATAAGCCTGTCACGGTGTGGCGAAAGGCGAGTCGGATGAGTGCAGACAGGATCAGGCGGGCGAGCTTGCGGGATTCAATCCTGGAGGAGGCCCGCAGGCGTGTGCTCCTGATGGGAATCCTGAACGTCACGCCGGACTCGTTTTCAGATGGCGGGGTATTTTTTGATTCGGCTGCGGCCATAGCGCAGGCGCAGCGGATGGAATCCGAAGGCGCTGACATTCTCGACATCGGCGGGGAGTCGACACGTCCCGGTGCAGCCCCTGTCAGCGCGGAGGATGAAGCGCAGCGTGTCCTGTCGGTCCTGCCCGGCCTCTGCGCCGATGGATCGCGCGTGGTCTCTGTCGATACATACAAGGCCAGCGTCGCCCGCGTAGCGGCGGAGGCCGGAGCGGTGATCATCAATGACGTTTGGGGCATGACGCGGGACGCCGGCATGGCGCAGGCCGTCGCTGACACCGCAAGCGCCGTGGTCGTGACCTATAATCGCGGGAAAGCCGACCCGGACCTGAACCTCGTCGATGACATGCGCGCATTCTTCGATCAGGCTTTCGGTGTTGCGCAGGAGGCCGGTGTGCCGCGCGAGCATATGATCCTCGATCCCGGCGTCGGATTTGGTAAAACATGGGAACAGAATTTTGGCGTGCTGGCACGTCTCGATGTCATGCTCGACTATGGCGTGACGGTTCTGGTCGGCGTGTCTCGCAAGTCCTTTATTGGCAAATTGCTGGACCGTGACGTGGATGATCGTTTGATCGGAAGCCTTGCCGCAGGTCTCGCAAGCGTCCAGAGAGGCGCTTCGATTCTGCGCGTCCATGATGTGGGCGCCCACGCGGACGCACTGAAAATGTGGAATGCGATAGGCGAGGCACAATGACAGACCGGGTTTTCGTTTCGAATCTCAGGCTTCACGGCCATCATGGCGTGATGGACGCGGAGAAATCGCTCGGCCAGAAATTCATGGTCGATATTGATTGCCGCGTCATTCGGCAGGCCGATGCCATCGACAGGCTGAGCGGGACGGTGAACTATGCTGATCTATGTGACCTTGCCGCCGAAGTATCGGCCCAGGACGATTTCAACCTGATTGAAACGCTGGCGCATGATATTGCAGCGGCGATCCTGTCGCGTTTTGCCATGGTGCACCAGGTGATGGTCACCGTGCGCAAGCCGTCGGCGCCGATAAAGCATATTGTCGACCATGTCGGCGTGTCCGTAACGAGAGGCCGCGATGACTGAGGCAGCAATCGCCCTGGGGTCCAATGTGGGAGACCGCACAGGTTTTCTGGCGTCTGCCCTGCGTGCCATCGGCGCGCTGCCTGGCTGCAGGCTGACAAGGGTTTCATCTGCCTACAAGACGCGCCCGTGGGGAAAGACAGACCAGGGCGAATTCATCAATATGTGCGCCCTGATCGATACGGATCTGTCGCCGGCAGACCTGCTCGCTGCGGTGAAGGACGTCGAATCGTCGCTGGGCCGCACGGCATCAGAGCGATGGGGGCCGCGTGAGATCGATATCGACCTGCTGATCATTCCCGGCGTGGAGATGCGGACCGAAGATCTGACCCTACCGCATCCGCGCATGTCCGAACGGCTGTTCGTCATTGCGCCGCTGGCTGAAATCGCGCCTGACCTGACGCTGGGCAACCAGCGGATGGACGCACGCGCCAAGGCCTTGCAGGCAGCGGCCAGGCCGAATGATTGCGTTGTCGATGACGAGGCCACGGAACTCATCAAGGCGGTTCTCGAAACGAAATAAGGGGCCCGCCTTTCAGCGCGCCCCTCATGTTCCGGGCGTCATGGCCTAGAGGTTCTTGACGATATCCTCGACCATCTTCTTGGCGTCGGCGAGCAGCATCATCGTGTTGTCGCGGAAGAAGAGTTCGTTCTCGATGCCGGCATAGCCGGAACCCATCGAGCGTTTGATGAAGAGGACCGTCCCGGCATTTTCCACATCGAGGACTGGCATGCCGTAGATCGGCGATGTCTTGTCGGTCTTCGCCGCCGGGTTGGTCACGTCATTGGCACCGATAACGAACGCCACTTCGGAATTGCGGAAATCGGAGTTGATGTCTTCCAGTTCGAACACCTCGTCATAAGGCACCTGCGCTTCGGCGAGCAGGACGTTCATGTGCCCCGGCATCCGGCCTGCAACAGGGTGGATGGCGTATTTCACTTCAACGCCTTCTTCCTTCAGCTTGTCGGCCATTTCCTTCAGGGCGTGCTGGGCCTGCGCCACAGCCATGCCGTAGCCGGGCACGATGATGACCTTGGAAGCGTTCTTCATGATGAAGGCCGCGTCCTCTGCCGAACCGCGCTTGAACGGGCGGTCGACCTGCACGCCGCCAGCAGCGGCGGCATCGTCGCCGCCGAAGCCACCGAGGATGACCGAGATGAAGCTGCGGTTCATGCCCTTGCACATGATGTAGGACAGGATCGCGCCTGACGAGCCGACGAGCGCGCCGGTGATGATCAGCGCGAAGTTGCCAAGCGTGAAGCCGAGCGCCGCAGCGGCCCAGCCGGAATAGGAGTTCAGCATCGACACGACGACGGGCATGTCGGCGCCGCCGATGGGGATGATCAGCGTGATGCCGAGGATCAGGGCGAACAGCGTGAGCAGGAGGAAGGCCCAGTGCGCATGGCCGTGGCTGGCCATCAGCACGCCGACCAGCACGATGATGCCGGCTGCGAGCGCGATGTTCAGGATGTGGCGCCCGGGCAGCATGATCGGCGCGCCGCCCATGTTGCCGTTGAGCTTGGCAAAAGCGATCAGCGAGCCGGTAAAGGTGAGCGCGCCGATGGCCGAGCCGAGCGAGAGTTCGATCAGCGAGGCGGCGTGGATGCCTTGGGCGTCTGCAATGCCAAAGCCGAGCGGAGCGTAAAGTGCGGCGGCCGCCACCAGCACGGCGGCGAGGCCGACAAGGCTGTGGAAGGCGGCGACGAGCTGCGGCATGGCCGTCATGGCGATGCGCTTGGCGATGACGGCGCCTATGGTGCCTCCGATCGCGACGCCGCCAAGGATGATGCCCCAGGTGGCGAGATCAAGTTGGTTCCAGAGCAGGACGATGGTCGTGCCCACGGCAATGGCCATGCCGATCATGCCGTTGCGGTTGCCCTTGCGGCTGGTGGCCGGGCTGGAGAGGCCGCGCAGCGCCAGGATGAAGAGCACGCCTGCGACGAGGTAGAGCGCGGGCGCCCAGGTGGAGTGGAAACTGTCCATCAGACTACTCCCCCTTCTTTTTATACATGGCCAGCATGCGCTGGGTGACGAGGAATCCGCCGAAAATGTTGACGCTGGCGAGCATGACGGCGACGCCGCCGAGGATCTTGGCGATCCAGTTGTCGGCGGTGAGGCCGGCTGCGGCAGCGGCCACAAGGGCGCCGACGATGATCACGGACGAAATGGCATTGGTCACGGCCATCAGTGGCGTGTGCAGGGCGGGCGTCACGCTCCAGACCACGTAATAGCCGATGAAGCAGGCCAGAACGAAGATAGCGGCGAGGAAAATGGTCGGGTTCACGCCGCCGGACTCTGCAAAGGCAGGCGCGGCGAGAAGGAGCGCCGTCGCGGCGAGGCTGCTGAGGCGTTTCATGATTTCACCCTGTCATTCACGGTTTCACCATTGCGCGTGAGCAGCATGGCGGTGACGATTTCGTCGTCTGTATCGAGGTTGAGCGCGCCATCCTCGGCGGTGACAAGCGGCAGGAAGGCCAGCAGGTTCTTGGAGTACAGCGAGCTCGCATCGGCCGGCAGGCGCGCAGGCAGATTCGAGAAGCCGGCAATTTTCACGCCGCCCACATCGACAATCTCGTCGGATTTCGACAGCGGGCAGTTGCCGCCCTGGCTGACCGCCATGTCGACGATGACTGAACCGGGCTTCATCGTTTTCACCATGGCTTCGGTGACGAGCACCGGTGCAGCGCGGCCGGGGATAAGGGCCGTCGTGATGACGATGTCCTGCTTGGTGATGTGCGACGCCGTGAGTTCAGCCTGCTTGGCCTGATATTCCGGTGACATCTGCTTGGCGTAGCCGCCAGCGGTTTCGGCGGCCTTGAACTCTTCATCCTCGACCGCGATGAACTTGGCGCCCAGCGAGGCGACCTGTTCCTTGGCGGCGGGACGAACGTCCGTTGCCGTCACCACGGCGCCGAGGCGGCGGGCCGTGGCGATGGCCTGCAGGCCGGCAACGCCGACGCCCATGATGAACACTTTGGCGGGCGCGATCGTACCGGCCGCCGTCATCATCATCGGCATCGCGCGGCCATAGGTCTGCGCGCCTTCGATCACGGCGCGGTAGCCGGCGAGGTTGGATTGGGAAGACAGGGCGTCCATGGACTGTGCGCGGGATATGCGCGGGGTGAATTCCATCGACAGGGATGCGATTTTCTTGCCATTGAGCGCGTCCAGCAGGCCGGGTTCAAGCGCGAACGGGTCCATCAGGGCGAGCAGGGCCGCACCGTCCGGCAGGGACGCGATCTCGGCGACCTCCGGGCCACGCACCTTGAACACCACATCGGCGCCCTTGGCGGCCTCGGCAGCATTGCTGCCGATCACTGCCCCCTCCGCCTTGTAGGCATCATCCATAAAGCCTGCGACCACGCCTGCACCCGTCTCGACGGTTACAGAATGTCCCAGACCGACCAACTTCTTGACGGTCTCCGGTGTTGCGGCCACACGGGTCTCACCGGAGCGTCGCTCCCTCAGCACTGATATTTTCATGCCGCTGAGATAGAGGCAAATTATTGCGTGACGCAACATGAAATTTGGAGGTTGAGGGCATGGGTATGTTTAGTTTGGCTAATCGAACGGCTTTGGTTACCGGCGCGTCCAGCGGGCTTGGCCGCCATTTTGCGGGCGTTCTGGCAGAGGCCGGCGCCCATGTCGTGGTGGCGGCGCGGCGGATGGATCGCCTCGAGGCTGTCGCTGCAGAAATTGAAAAGCGCGGCGGCAAGGCCTTGCCAGTGGAAATGGACGTGACAAGCGAAGACAGCGTGACAGGCGCCTACGCGGAAATCGCCGACGCACTGGGGCGTCCGTGCGACATCATCGTCAATAATTCCGGCATGTCGCGTGAAGGCTGGTTCACGAAAATGCCCGAAGACGACTGGAATGCTGTCATCGACACAAACCTCACAGGCGTCTGGCGTGTTGCCAAGCATGGCGCCAACGCGATGACGGCCGCCAAGGTGCCCGGGTCCATCATCAATATTGCC
This sequence comes from Hyphomonas sp. BRH_c22, assembly GCF_000961795.1. Lineage (GTDB taxonomy): Bacteria > Pseudomonadota > Alphaproteobacteria > Caulobacterales > Hyphomonadaceae > Hyphomonas. The sequence goes on from NZ_LADU01000108.1 coordinate 11,041, forward strand.
TCGATAACGGGCCTGCGTACGCAGATGATGACGACCGCCTATTCGGTTTCCAAAGCCGGGGTCGACCACATGACCCGCCAGATGGCCGTCGAGATGGCACGCTTCGGAATCCGCGTGAACGCGATCGCGCCCGGCTATTTCAAGACCGAGATCAATGATGATTTCCTCGAATCGGAAGAGGGCCTGAAAATGATTCGCCGAATCGCCCAGCGCCGTATCGGCGATGTTTCCGAACTGTCGGGCCCTCTCCTGCTGCTCGCGTCCGACGCTGGCAGTTTCATGACCGGCGCAACCATCGTCGTCGATGGCGGCCACACGCTGATGCCGCTTTGATCTTGCCATCCCGGAATCACGGGACTAAAGCCTGTTCCACGCAAAAGGTGCCTGCCTAACCGCAGGTGAAAAGGGAAGCCGGTGAGAATCCGGCGCTATGCCCGTAACTGTAAGCGGAGAGGGACTGGCCATAAAGCCACTGGGAATTTCCCGGGAAGGCGGCCTGTTCCACCGATCCGCAAGCCAGGAGACCTGCCTCTTGCCGTCGTTTGCCCTGGTCCGGGTTCAGACCAATGGCAGCGGAGGCTGATACTCCGTCTACGCGACACTTTTGGTGTAACGCCCGGCCATTGCGCCGGGACAACGGAGTGTGAGCGATGCTCAAACAATACCTTCTGGCCGGCGCAGCCGTGCTGGTCCTATCCGGCGCCGCGACGGCGCAGGAATCAGCCCTTGATCTCGAAGTCGTATCTGTCATCGGCCTCCGGCCTGCGCCAGCCGACGACATCACTGCCAGCGTCAGCGTGCTGACGGCGGACGACCTTGCCATTCGCATGTCGCCCAACGCCGCAGACCAGCTGCGCGCTGTTCCCGGCGTGGGCGTGTCGCGTTCGGGTGGCACCGGCGCGCTTAGCCAGGTTCGCCTGCGCGGCGCCGAGGCGAATCACACGCTTGTCCTGCTCGACGGGATCGAGGTGTCCGACCCGGTCAATGGCGAGACCGATTTTGGACTGCTCACCGGCATTGGCGCCACGCGTATCGAAGTGCTGCGCGGCGAAGCCTCGTCAATCTACGGCTCTGATGCCATTGGCGGCGTGGTGTCCCTGTCGACCGAGGGTGCCAGAGGCCTGCAGGCGTTCGGCGAGATCGGCACGGAAGACACGGCCCGCGCCAGTGCGTCCTATACAGGCGAAAGCGGCGCTGCGCGCTATGGAATGGGCATCAGCGGCTTCACGACAGCCGGCGTAGATGTTTCGGGCCTCGGCGGCGAGAAGGATGGATCCGACGCGCTGTCCGTTGTCGTCCGCGGCGCCATCGATCTCGATACAGACTGGACGCTTTCGGGGCTCGCTCTCGCGCGCCGGTCGAATGCCGACTTCGATTCCGACACCGATTTTGATGGCTTGCTCAACAATGTCGACAAGAAAATGGAAGCCGATCAATATATCATAGGCACGTCCCTGTCCGGCAAGATCGGCCAGATCGGTCATGTCTTCCGCACCAGCTATAATGAAGTGACACGCGAGAATACGACCGAGGGTGCCAGGACGGACGATTCGGCTGGCGAGCGCCTCAAGGTATCGTGGAGCCCGTCGCTCGGTTTTGCCAATCAGGAACTGACCGGTCTAATCGACTACGAAAAGGAAGATTATGACCGCACAGACGTTGCTTATGCCGGCGCGACGGATGCGTCGGAAACCTTCGAGAGCGTGGGCCTTGCGCTTGAATACCGCGTGAAGCTTGAAGCGCTCGATCTCAGCGCCTCTGGCCGCTTCGATGACAATCATGGCCGGTTCGATGATGCCACGACATGGCGCATTGGTGCGGGCTACGCCTTTGACGCGATCAGTGCGCGTGCGCGGGCATCGGTCGGAACGGGGGTGAAAAACCCCACGTTCACGGAATTGTTCGGCTTTTTCCCGGGAAGCTTTATCGGCAACCCCGATCTCAAGTCGGAGCAGTCCACCAGCTGGGAAATCGGCTGGGACCAGCAATTCGGCGCGGCAACGCTGTCGGCAGCTTACTTTGAAGCTGACCTTGAGGATGAAATCTACACGGCGTTTGATTCCAGCTTCAATTCGACGGCAGCGAACCGCGACGGAAAATCCAAACGTAGCGGCGTCGAACTGTCCGGGCGCTGGCAGGCATCCGATGCGCTGAGCGTCGCCGGGCAGGTAACCTTCCTGCAGAGCGAAAGCGATGATGGCAGTGACGAGATCCGCGTGCCTGACAAGACGGCGTCCATTTCGGTCGACTGGCAGCCGGAACCTGATGGCTACCGTATCGGCGCCGCGCTCGATTATGTCGGCGATCAGGATGACTTTGACTTTGGCAGCTTCCCGTCGCGCCGTGTCACACTCGATGCGTACACGCTGTTCTCGGCCAGCTTCGAATACCCGATCACCAAACGAATGGCGGTCACCCTGCGCGGTGAAAACCTGTTTGATGAAACGGCAACAGACGTGTTCGGATATAAAACACCGGGCGCAGCAGCCCTGGTCGGGGTGAAACTGCGATGATGCGATGGGCGCTCCTTTTCCTGCTGACGCTGTCCCCCTTGGCGGCAGCAGACGAAGTGCGCCCGACTGTCGTCTCGCTCGACTATTGTGCGGACCAGTTTGTGCTCGGCCTGGCCGATCGCGAACAAGTCCGCGCCCTTTCCAGGGATGCAGAGCGTCCATTCAGTTTCCTGCACGAGCGGGCTGAGGGATTGCCCAAAGTCCGCGCCACGGCAGAGGATGTGATCGCGCTGCAGCCTGATATTGTCGTGCGCAGCTGGGGCGGTGATGCGCGGGCCCTGGCATTCTTCGAACGGATGGGCATCCGCACGGTCCAGATCGGATACGCGACGGACATGGAGGGTGCCGCGCGTGTGACCCGTGAAGTCGGCGCGGCGCTGGGGCAGGCGGCGCGGGCGAATGCGCTCGTGGCGTCGATGCCGGACGCCGAGCCGGCCACGGGCGCGAGCGCGCTTTACATCACTCCCGGCGCCGTCACCGCCGGCGAGGGCACGATGGTCGATGCGATCATGCACCGGGCAGGACTTCAGAACGCCGCAACAGGTGCCGGTTGGCACAGCCTGCCCCTGGAAAAACTGGTCATGCAGCCGCCCGCCGTCGCCCTGACCGCCTTTTTCGGGTTTGATGATTACGCTTTCGATCAATGGAGCAGCGCGCGCCATCCGGCGCTTGCCTATGCGCTGAAGGATGCAACAGTCGTGCGCATGACTGAAAGCCGCCTGACATGTCCTGCATGGTTCGTCGCTGATGAAGCCCGCCACGTGGCTGCGGCACTGCAGGCTGCGCCATGAAGCATGTTTCGCTCATCCTTGCGGCCGGGTGCGTGGTCCTGCTCTCGCTTTCGGTTCTGGTTGGCAGTGCGCCATTGGGGCTGGGTGAGACCTTTGCGGCCTTGATCGGGCAGGGGACGGAAGCTTCGCGCCTCATTGTCTGGGAAATCCGCCTCCCGCGCGCTGTGGCGGCATTTGGTGTCGGCGCGGCGCTTGGCCTGTCGGGTGCGGGTTTGCAGGGATTGCTGCAGAACCCGCTCGCCGGGCCCGGTGTGCTCGGCGTATCGGCTTTCGCGTCGCTTGGGGCCGTGATTGCCATCTATTTCGGCCTGGCAGCAGCGGGCAGTTTCGCCGTGCCCCTGGCTGCCATCCTCTTTTCGGGGCTCGCCGTCGCACTGTTGCTCTTCGCCGCCGGGCGTGGTGCCAGCACGGTAACGCTCCTTCTGGTCGGTATTGGCCTGTCGAGCCTTGCGGGCGCGCTCATGTCGCTTGCGCTGAACCTTGCCCCAAACCCCTACAGCCTGTCCGACCTGATAAACTGGATGCTCGGCTCAGTCGCCAACCGGTCCTGGACTGACGTCGGCATGGCCGTTCCGGCCTGGGCACTCGGTGCGGCGGCCGTCCTCATGGCGGGACCGTCGCTTCGGGCCCTGTCGCTTGGCGAGGAGACGGCCGCGTCACTTGGTGTGAGCCCTGCCCGAGTACGCCTGCTGATCATTGTCGGCACGTCGCTGCTGGCCGGGGCGAGTGTCGCTCTGGCGGGCACGATCGGCTTCGTCGGCATGGTCGCCCCCCACATTGTGCGCCCCCTTGTGAAGCATGATCCCCAGCGTGTCCTGCTCCCTTCGGCGCTGGCGGCAGGGGGCATGTTGCTCGGCGCCGACATGCTGGTGCGCGTGCTGCCGTTTTCGCAGGAATTGAAGCTCGGCGTTGCCGCCGCCCTGTTCGGCGCACCCGTGTTCATCTGGATCGCTGCGCGACTGGGAGGCAGCACGCGATGATCACTGTGTCAGGTGTTCATGTTGATCTCGGCAACCGTCCAGTCCTGTCCGACGTGTCATTCGGCCTCGCGCCGGGGGAATTCGTCGGGCTCGTCGGGCCCAATGGCGCCGGAAAGAGCACGCTGCTGCGCGTGATGACCGGCCTGCTGGCGCCCCGGCAGGGCAAGGTCAGTTATGGGGATGCCGATATCGCATCGCTGACCCATCGCGAGCGCGCCTTGCTGGTCGCCTGGCTACCCCAGGCGCGGCCCGTGGCCTGGAACCTGATCGCGGAAGACCTTGTCGCGCTGGGCCGCTTCGTCACCAGTCCCGCGCCGTATGAGCATTGCGGGCCGGCCGACAAGGAAGCCATCGACGACGCCATGGAGCGCGCCGGGGCGACCCCATACCGCCACCGTGCAGTGCACACATTGTCGGGCGGCGAGCAGGCACGTCTTCACCTCGCCCGCACCCTTGCCACCCCCTCCCGCACCCTCTTGCTGGACGAGCCGGGCGCCGCGCTCGACATTGCTCACCGCCTCGCCCTCATGCGGGTGTTGCAGGAACAGTGCGACGCCGGACGTGCTGTCGTGGCGGCGATCCACGATCTTGACCTCGCTTCACGCTTTTGCAGCCGCATCATCGTGCTGGACCAGGGGACGATTGTTGCGGACGGCCCGCCTGATGAGGCACTTGATGCGGGCTGCCTCGCCCGCGTGTTTGGCGTCCGGCGGAATGGTCAGGGCGTGTTCGAAGCGGTCGCATAATGCCCGATGGTGAATCTATGTGAAACCATTTTGCTGCAGTATGTTAGCCAAAACTTAGGGCATCCATGGCATCTGTCCCTGTGAGATGACCGGAGAGCTCCATGGCTGCGCTGCCTGTACATAACCAGCCGCCCCACCAGGCGGACGTGCCTGAAGCGGATACCGCTGCAGGCAAAACTGGCGTTCAGGCTGTTGAAAAGCACCACACTCCCGAGCATGTCGCCTCTCCGGCGCATGCCCTGCAGGCGCGGATATTGTCCGAGCTGTCCAAGCCTGACCGCAGGTCTGTGCGCAGGATTATTGCCACATTACTGGTGCTCAGCCTGTCGACCTGGCTAGCCGGTTTCGTTCTCTACGCCGCGCTCTGATCGCGAATTGTTCTCTGGCCTTACCGCCGCTTTTGAGCGATAGGGACGCGCTGATACGATATGAAACAGGAGCCGCCGATGCGCGTCAGGAAAGCAGTTCTACCGGTCGCTGGCATGGGCACGCGGGTTCTGCCTGCGACCAAGGCCATCCCGAAGGAAATGCTGCCCGTCGTTGACCGTCCGGCCATTCAGTACGTTGTCGATGAGGCCCTCGAAGCCGGAATCGAGCATATCGTCTTCGTCACCGGTCGTGGCAAAGGCGCGATCGAGGACTATTTCGACATCAATTACGAACTGGATGTGTCCCTCAGGCAGAAGGGCAAGGATGCGATCCTCGAGCAAGTGCAGCGCACCGTGCTGCCGGCTGGGGCCGCGAGTTTCGTTCGCCAGCAGTCACCGCTCGGGCTTGGCCACGCGATCTGGTGCGCGCGCGACATCATCGGCAATGAGCCATTTGCCGTGTTGCTGCCCGATGTGATCGTCAAATCCAGTCCGTCGTGCCTCGCGCAGATGGTTTCGGCGTATAATGAAGTGGGCGGGAACATTGTTGCGGTCGATCCGGTTCCGATGGAACGTGTGTCGTCCTATGGCGTGATCGCGCCGAAATCGCGTAATGGCCGCCTGATCGAGATGTCGGGCATGGTCGAGAAACCCCCAATGGAATCGGCACCTTCGAACCTGAAGATCACGGGCCGCTACATTCTCCAGCCTGAAATCTTTGCCCTTTTGGCTGACCAGGCCGCGGGTGCTGGCGGAGAAATACAGCTGACCGACGCCATGGCGCGCCAGATGGAAACCCAAAGCTATTACGCTTACGAGTTTGAAGGCCGTGAATATGATTGCGGGTCGAAACTCGGCTATTTCGAAGCCGTCATGGCCCATGCGGTCGACAATGAGGAAACCGCCGAAGGCGCGCGTGACCTCATCCGCAAGTTTGCGGCGTCACTTTAGGCAAGCTCCAATCTGACACGAATTAAACGCCCGACAGGACCGGTCTTCGGCGGTTTTTCAGTGGTTAAAACGCACTAAAAGATTGTAAACATTCGGAAATTCCGGATTTTCCGCTTTTACGGAATGTCCCCTCAGGCGGGCACCATGGCATGCGTATTGCACGTGTCAGGGGAATAGCTTGGTGAGTGTTCTAACATGAAACGTCCGATCAAAGCGAAAGCCCGGGATTTCAAGCGTGACATCAATGGCGCCACGGCGGTGATTTATGCCTTGTGCCTGCTGCCTCTGACCATGTTTGTCGGCGTGGCAGTCGATGGGGCGCGCATGGTTTCGGCCAAGAAGCACATGCAAGCGTCGATGGACGCCGCCGTTCTGAATGGCGCGCGTGAATTTGTGAACAATGCTGCAACGGACGATGCGGATCGCAAGGCGCTCACGAAGGCTGCGATCGAGAACATGTACCATCAGGATGTTGCGACCGCTCACACTGATCTCGGCAAGGCAAAGGTTACGTCAACCATCACCGATCTCGGAGAAGTTTCGGCCGTTGCGGTATCCGACCTGCCCATGGTTTTCGGTGCCTTCTTTGGCCGCTCCTTTCAGCAGCTGTCAGTGACGGGAGCGGCGCAGGCCGGCGACAGCCGCAAGATCGAAGTGATCCTCGCCCTCGATAATACGAGTTCCATGTTTGAGCAGGACCGCTTCACCAAGATGCGGGAGGCTTCCAAGGGTTTTGTGAACACGATGTTCGACCAGACACCAGCCGCTGGCCTGATGTCGATTGGTGTCGTGCCCTGGGCATCCGTCGTCAACATCAATTCCGAAGCGCCAGGCGCATGGAATCCGGCGCCAGCCATGGCTGGCACACCGCCTGTGTATGGCTCGGCCCGCACGCCAAACGCCCCGTTCGAAAGCCGCCGGAAGTACCTTTACGAACCGGAAGCTGAAAAAGCCTACACGGCCGCTGCCATGGCGCGTGATTTCGCACCGGTCGAATGGCGCGGCTGCGTGCGATCGGCACCGAATGAACGTGTCGTCAGCACGGGTGGATTCGTCACCAAGCGCCTGACCGACGATGCGGTTTCTGGCATGCGCTGGCATGCCTCCTGGCTGGAGCCGGAGCTGCAGACCTACAGTATTCCGTCACCCCCTTCGCCGCCCAAACCACCAAAGCCGCCGAAGACGCCGAAACCACCATCGCCTCCATCACCGCCGTCCCCGCCACCGCCACCCAAGCCGCCGGTTCCGGGCCCGCAGGGGTCTATCATTGACCTTGCGCCGCCAATCCAGAATGCTTCGCTCGACATTCCAGGCAATCGCTTGCTGAAATGTACCCAAAGCAGCAATCAGGCCGGCTATGACGGTCTTCGGAACGTCTACATGAACGAGACGCAGCTTTGTGCTACGGCCTACAAGAAGCCGTTGAGTGTCATGTCACCTGCCTGTGTGTCTGACCCGACAGAATTCGGCTATTTCGCCAGTGGCGGAAAGGCCTGTGCCTGGCAGCAGGATATTTTCCCGTGGTCGAGCTACAAGCCCGTCTCCGGGCCCAACATGAACTGTCCGACGGCAATGCTCGGGCTGTCAGGTGACCGGGGCCAGATCCTCGAAAAGCTCGATCACATGTATCCTGTACAGGGCGGCACGCAGGCTGACATAGGCTTGATGTGGGGACTGCGCGCGCTGTCTCCCCGTTCGACCTGGGCCAGCTTCTTCGGGACGACCGGTGATCAGGAACCAAAACCGTTCAAGGATGCGGGCGTTCGCAAGATCATGATCCTGCTGACGGACGGCAGGAACGAAGCCCCGTACCATTTCGAAGGCTATTATGGATGTAACGAATCCGGCGACCGCGGTGCTGCGGGCAAGTGCTGGAAGGCCAAGGGCATGAAAAGCCTCGACGGTGACAGCCTTGACGGCCTGACACTGGATTCCTGCAAGGCCATCCGCGAAGACTATGACATCGAGCTTTACACGATTGCTGTGGATATTTCCGATAGCGCCGCGATCAAGCTTCTGGGCGACTGCGCGGCTGATGCGGACCGGACGTTCAACATCACGTCATCGCAACTGGACAAGACATTTTCGGCAATTGCTGCCCGGGAACTTCGCCTGACAAAATAACAGGATGAAGGGGGTTTGAAGGCAGGTCCGGGACAGGCTAGGGCTGTGTCCATGTGCCAGCCATTCAAACTTCCGGATTTTGATGATGTCCTCGCCGCTGAAGCGCGGGTTGCGGGCGTCGTGCGCGAAACGCCTGTCCTGACCCATCCGGCCCTCGATGCTGCTGCGGGCGCGGAAGTGCTCGTGAAGGCAGAGTGCCTGCAGGTCACCGGCAGTTTCAAGATACGCGGCGCAATGAACAGGCTGGCGCAGATTCCCGAGAGCGGCCGCAAGGCAGGCGTGGTCGCATTTTCATCCGGCAACCATGCGCAGGGCGTCGCACGGGCGGCGCGGCTGCTCGGCATGCCGGCACTTATTGTCATGCCGTCCGATGCGCCGCAGGTGAAGGTGGATGGCGTGCTCGCCGATGGCGGCGAAGTGCACTTCTACGACCGGAATTCGGAAAGCCGTGAAGCGATATCGGCTGAACTGGCTGCTGATCGCGGGGCCATCGTGGTGCCGAGTTATGACGATCCGGACATTATTGCAGGCCAGGGGACGCTCGGTCTCGCGTTTGCGCGGCAAGTCGCGGCGATGGGCAAGCCGCTGGATTACCTGGTCTGTTGCACCGGTGGCGGCGGGTTGATTACTGGCGTGGCACTGGCATTCGAGCAGCTGTCATCGAAAACTGAAATCTGGGCGGCTGAACCTGAGGGGCATGATGACTGGCGCCGCTCGCTGGCAGCCGGCGAAATCATTGAGAATGCGCCGGGTACGCGGTCGATTTGCGATGCCATACTCACACCGAAGCCGGGGAACCTGACGTTTCCGCTCGGCAAACGCCTTCTGGCAGGCGCGCTGACCGTCAGCGATGCGGACGTGCGCGGGGCCATGCGGCAGGCCTTCAGGCACCTGAAAATCGTGGCCGAACCGGGTGGAGCAGCGGCGCTGGCGGGGGTGTTGAAGGGGGTTCCAGCGGCGTGGCGAGGGGGCCGTGTGGGGGTGGTGGTGACGGGGGGCAATGTCGATGCGGCTCAATTCGCCGAGGTTCTGTCGACCGACGGCTGATTGCGCCGGCCGGGCTGATGATGGGTTATCTTCTTGTGCGGCCTGACCCTGACACCTTTTGGCCGTGCGGCCCTTTTATGCCCGTAGTCTGGCATTAGGTGTGAGGCATGACACAAACCGTTTATGCTGCAATCGGCGATATTCATGGTGAACTTGATCGCCTGAAGGAATTACACGACCAGGTGCGGTTTTACGCCGACAGGGAGCTGGGCGGGGCGGACCTGACCTGGGTGCACCTCGGCGACCTGATCGACCGGGGCGAGGATTCCTGCGGCGTGGTCGATCACCTGATCGAAATGGAAGCGCGCCTGGGGCCGCGCTGCATAACCCTTCGGGGCAACCACGAGCAGATGATGATCGAGTCGCTTCGGTTCGATGACGAGGCCTCACGCACCAACTGGCTGAAATGGGGCGGTGAGGAAACCATGGAGAGCTATCATCGCCGGGGGCTGGATGGACCGACGGACGTCCATCTTGACTGGTTGCACGCCCTGCCGACCATCCACCGGGACGAACAGCAGGGACTCGTCTTCGTTCATGGCGGGGTTGACCCGGACGCGTTTCCCGAGTGCGGCGAACGTGTGCGTATGTGGACGCGGCGCCGGGAATTCTTTGATACGCGATGCTGGACCGCGCCGGCCCTGATTGGCCAGGTCGTGGTGCACGGTCATACGCCAACGATGGACTGGAAGCCCGATGTCGCAGCCGATGGGCGCAGGATCAATCTTGATACCGGGGCGGTCTATGGCGGGAAACTGACGGCGGCGATCCTTGTGCCAGGCGCCGAACCGCGTTTCCTTCATAGCTAAGAAAACGAACCGAGAATCCCTATCGACAGAGCGATGAATTGCCCGCAACGGCATGATTCAACACCGCTTAATACCTCTTAGGTTTTGGTTAACAGGGGGTTCGGGCGCTGTCCAAGATTTGGACGGCGCTCTTCAACAGACTTTATCGCCTGCACTCTAGTGTCCCAATCTGACCAGGTGGCGGTCATGGGAAAGAGGGTATCCGACGATGAAGCCAACAACCCTGATAAGTCTGGGGCTATCGCTGTTGCTGGGCGCAGGTGCGGTTTTCCTTGGCCGCAACTACATGACGTCGAATACGTCTGATGCATCTGCAGCAAGTCTCATGCCAGCTGTCGAGATGTCGTCCGTGCTCGTCGCCACCTCGGTTATCGAGACCGGAGACCTCATCGATCGCTCCGCACTGAAGGCAACGCCCTGGCCGGCCGATTCGGTTCCGGCCGATGCCCTGCGCAGCTTTGATGAGCTCAATGAGATTGCCTATGCGCGCGGACTGATTGTGCCGGGCGAGCCCCTGATGCGAACCAAGCTCGATCAAACCGGGTCAGTGCTGACGCTTGCCGCGTCGATCACGCCGGGCATGCGAGCCGTATCCGTTGTTGTGGGCAATGATACGGGAGTGGCAGGCTTTGTCCTTCCAGGCGACAGGGTCGATGTGAACGAATTTGTGTCGCTTGAGGAAAGCGGCCGCTCCTCTGTGCGCGATGGCGAGCGTGCATCGGGCGACGTGATCGCGCGATCCGTGCTCAGGAATGTGAATGTGCTGGCCATCGACCAGACGTTTGAAGCCGGCCTCGAAGGCGCACGCCCCTCCAGCACGGTGACCCTTGAGGTGACGCCGGATGATGCGCTTGCATTGAGCGCAGCCAGCCAGCGCGGTGCGCTGGGCCTGGCCCTGATCGGACGCCGCGAGGAAGCCGATCTGGTAGCCGAGATACGCAAGGCCCCGGAGCCGGTGCGTGTCGTGTCACGGCCGCGCGTGGTACGGGCTCCATCGACGGCGCGTATCCGGGTGATCAACGGCGATGCAGAAACGGAAGTCACCACGCCGGTGGCCAAGGAAAAGGCTCCGGCCGGAGGTGCCAGCAAATGAAAAGTTTCCAGAAATTCCTGACAGCCTGTTTTGCGGCGATCATCCTGGCGGCCCCGTCCTCTGGCGCGTGGATACAGCGCAACGCACCTGATGGTGCGACGGTGCTCGTGCTCGAAAAGGGCCGCTCGACGGTCGTCGAAGCCGATCTCAAGTTTGCAACACTGGTTGTCGCCGATCCCGAAATTGCCGACGCGATGGCAACATCAAACCGGTCCTTCTTCCTGCGCGGCAAGCTGCCAGGCACGACAACGGTCCTGATCTATGATGCCGCCGGTGAAATCGCCGAGCTCATTGAAGTCGAAGTCGAGCTTGGCCTTGATGAATTGAGAACGGACCTGAAGAATCTTCTGCCAGGCGAAGACATCAATGTCTACGCCGTGCATGATGGCGTCTTCCTGGATGGCAAACTGACAACAGCGGCGGCGGCCGAAATGGCGCTGCAACTTGCCGAGCGGCATGTGCCGGGCGGAGTGGCCAATGGGCTTTCAGTCGGTCAGAGCCAGCAGGTCCTGCTCGAAGTGCGCTTTGTCGAGGCCAGCCGCAGTGCGGTGAAGGAAATCGGCTTTGGCAATTCGTTCGATGCCAATGATGTTGTCGGCGTGACTGACGGCGGCACGATTTCGGGAATTGCAGAGAAGACAATCGCCTTGTTCACGAATGTCGGAAACGAGAATGTCGATATCACCTTGCGTGCACTGGAGCAGAAGGGAGTCATCCGTACACTGGCAGAGCCGAACCTTGTGGCACTGTCGGGTGACACGGCCAGCTTCCTGGCGGGGGGTGAGTATCCCATTCCGGTTGCCAACGAGAACAACCAGATCAGTGTGGAATTCAAGAAATTCGGCGTGAGCCTGGACTTCACGCCAACGGTTCTGGGCGACGGACTCGTCAACCTGCGTGTGCGTCCGGAAGTGTCGTCGTTGGACCGCGCCAATGGCATCCGGTCGGCCGGCATTGAAATACCGGGTATTTCCGTGCGCCGGGCCGATACGACGATCGAGCTGCACGACGGCCAGGCCTTTGCGATCGCGGGCCTCCTGCAAAACGACTATTCCAATGATGTGCGCCAGACGCCGTGGCTGGGCAATGTGCCAGTGCTGGGCCAGCTGTTCGCGTCCAAGCGCTACCAGAAGAATGAGAGCGAGCTTGTAATCATCGTTACGCCGCGTCTCGTGCAGCCGGCGCCGCATCCGGACATGCTCAGTTCGCCGCTGGATGCATTCGCTGAACCGACTGAAGCCGAGCTGTTCCTGCTGGACCAGACGGCCATCGTTCCACTGGCAAACTAGGGAGGCCACGACATGAGAAAATACAACCGGAGCACCGGCACGATCGCCGCCCTTGCCCTGCTGACCGCATGCGCCAGCCACGACCATCAGGATGTTTACCTGTTGGGTGGTGCGACCGAGACAAACATTGCCGCCCAATCCGTGCGCGATGTGAATCTTCCGAACTCGCGGCAGATCGAGTCGACGTCGGGCGTAAGAGCCGCGAATGCCGTGAAGGCACTGAACGAAGGCAAGCCGAAAGAACTGCGTCAGGCGTCCGCCGGCGGAACGGGCCGCTGACATGTTTGAACCCGTCCTGAAACCGGAACCGACACTGCCGCCGTCGAACCGGGTGATCCCTTCGCTTGCCGCGCTGGCCAGCCCCGAGCGGATGGCGGCGCTCAAGGCCTGTTGCGCAGAGTTTTCAGATCTCTCGGGGCTTTCATCGTCCGAGATCGTCCTGCGCCATGGCGGGGGCCTGGTGCTCGTCGAGCAGGGCGTTGACGGCTATGACCAGGTGATCCTGACACTGGCTGTGGAGCGTCCCAACACGGCGGTCATCGTTGTATCCGACCAGTTGCCTGGCCATATGGTCAGGGCACTAATGAAGCTGGATGCATCCGATATCGTGCCCGGTTCGGCCGGCATTGAGGAAGTGATCGATGCTGCCGAGCAATTGCGTGAGACGCAGTCAGTTCAGGGGTCTGGCGCGACATCGAAATGCTGGGCATTTCGCGGCGCGGTTGGCGGTGCGGGTGTATCGACGCTGGCCATTGAAAGCGCCTTTGCTCTGGCGCGCAAGGTGGGCCCCGGAAAGGTCTGCCTGGTCGACCTGAACGTCGCCGACGGCATGGTCACGTCATTTCTGGAAGCCGTGCCGAAGCTGGATCTCTATGCCCTCGCCGATGCGCCTGAACGCCTTGACCAGCGCCTGCTGGCGGCCTGGTGCTGGGAGCACGCCGACGGCGTGTCGCTGATCGCCGCGCCGCGCAACCCGGATGCCGATCTTCTGGCTGGCGAGCCTGCCATGCTTCGCCTGCTGGATGTGGCATGCAGCGCATTCGAATACGTGCTGGTGGATATGCCTCGCCACATGATGCCCTGGACAAAGCCCATTCTGAGCGCCGTCGACGAGGCGATCATCGTAAGCGAATTGACGGTGCCGAGCCTGCATGCGGCCGCTGACATGTGCCGGGAAACGGATGCCCTGCGGGGCGACCGCGGCACGTCGAAACTCGTGCTGAACCGCATGTTCCCCAAGAAGCGCTTCCGTGCCGAGTTTGCGGTCGACAAGGCCGAACAGGCTATCGAGCGGGAGATACACACGACGATCGCGTCCGACTGGGACGCGGCGCGCACGGCAGTCAATCTCGGCAAGCCCATTGCCGACGTGAAGCCCAAGAGCCAGCTCGTGCTGGACGTCCAACAATTCGTTGACCGGCTCCTGCCGGATGACGTTGCCGCGGGAGCGGCACAACCCCAAGCAAGGAAGCGCGCGAAATGAGCCGGTTCGGATCGAGTACTGCGGCGCCTGCGCCGGTCATCATGCCGACTGCGAAACCCGATGACGCAAAAGCGCTGCTTGCTCAGGTGCTCACGAAAGCCAAGGACGAAACCAAGGCATTCGACCTGCTCGACGCCAAGCTGCGCGTGCATGCAAAACTGATCGACGAACTTGACCTGTCGGCGCTGGACAAGCTGGATGACGGCACGATGCGCCAGCGTGTGCGCGGGATCATTTCGGAAATCATCCGCAAGGAAGAAATGGCGCTTTCCTCGTCGGAAGAGATATCCTTCGCCGATGCCGTGATGGATGAAATGACCGGTCTGGGACCCATCGAGCCCCTGCTGAAGGACGATTCCATCGCAGACATCCTGATCAACGGCTACGATCAGGTCTACATCGAACGCCATGGCGAACTTCAGCTGGCGCCAGTCCGCTTTGCCGACAACGACCATTTGCTGCGCATCGTGCAGCGGATTGTTTCCGCGGTAGGCCGCCGCGTTGACGAAAGCCAGCCGCTGGTCGATGCGCGCCTTCTGGATGGCAGCCGCGTGAACGCCGCCATCGCGCCGATTGCGATTGACGGCCCACTGGTTTCGATCCGCAAGTTTTCCAAGTCTCCGCTGACGATGGACAAGCTGGTCAGCTTTGGCGCCATTCCTGGGCCTGTCGCCGAGTTCATTCTCGGAGCGGTCAAGTGCAAGGCGTCAACCGTCATCTCGGGCGGTACGGGTTCAGGCAAGACAACGCTTCTCAACGCATTGTCATCGGCGATCAGCCCGAAAGAGCGTATGATCACGATTGAGGATGCCGCCGAACTCCAGCTGCAGCAGCCGCATGTCGCGCGGATGGAAACGCGCCCGCCAAATATCGAGGGCAAAGGCGAAATCCGCCAGCGAGAACTGGTCAAGAACGCGCTGCGCATGCGGCCTGACCGGGTCATTCTCGGCGAGGTGCGGGGTGAAGAGGCATTTGACATGCTGCAGGCCATGAATACAGGCCATGAAGGGTCGATGGCGACCATCCACGCCAACAATCCGCGCGATGCCATCACGCGCCTCGAACAGATGGTCATGATGGGCGGAATGAAGATCTCCGAAGAAGCCATCCGGGGGCAGATTGCCTCTGCCGTGAACTTCATCGTTCAGGCCTCACGCCTATCAGACGGTTCGCGCAAGGTTATGTCGATTGCCGAGATTACCGGCATGGAAGGCTCGGTCATCCAGATCCAGGAAATCTTCAAGTTCGAACGCACTGGCACGACGGCAGAGGGCAAGGTGATCGGCAAGTTCGTCGCGACCGGCCTGCGCCCGAAATTTCTAGACGAGATGGAACGGCGCGGTGTTCCCATGCCCGCCGGCATGTTCGACCCTGCAACTGTTTTCTAGAGGTTCGCGACGTGCTCGGCCTGCCAGATATGTCCGGTTACAATATGTTCCTCGTGATCTGTGCGATCATGGCGGCGGGTGCATTCTTTTTCGTGATCCAGGCGGGGTCGGAGCTTGTCACACAGGCAAAGACCCAGCGCATTGTGAACCGCAGGCTTCAGTTCAAGGTCAAGTTTGCGAGCACAAGCGAGGCCATGGTCGAACTGCGCAAGAGCCGGGGCCTTGATGCCGACGGCAACTTTGCGATGCCGCTCGAGCGGTTCAACCGTCTCGTTGTTCGTTCCGGCCTGCCGTACCAGCCTCTGAGATGGGCCGCCATGTCGCTCGCAGCCGGACTGGTCGCGGCGATTGCCTATGTCCACTTTGTTGGCGGCTGGTTGCCGGCTGGCGGCATTGCGATTGTGGTGTTCTTTCTCGGGCCACTGGCTGTGCTCAAGCATGTCGCCGGCAAGCGCCGCAAGAAGCTGGCGGCGCAACTGCCGGATGCCTTGCAGATCGTCTGCCGCAGCCTTGAGGCTGGCCACCCCGTGGCGACGGCTGTCGCGCTAGTGGCGCGGGAAATGCCTGACCCGATCGGAACGGAATTCGGCATGACGGCGGATGAAGTGTCCTATGGCTTTTCGCTGACCAATGCCGTCCAGCGCATGGCCGAGCGTTCAGGCGATCCGGATGTCGAGCTGTTCGGCGCGACCGTCCGCCTTCAGGAGAAGACGGGCGGCAACCTGTGTGACTTGCTGAAAGCCAACACAACGACGATCCGCGAACGCCAGACAATGCGCCTGAAAGTGAAGGCAGCATCATCTGAGGGGCGCATGTCGGCGCTGATCCTGACGGCGGCACCATTCCTCGTCATGCTGGCCATCCATCTGACGCGGCCGGAATTCTACGGCAACGTGATCCACGATCCGCTCATCCGATATGGGTTCGCAGGCCTGTTCGTATGGATGTTCATCGGCAACATGGTCATGCGCAAGATGATCAATTTCAAGATGTAGGACGCCGAAGTGAACCTCGACCTGTCATCTTCTCCGGAAATCTGGGCGCCCATTCTGATGCTGGGCGCGGCGGTTGCGCTGTTGTTCCCAAGCCTGCTGTCCTTTCTGCGCAGTCGCCGCGACCTTGAAAGCGTCGAGCGCCGGCTGGAGCGGCGCGGACCGGCCATTGCAAACACCGAACAGCGCCGGAACCAGAGCCGAATCGGCAAGGCGGTGGCGGGGATGGCCGACCAGATGGCGCCCGGCGATGACGAGCAGGGCGTCAGCGCCGCCAAGGCACGCCTCGCCTCAGCAGGTTTTACCAGCAAGTCTGCTGTCGGCCGTTACTATTTTGCCCGGCTTGTCTGTATCGTACTGCCTCAACTCGGCCTCCTGGCGGCGTTGCCCTACCTTGCACACCTGCCCGGCAACACGCCGCTCATCATCTCTGTCATGCTGGTCATGATCGGATTGATCGCGCCTGGAATGTATCTGGATAAGCGCGCCAAGGCCCGGAGGCAGGAATGTTCGGCCGGCTTTCCCGACATGATGGACTTGCTCGTCGCCTGCGTGGAGGCCGGGCTCAGCCTTGATGCGTCTGTCCAGCGTGTCGGCGAAGAGCTGGAACTGCGCCACCCCATCATTGCGGGCTTCATGCGGTCGCTCTCGCTTGAGCTGCGTGCCGGACGGGCCCGAAAGACTGCCTGGCGGGGTTTTGCAGACCGGATGGGAATTGAAGAGGCGGGGTCTTTGGCGACCATGCTGCGCCAGGCCGAAGAAATGGGCACCAGCCTGGGGCAGACGCTTCGCGTCTTCTCCGCGGACATGCGCCAGCGGCGCATCCTGTATGCTGAAGAAAAGGCCATGGCCTTGCCCGCAAAACTCACTTTGCCATTGGTTTTCTTTGTTTTTCCGGTTCTCCTGGGCGTCTTGACTCTGCCTGCGGTGGTGATGTTCAAGGAAATTCTTTGATGAAATGGGCGCTAGGCGAGTCAGGCCACTATTGATAGAAACAGACGCATGAGCACAACATATCTCGATTTTGAAAAGCCCATTGCTGAACTCGACGCCAAGATTGCGGAGCTCGAGGCCCTCTCAGGCCAGAAGGGCGGGCCGTCCATCAAGGACGAACTCAACAAGCTGAAGGCCAAATCGACCAAGCAGCTGAAAGACATCTACTCAGACCTCTCCGCCTGGCGGAAGACGCAGGTCGCCCGGCATCCGGACCGCCCGCACCTGTCTGACTATATCGCCACGATTTTCGAGGATTTCGAGGAACTGGCCGGCGACCGCCTGTTCGGCAATGACGAGGCCATTATTGGCGGCCTCGCCCGGTTCAAGGGCCGGTCTGTGGTCCTCATGGGGCATGAGAAGGGCCGCACGACCGAGAAACGCCTGAAACACAATTTCGGCATGGCTCACCCTGAAGGCTATCGCAAGGCCGTGCGCCTGATGGACATGGCGGAGAAGTTCAACCTGCCGGTCCTCAGCTTTCCCGATACGGCGGGCGCCTATCCCGGTAAGGGCGGGGAAGAGCGCGGGCAGGCCGAAGCGATTGCGCGTGGCACCCAGCGCGGCCTGTCGCTGGGTGTTCCCTTCGTGACGCTGATCATCGGCGAAGGCATGTCGGGCGGTGCCATCGGCATCGCGGCGGCCAACAAGGTGCTGATGATGGAACATGCGATCTATTCGGTGATCTCGCCGGAAGGCTGTGCGTCGATCCTGTACCGCGATCCGGCCAAGGCGCGGGATGCGGCGGAAGCCATGAAGATCACGGCGCCGGACCTGTTGAAGACAAAGGTGATCGACGGTGTGGTCAAGGAACCGATTGGCGGCGCGCATCGCGATCCGCAGCGGGCCATGGCGGCAGCGGCGAAGGCGCTGGATGCCGCCCTCAAGGAACTGGAAGGCATGTCACCGCAGGAATTGCGGCGCCAGCGCCGCGACCGGTTCTATGCCATCGGCCGCGAGATCGCTTAAGCGCCGCTTGTAATCGTGCGTCCGAACGGTCAGGCTGATGCCAGATCCTTGGAGGCCAATTCCTTGTTTTGTTTCACTTTAGATGCAAATCCCCTGAACATGGCGGGTGAAACACGCCAGTTGGGCGACTGAAATGGCGGAAAAGGACTGGATTGCGCGTTACTTCGCGCCGCTGGCAAAAGGGCAGGGGGCGGCCGGGTTGCGGGACGATGTCGCGCAGCTGGGAACGACGGGTCCTGTAGCAATCACTGTGGATGCGATGGTGGAAGGGGTGCATTTCCTGGCCAGCGACCCGATTGATACGGTCGCGCGCAAGCTGGTGCGGGCGAACGTGTCGGACCTGCTGGCGAGTGGCGCCGAGCCCGCTGAGGCGCTGCTGACACTCGGCTGGCCAAAAGCCCGCGGAGAGGCGGAAATCGCAGCATTTTCTGCAGCTTTGGGCGACGAGTTGAGCGCGTGGGGCGCGCAGCTGATCGGCGGCGACACGGTGACCAGCCCCCTCGGCCTGTTCCTGTCCCTGACGCTGACGGGGCGCTGCCTGGCTGACGGCCCGGTGCGCCGGACGGGCGCCAAACCGGGTGATGCCGTGTGGCTGACGGGGTGCATCGGGGGTGCCGCGAGGGGGTGGGAGGCGGTTTCGGGGGGTGACAAGGGGGTGGCAGGGGGGTGGCGGGACGCCTACCGGCTGCCGGACCTGCCGCCGCTCGCCGCTGCCGCTTTCATCGCCCGTCATGCAAGCGCCGCCATGGACGTGTCGGACGGCCTGCTGATTGATGCAAGGTCGCTGGCGGCGGCTTCAGGGGTCAGCCTGGAGATCGACCTTGGGGCGGTGCCGTTTGCGGGCGGGGCGGATGGCGAGGCGGAGATGCTGAAGCTGGCGACCTGGGGCGATGACTACCAGGTCCTGTTCACGGCGCCGGAGGCCGCATCGGCCACGATCGCGCAACAGGCGAGTGATGAGGGCATACAACTCGCCCGAATCGGGAAAATCTCTGACATGTCAGGCCTGTCACTGATTTTGCGGGGCCGGAACGTTAACCTGCCTGAAACCCTAGGGTTCGAGCATGGATGAATCGGGTCGCCAGTGACTCGCGTATGAAGGGAGGCAGGTTGCCTCGATCAGGAGGGGCTGGCAGGCATTTACCCATAATAACCAGGTTTTGGAGATCCGGGGCAAACCCGGACCCGCAAA
The DNA here is from genome assembly GCF_000961795.1 of Hyphomonas sp. BRH_c22. Lineage (GTDB taxonomy): Bacteria > Pseudomonadota > Alphaproteobacteria > Caulobacterales > Hyphomonadaceae > Hyphomonas. Next base: position 30,769 of record NZ_LADU01000108.1, read on the forward strand.
GAGACTCAGGGAAGGAAGGAAGTACCCATGTGGTTTTATATAGCACTCGCCGCAGGCGTTGTGTCGGTCCTGTACGGTTACCTTCAGATCAATTCGATCATGAAGGCCCCGTCAGGCGACGCACGAATGCGTGAAATAGCCCTGGCCATTCAGGAAGGCGCGAACGCCTACCTGAAGCGCCAGTACCGGACGATCGCCATTGTCGGCGCCGTTGTTGCCGTCATTCTGCTCGTTCTGCTCGGCTGGATGGCCGCTGTCGGCTTCATCCTCGGCGCCGTCCTGTCGGGCGCTGCAGGTTTCATCGGCATGCTCGTGTCTGTCCGCGCCAATGTGCGCACGACGGAAGCGTCGAAGAGCGGCCTCAGCGCCGGTCTTGCCCTGGCGTTCAAGTCTGGTGCGATCACCGGCATGCTCGTGGTCGGCCTCGCCCTGCTCGGGATCGTTCTCTATTACGGCCTGCTGACCGGCCCGCTCGGGCTGGACCTGTCGGTACGTGACGAGAAGCGGCACGTCATTGATGCGCTCGTGTCACTGGGCTTTGGTGCCTCGCTTATCTCGATCTTCGCGCGCCTTGGCGGCGGTATCTTCACCAAGGGTGCAGATGTCGGCGGTGACATGGTGGGCAAGGTGGAAGCCGGTATCCCGGAAGATGACCCGCGCAACGCGGCCACCATCGCGGACAATGTCGGCGACAATGTCGGCGACTGCGCCGGCATGGCGGCTGACCTGTTCGAAACCTATGCCGTGACCCTGGTCGCGACCATGGTTCTGGGCGGCATCTACTTCGCCGGATCGCCGGACATTTCCGCCGTGATGATGCTGCCGCTGGCGATTGCCGCCGTGTGTATCATCACCTCGATCGTGGGCACCTTCTTCGTGCGCCTCAGCAAAGGGTCCACGGATGTCATGTGGGCGCTCTACAAGGGCCTCATCGTGACCGGCGTTCTGTCGGTTGGCGGTCTGGCCATCGCCATCAGCAGCGTGTTGCCCAACGGGTTCGGTGTCTTGAACGAAGCCGGTGCGCGGCTTGGCATGGTGGGCGACATTACCGGTTTCGACCTGTTCCTGTGCGGCGTCACGGGCCTCGTCGTGACCGCGCTGATTGTCTACATTACGGCCTACTATACCGAGACCAAGTTCCGTCCCGTGCGCTCCATCGCCAAGGCGTCGGAGTCGGGCCATGGCACGAACGTGATCCAGGGGCTTGCTGTCTCGCTCGAGTCGACGGCGCTGCCATCGATCACGATCATGGCGGGCATCCTGCTCACGTTCAATCTCGCGGGCCTCTACGGAATCGCGATTGCCACGACGACCATGCTGGCGCTCGCCGGTATCATCGTGGCTCTCGATGCCTTCGGTCCGGTGACGGACAATGCCGGCGGCATTGCGGAAATGGCTGAACTGCCATCGGACGTGCGCAAGACGACCGACGCGCTGGACGCGGTCGGCAATACGACCAAGGCGGTGACCAAGGGCTATGCCATCGGGTCTGCGGGCCTCGGCGCGCTGGTCCTGTTTGCGGCCTATTCGGAAGACCTGAAATACTTCATCGCTCAGGCCGACCCGGGAACCTTCTTCGACAATGTCGTGGTCGACTTCTCGATCTCCAGTCCGTACGTCGTGGTTGGCCTGCTGTTTGGCGGCCTGTTGCCCTTCCTGTTCGGCGGCATGTCTATGATGGCCGTCGGGCGCGCTGCCCAGTCGGTGGTCGAGGAAGTGCGCCGCCAGTTCCGCGAAATGCCGGGCATCATGAAAGGCGAAGTGAAGCCTGATTATGGCCGGGCCGTGGATATCCTGACGCAGGCGGCGATCAAGGAGATGATCGTGCCGTCCCTGCTGCCTGTGCTGTCGCCCATCGTGCTGTTCGGTGTGATCTTCGTGATCGCCGGGGCCGGTGCAGCCCTGTCAGCTGTCGGTGCCATGCTCCTGGGTGTGATCGTGACCGGCCTGTTCGTGGCCATCTCGATGACCTCGGGCGGCGGTGCCTGGGACAATGCCAAGAAGTATATCGAAGACGGCCATCATGGCGGCAAGGGCTCTGAAGCCCATAAGGCTGCCGTGACCGGTGATACGGTGGGTGATCCTTACAAGGACACGGCCGGACCAGCCGTCAACCCGATGATCAAGATCACGAACATCGTGGCCTTGCTGCTTCTGGCGGTTCTTGCCGCGCACTAAGGCGCGCTCCGTACGCAAATAAAAAAAGCCCCGGTGCATATGCGCCGGGGCTTTTCCCTGAATCGGGGACCTGCCTCTTGGGGGAGATCAGGCGAGGTCGAAACGATCCGCGTTCATCACCTTGGTCCAGGCGGCAACAAAGTCGTCGACGAACTTTTGCTTGCTGTCATCCTGGGCATAGAGTTCGGAATAGGCGCGAAGGATCGAGTTGGATCCGAAGACGAGATCCATGCGTGTCGCTGTCCACTTCACGGCATCCGTCTTGCGGTCACGGATTTCGTAGATGCCGTTGCCTGACGGCCTCCAGTAATTTTCCGTGTCGGTCACGTTGACGAAGAAGTCATTGGTCAGCGCGCCTTCCTTGTCAGTGAACACGCCGTGCCTGGTGCCGCCATGATTGGTGCCCATGACGCGCATGCCGCCGACGAGAACCGTCATTTCCGGCGCCGTCAGGCCGAGAAGCTGTGTGCGGTCGAGCATCAGCTCCTCGGCGCTGACGTCATACTCCGCCTTCTGCCAGTTGCGGTAACCGTCATTGATGGGCTCCAGCGGTTCAAAGGATTCCGCATCCGTCATCTCGGCCGTCGCATCGCCGCGGCCCGGTGCAAACGGCACCTTCACATCGACACCAGCCTTCTTCGCGGCCTGCTCGATGCCGACATTGCCGGCGAGCACGATGACATCCGCCACGCTGGCGCCTGTGCTGGCGGCAATGCCTTCGAGGACTTTCAGAACCTTGGCAAGCCGGACCGGCTCGTTGCCTTCCCAATCCTTCTGCGGGGCAAGGCGGATACGGGCGCCATTGGCGCCGCCCCGCATGTCTGACCCGCGATAGGTGCGGGCGCTGTCCCAGGCTGTCGAGACCATCTCATTGATGGACAGGCCGCTGGCGGCGATCTTCGCCTTCACGGCATCGACATCATAGCTGGCATTGCCGGCCGGGACCGGGTCTTGCCAGATCAGGTCTTCCTGCGGGACTTCGGGGCCGAAATAGCGTGCTTTCGGGCCCATGTCGCGGTGGGTCAGCTTGAACCAGGCGCGCGCGAAGGTTTCCGAGAAATACTCGAAATCATTGTAGAAACGCTCGGAAATCTTGCGGTATTCCGGGTCCATCTTCATCGCCATGTCGGCGTCGGTCATGATCGGCATCTTGCGGATCGAGGGATCCTCGACGTCGACGGGCATGTCCTCTTCCTTGATGTCGACAGGCTGCCACTGCCATGCGCCGGCCGGGCTTTTCTTCAGTTCCCACTCATGGTTCAGCAGGAGGTCGAAATAGCCATTGTCCCATTGGGTCGGGTGGGTGGTCCAGGCGCCTTCAAGGCCGCTGGTCACGGCGTCGCGGCCGATGCCGCGGGTCTTGTGATTCATCCAGCCGAAGCCCTGCTCCTCGATCGGTGCCGCTTCCGGGGCAGGGCCGAGATTGGATTCCAGGCCATTGCCATGCGCCTTGCCGACCGTGTGGCCGCCAGCGGTGAGGGCGACTGTTTCCTCGTCATTCATGGCCATGCGCTTGAAGGTGACGCGCACGTCATGGGCGGACTTGAGCGGATCAGGCTTGCCGTCGCGGCCCTGCGGGTTGACGTAGATCAGGCCCATATGGACGGCGCCAAGCGGCGCTTCGAGCGAAGTCGGGTCTTCGGCATTGGCATAGCGAAGGACGCTGTCAGCCAGCCATTCCTTTTCCGAACCCCAGTAGACGTCCTTTTCAGGTGCCCAGATGTCTTCGCGGCCGAAGGCGAAGCCGAACGTCTTGAAGCCCATGGATTCGTAGGCGACGTTGCCGGCGAGGATGTAGAGGTCGGCCCAGGAGACTTTGTTGCCGTATTTTTTCTTGATCGGCCAGAGCAGGCGGCGCGCCTTGTCGAGGTTGCCATTGTCCGGCCAGGAGTTGAGCGGGGCAAAGCGCTGGTTGCCCGTGCCGCCGCCACCGCGGCCGTCAAACAGGCGGTAGGAGCCGGCTGCGTGCCAGGCCATGCGGATCATCAGGCCGCCATAATGGCCCCAGTCGGCCGGCCACCATTCCTTGCTGTCGGTCATCAGGTCGTTCAGGTCCTGCTTGAGGGCCTTCACGTCCAGCTTCTTGAGCTCTTCACGATAGTTGAAGCCCTTGCCCAACGGGTTGGTCTTCGTATCGTGCTGGCCCAGGATGTCGAGATTGAGCGCGTTGGGCCACCATTCCATGACCGTCCTGCCGATGGCGGTCATCCCGCCATGCATCACCGGGCACTTGCCGGCACTTGCCATATCATTTCCGTCCATTTTGCTCTCCCATTGCTGTTATCTTGCGGCCCACTCGCCTTGTGCGCGAGGATACGCCTTCCGGCGCCATTGATCCAATCGATTATGGGGAATCGAATTATAGAGAACGTCTATAGGTTTGCATTCGCCTGCAGGCATGGGCATCCGGGCCACGAGTACACAACGGACAGAAATGAAAAAGCCCCGGAACCGGGGTTCCAGGGCCTGGGATCAATGGGCGGTGGAGGCCAGCGCTATTGGCGGCGGCCGGTCGGGTTGCCCGGAGTGGCTTCCTCAGAGTTCGGCAGGCGTACGCCGCCGACCGTGCCAAAGATCTGCTCCCAGAGTCCGAGTTCGCGGCCACGGGTTGGCGTCTCGCGCGCGGCATAATTGATGACTTCGCCATCGTCGACGTCGTATTCGAGCACCTCGTCGACCTTGTCATCCTCGCCAAAGCGGATGGCGGTAACCGACCGCTTGGTGACCTTCGGCTTGAAGAAGGCGACACGTTCCTGAACGTCGGTCATGTAGATCCAGGTCTTGTTGTCGAACACGCTTTCCGTTGACGGGCTGCCCAGCTGGGCGAGCACGGAGGAGCGTGTGTCCTCGTCCGGCTTCATGTCTCGCGGCTGGGCATCGTCTGCCACATAGCCGTGAAAGTCCCGCGACGGCGTGAGGCACGCCGTGAGGGGCAGGATGAGAAGGCCAATGGCCAAAATCGCACGTCGCGACATGGAGAAACTCCTGATAAGGCTTCGCGAAAGACCTAGCGGTTGCAGCCCCCCCTTGGCAACACAGGAGTACATGGTGACGGGATTTTCAATCGGCTGGCTGGCGCGGCGCCGGGCCCGCAAGGCAGCGGCCGGACAGGCCTATGACGGCCTGATGAAAGCCGCACTGGCCCCGGATTTCTATCTCGCGGGAGACGTCACGGACACGTTCGAGGCGCGCGCGCAGATGGTCACCCTCCATGCGGCACTGGTGATCCGGCGGATCAACGCCATTGCCGGGGCCGAATCGGCGAAAATCACCGCCACGCTGAACGGGCGTGTGCTGGACGGGTTCGATGCCGCCTTTCGCGAACAGGGCGTTGGCGATTCCTCGATTGCCCGCAAGGTGCGCAAGCTGGCCGAGGCGCATTACGGGTTGGGCAAGGCCGTATCTGCCGCGCTGGACGATGCCGACCGGGAATCAGCCCTCATCGGCGTTCTGGAACGCAATGGCGTCACGCAAAAGGGAAAGGCGGCCGGGCTGGCAACATATCTGATCCGCCTCGCAGATCGCCTGAAACAACAGCCCGATAGCGAGATACTGGCGGGCAACCCCGCCTGGCAGGACCTGCCAAAAATCCCTTAGCAGGTACAGGCGCAGCGTTGCCAACCCCCCTGACGCGCCGTAAACACCGCCACTCAGGGAACATCTGGTTTCCAAGGCATCTGGAAGGCCCGAATGGCTAAAGGCACAATACTCTCGATTGATGCCATGGGCGGCGATGCCGCGCCGGGCGTGGTGGTCGATGGTGTGGCAAGCCTGCTGGCAGACCGCGCCGATATTGGCATTCTTCTGCATGGCGACGAAGCGGCGCTGGCGCCTCTGGTTGCCGCGCATTCCGGGCTGGCCGGACGGTGCCAGATTGTGCATTCCGACAGCGTTATCACCAGTGACATGAAACCGAGCCAGGCCCTGCGCCGGGGCAAGGGATCGTCCATGTGGAACGCCATCGAAGCGGTCAAGACGGGGCAGGCGGGCGCGGCAGTGTCTGCTGGCAATACAGGCGCGCTGATGGCGATCTCCATGCTGATCCTGCGCAAGATGGAAGGCGTGCACCGCCCGGCCATGTCGGCGCTGTGGCCCACGATGCGCGGACGCACCGTGGTGCTGGATGTCGGTGCCAACCTTGAGGCCGATGCGGCGCAACTGGTGACGTTTGCCATCATGGGCGAAGCCTATGCCCGTGCGGCCCTCGGCATCGAAAAGCCGACCATCGGGATCCTGAACATCGGTTCGGAAGAGATGAAGGGCCATGACGAGGTGCGCGAAGCCCATGAATGGCTGCGCGCGGCCACGCTGGACATTGACTATCGCGGTTTTGTTGAAGGCGACGATATTTCCAAGGGCGCCGTTGATGTCGTCGTGACTGACGGGTTCACCGGCAATGTGGCGTTGAAAGCGGGCGAAGGCGTGGCCCGCATGCTGGGCAACCGGATGCGTGAGGCGTTCATGGCCAGCCTGATGACCAAGCTGGGCGCCGTGTTCGCGTCGAGCGGGCTGAAACAGCTGCGCGCGCAGATGGATCCGAGCAATGTGAATGGCGGCGTCCTGCTGGGCCTGCGCGGGGTGTCAGTCAAAAGTCATGGCAGCACCGATGCGCGTGGATTTGCACAGGCCTGCCAGCTGGCGGCCAACCTGGCAGGCAGCCATTACCGGGACGAGATACTTGCAAACCTGGCCCGCATCAGGGAAGGCGGCATGGCTGCCGAATAGGGCGGCCGGCATGGAAAGGAATTAGATGGCACGTCGCAGTTTCATTCGTGGCACGGGCGGATACCTTCCCGAGAGGGTTCTGACCAATGTCGAGTTGTCGACCATGCTCGACACGTCCGATGAATGGATTCGCGAGCGAACCGGGATCAAGCAGCGCCATGTGGCGGCCGACGGTGAGCTGACATCCGATATTGCGACGGCGGCAGCCCGCAATGCGCTCGATGCAGCGGGGATCAAACCCGAAGACATCGACCTGATCGTGCTGGCCACGACAACGCCGGACCAGACGTTCCCGGCCACGGCGACGGCCGTGCAGGCCAAGCTGGGCACGGGTGCCGGCGCTGCGTTCGACGTTCAGGCCGTATGTTCAGGTTTTCTGTTTGGCCTCGCGACGGCTGACAGCATGCTGAAGCAGGGCCTGTTCAACCGGGCGCTGGTGATTGGCGCGGAGACATTCACACGCATTCTCGACTGGTCTGACCGGGGCACGGCGGTGCTGTTTGGCGATGGCGGCGGCGCGGTGGTCATCGAGGCCGAGGAATGGACCGGCGCGGCCGATGCCGGGATCATCACCCACCATATCCGCACTGACGGCACCAAGTCCGACCTGCTCTATGTCGATGGCGGCGTCAGTTCGACCGGCACGATCGGCCATGTACGCATGGAGGGCAATCGCGTCTTCAAGCATGCGGTGACCAATATTTCCTCGGCGATCCAGGCCGTGCTCGACGAGACGGGCCTGACGGCCGAGGATATCGACTGGTTCGTGCCGCACCAGGCCAACAAGCGCATCCTCGACGGCGTGGCCAAGAAAATCGGAATTCCCGAAGAGAAGGTCGTGATCACGGTGGACGAGCACGCCAACACGTCTGCGGCGTCCATTCCGCTGGCGCTGAACCATGCGGTTCGGTCCGGCCGGGCCAAGAAGGGCGACCTGATCCTGTCTGAAGCGATGGGCGGCGGATTTTCCTGGGGCGCCAGCCTGTTCCGCCTTTAAGGCATAGGCCTCAAATTGATCCACAGTTTTGGGCGCGTTTCGGACAAATCGAAACATCTCAACGAATTAAGCTGACGGTTTCGCTAGGAATCCGTTAAGTTTCATTGGCTATCCATTAACGAAAGGCGAGAGAACCTCATGAGCAACCAGACCCTGACCCGTGCTGAAGTGACTGATGCCATCGTCCGCGAAGTGGGCGTTACCCGTCAGGAATCCTCGGACCTGCTCGACCGGACACTCGACATGATCGGCAGCGCCCTCGAGCATGAAGACGAAGTGAAACTCTCCCGCTTTGGCAATTTCGTTGTGCGGTCAAAATCCGCCCGCGAAGGCCGCAACCCCAAGACAGGCGAAGAAGCCGTGATCGCGCCGCGCCGCGTGGTGACGTTCCGCCCATCCCCCATGCTCAAGTCCCGCGTCGACAAGGGCTGACCCACAAGAAGGATAGCGACATGACTGCCACCCGGAACCGCATCGAGAAATCAGCCACGGCCTTTCGTTCGATTGGCGAGGCGGCCGCCGAACTGGGTCTGGAGACGCATGTCCTGCGCTATTGGGAATCCAAGTTTCCGCGCGACGTCAAACCCGTCAAGCGAAGCGATGGCCGCCGCCTGTTCCGCCCTCAGGACATTGACGCCCTGCGCGCGATCCAGATCCTGGTGCATGAGCGCGGCCTGACGCTGAAAGGCGCCAAATCGCTGCTGGCCGAACAGGGCCTCCAGGCCGTGCTGTCGGGCGCCGCAACACTGGGCCATGGCACGACGGCCGCCAGCCCGGCGCGCGAGCTGCAGCAGACGGTTGCGAAGGCGTTCAATACCGAGATTCCATCCGAAACCGCGCCAGAGCGCCAGGAGCGGCTCGAAGGGGCGCTGGTCGGCCTGACCGATCTGAAGGCCCGGCTCGACGCCATGCGGGTCAGGCGCGCAGCCTAGGCGGCGCTGACAACCTTCGCCGCATAGCAGCCCTGCCGGGCATTGTGCAGGTGGATGAAGCTGACCGTGGGGTCGGCAAAGGCCGCTTCGAGCACAGGCGCCAGTAGTGTTCCCTCCTTGACGTCTGCGGCGAGCATGTTGCCCGAAGCGTCGAACATGCGCACGGAGATCAGGCGCCGCGCGATCACGTCCGGCACGGTACCGGGCGGCGGCGTGTACGGGCTTGCGCCTTCACGGACATAGATGGCGTGGCTGGACCGGTAAGGCGTATCGGCGGGCAGGTGCTCATGGTTCAGCAGGATGACGGTTTCTCCCACTTCGGCATCGGCGAGACTGACCCGGCAGGGATAGCCGGGGTGCGCATCGACCATCACGCGCCGGGCCCGGCGGGCGGCGAGTTCCTGATCGCTGAGGCTGAAGAGCGGGATAAAGGGGGCTGCGGGCAGCGGCACTATCTGGAAGGTCATGTCTGTCTCCATCGGGATGGGAGACAGGGTGCCTGTTGCAGCCGGGGCAAGCCACCTGAAACCTGCGGTGACCAAAAGCGGCATTCACTTGTTGCGGAAGGCCGGTGGCTTGGCTACAAGCCGCCAGAGTCGGAGCGTGGCGCAGCCCGGTAGCGCACTCGCCTGGGGGGCGAGGGGTCGTAGGTTCGAATCCTATCGCTCCGACCATTTTTCGCGTTGTCCGGCCCGGACACATAGGTAACAGTATGTACCGGAGAGATGGGTTACACTTTTGCTCCGAACGGGTTGTCGATTGTCTGCAGGGTTCTCTGCTCGAGGTCAACGTATCCGAGGTCATAGTGCATGAAGGAGACGAGCCATATGCCGCCGCCTGACGCCTGCCATTGCACGATGTGCCGGAAGCATTCCGGCCACTACTTTGCCTCGACGGATGTGCCGAGGAATCGCCTGACAGTTCATGGTGAGGACAAGGTCAGCTGGTACCAGTCGTCCGAAAAGGTGAGACGCGGTTTTTGCGCCACCTGCGGCTCGTCACTGTTCTTTGATCCGCCCCACCGTGACTGGATCGGCGTTGCCATGGGTGCATTCGACACGCCGACGCAGACACGTCTCCACATTCATATCTTCGTCGCTTACAAGGGCGACTATTACGACATCGCCGACGGCCTGCCCCAGCACGAAGGCTGAGACAGGCCCGGCATCTTACCTATTTCTTCTCCAGATCCAGTTCGTCCGTCTTGCCGACGGCGGCGAGGGCGAAGGCGTATTCGATCGCGGTTTCCTTCAGGCCCTCAAAGCGGCCGGAGGCGCCGCCATGGCCGGCTTCCATGTTGATGCGCAGGAAGTAGGGGCCGCCTTCGGGGGCCTCGTGGCGCAGCTTGGCTGCCCATTTGCTGGGCTCCCAATAGGTGACACGCGGATCGGACAGGCCGCCGGTGATCAGCATGGCCGGATAGGGCTGGCGGGTGACGTTGTCATACGGGCTGTAGGACGCGATCATGTCATAATCAGTCTCGCTGGTGAGCGGATTGCCCCATTCGGGCCATTCCGGCGGTGTCAGCGGCAGGCTCTCATCCGACATCGTGTTGACGACATCGACGAAGGGCACAGCCGCGATGATGCCCGCGAAGAGTTCCGGGTCCATGTTCGCCGCGGCGCCCATCAGCAGGCCACCGGCCGATCCGCCATGGCCGACCAGCTTGCCCCTCGACGAATAGCCCTGATCGACGAGGAACTGGCCGGCGGCAATATAGTCCTTGAACGTATTGGTCTTCTTCTCGAGCTTGCCGTCGAGATACCATTGATAGCCCTTGGCCATTGAGCCGCGCGGGTGGACGATGGCGTACACGAAGCCGCGATCGACGAGGCTGAGGCGGCCGGTGCGGAAGTCTGCCGGGATGGTGATGCCGTATGAGCCATAGCCGTAGAGCAGGAGTGGGGCAGACCCGTCGACGGGCGTATCCTTGCGCCGCAGCACCGTGACCGGCACAAGCGCGCCATCCCATGACGGCGCCATCACGCGTTCCGAGACATAATCGTCCGGATTGTGGCCGGAGGGCACTTCGCGTGTCTTGCGCAGGGTGCGCTCGCGCGTGGTGAGGTCATAGTCGATGACCTGGTCCGGCGTGGTGGGCGAGGCGTAATCGAAACGCAGGATGGGTGTGTTAAAATCATAGCCGCTGTCGAGGCCGAGATCATAGGCGGCTTCATCGAAGCTGATTTGGTGCTCTGCCCCGTCGGCGCGGGCCCGCACGACGATGCGTGGCAGGCCGTTCTCGCGCTCCATGCGGGCGAGATAGTCTTTCTGGGGCTGCATGCCGAGCAGGAGCGTGCCGGGACGGTGCGGGATGACCTCTTCCCACTGGTCGCGGGAGGTGGCCTCCATCGGCGCCTTCATGATCTTGAAGTCGACCGCGCCATCAAGATTGGTGGAGATATAGAACTGGCCGTCCCAATGGACGACGGAATATTCATTGTCGGTCTGGCGCGGCGCCACCGTGCGCAGGTTGGGGTTCAGTTCACTGGCCTTGAACCAGTGGATTTCCGATGTCGTGTGGCCGGAGGCATTGATGAAGATCACCTCTTCGCTGGCGCTCTTGTCGATGCCGACGAAAAAGCCCGGGTCTTTCTCTTCATAGAGCAGCGTGTCTTCGCCGGTGGCAAGGTTGCGCTGGTAGACGGCGTCCGGGCGGGCATTCTCGTCGCGATGCACCCATACGATGGCCTGTCCGTTGGCGGACCATTCGAAGCTGCCATAGGCATTGTCGATCACGGCGGCGGTTTCAGTGCCGGATTCAATGTCCTGGATATGGATCTTGTAGAATTCGCTGCCCTGGGTATCGACCGAATAGGCAACCAGCTTGTGGTCGGGGCTGGTGTCGATGCCGCCGAAGGAGAAATACTCCTTGTCCTTGCCCATCGCATCACCGTCCAGGAGGATGGTTTCGGTTGCTTCGGGATTGAAGGCGTCAACCGCCGGCCGGCGGGCAATGATCGGATACTCGCCGCCCTGCCGGTAGCGGGTGTAATAGGCCCACGGGCCATCGATTTCCGGGACGGTGCTGTCGTCTTCCTTGATGCGGCCGCGCATCTCCTTGAACAGTTCGTCGCGCAGCGCCGTTGTCGGCTCTTCCAGCACGGCCTTGGTGTAGGCGTTCTCGGCCTCCAGATAGGTGCGGATGTCGGCGCGCAGCACGGTTGGATCGCGCATGACTTCCTGCCAGTTATCATCCTTCATCCAGTTATAGGGATCATTGCGGGTGCGGTTCACCTGCGTGATCTCGTGGTCAATGCGCTCAGCGACCGGAGGCTGGGGCGCGGGCGTTGCGGCCGGTGTTTCAGCCACGGTCTCGGTAGGCTTGGTATCTGTCATGGTGCATCCGGTCAGAAGGGCAGCCGTGGCTGCGCTGGCGAGAAGAATTGAAAGGCGCATGCGGCCGGCTCCTGTCATGTTGAGGCGTTGAATTCGGGTGGAGTGGATCAGGCGCGCCTGCGCCTGTCCAGACCTATTCGGCTGGCTGGAAGTCCAGAACCACACCGTTGATGCACCAGCGCTCGCCGGTCGGCGGCGGGCCGTCCTTGAAGACGTGGCCCTGATGCAGGCCGCAGATGGCGCAGTGGCATTCTGTGCGGGGGATGATCATCTTGAAGTCTGTCTTGGTGGCGACGACGCCTTCGGAGGCGGGCTGCCAGTAGCTCGGCCAGCCGGTGCCGCTGTCAAACTTGTGCTCGGACGACCAGAGCACGGTGTCGCAGCCCTTGCAGTGATAGTTGCCCTTGCGCTTCTCGCCCTCGTAATTGCCGGGGGTGAAAGCGCGTTCGGTGCCTTCCTTCACGCCGACGCGGAATTCCTCATCCGTGAGGACGTCACGCCATTCGCGGTCTGAACGCTGGATTTTGGTGCCTGTGGCAGACATGGGAGCCTCCTGTGCCGGGTTTGTCCTCTATATAGGCCGTCCTGCTGATACCGCCAACGATGGTGGCCATCCTTTGCCAGCCAGGCCGGGAGCAATGATTGGCGTATGCCTGACATGAAAATGGGAAGCCCGGCTGGCCTCCCATTCCTGCCCCTCCAGATGGGGCAAATCATTCAGCGGGGCCTGCCGGTCAGCCGTAGAGAACCGTGATCGATTCGGCGACGAGGGCCGGGCGTTCCTGGCCTTCGATTTCGACCGTGCTTTCCATGATCATCTGCTTGCCGCCCGACTTTTCGGTGACGGACTTGCAGTTTTGGCGAAGGCGGACCTTGGAACCGACCGGCACCATGTTGGTGAAGCGGACCTTGTCAGAGCCATAATTGATGCCGCGCGTCACGCCCGAGACGTTGAGCACTTCGGAGCCGAGCATGGGCAGGAGCGAGAGCGTGAGGAAGCCGTGCGCGATGGGGCCGCCCATGGCCTTGGTGGCCCGCTCGACGTCGACATGGATCCACTGGTGGTCGCCGGTGGCCTCGGCAAACATGTTGACGCGGTCTTGGTCGATTGTGTGCCAGTCGGACACGCCGACTTCAGTGCCTGCAAGGGATTCAAGGTCGGCAAACGCGACTTTTTTCGGATTGGCCATGGGGATTTCCTCCAGAGTTTCTGCTGGCGCTAGTTCTGGCGCGGGCAGGCCATTCCGGCAAGGTTTACCAAGCGTCAATTCGCTGGACCTAGGGCTGATTCTCGCAAATACTGCATGAATGGGCTGAAATGGGAGACGCACATGACTGATCCGAACCAGATTTCCGTTGATCCGAACACCAGGGGCAACGCCAACCTGATCTATATTCTCTACCTCGTCGGCATCGTGGTCGGCATCACGCCGATCGTCGGCGTCATCATGGCCTATCTGGGCAAGGGCAAGGGCGATGCCGTGCTGGAGAGCCATTACAACAACCAGATCAACATTTTCTGGAAGGGCCTGCTTTACAGCGTGATCGGCGTTGTGCTGACGGCCGTTCTGATCGGTGTGCTGATCCTGCTCGCTGCGCTGGTCTGGTACATCATCCGCTGCGTCAAGGGCATGCAGGCGCTGTCCGCTGGCCAGGCAATCGAGAATCCGGGCAGCTGGTTGTTCTGATCCGGTATCACTGGACGTCACGCATTGAACAGCCGCTCCTTCCGGGGCGGCTGTTTTCACTTCGGCGCCCTGTTCAGACGATGCGGCTCTGGGAATTGCCCCAGTACTTGTCACGGATCAGGCGCTTGTAGAGCTTGCCAGTCGGATGGCGCGGCAATTCCGGGTCGAAGTCGATGCTCCTGGGGCATTTGATCTTCGACAGGTTGGCCTGGCAGAACGCCATCAGTTCGGCGGCGAGTTCCGGCGAATGAGCCTGGCCGGGCATCGGCTGGACCACGGCCTTCACGGCCTCGCCGAATTCCTCGTCCGGCACGCCGATCACTGCGCAGTCGGCGACTTTCGGATGGGTGATGAGGATGTTCTCGCATTCCTGCGGATAGATGTTCACGCCGCCGGAAATGATCATGAACGCCTTGCGGTCTGTCAGGTAGAGGAAGCCGTCCTCGTCCAGCTTGCCGACATCGCCCAGCGATGACCAGTCGGCGTGCTTCGCGTGGAGGGCACCTTTGGTCTTGTCGGGATCATTGTGATAGGTCGGCGGCACCGTGCCGCTGAAATAGACCTGGCCCTCTTCGCCGACCGGCACTTCATTGCCTTCCTCGTCGCAGATATGGACCACGCCGTGTACGGGCCTGCCCACTGTGCCCTTGTGGGTCATCCAGTCGGCGGACTTGACCCAGGTCATCCCGTTGCCTTCGGAGCCGGCATAATACTCGTCGATGATGGGCCCCCACCATTCGATCATCTGCTGCTTGACCGGGATCGGGCACGGCGCGGCGGCGTGGATGGCGAATTGCAGGCTGGAGACGTCATACTTCTCGCGCACCTCCGGCGGGAGCTTCAGCATCTTCACGAACATGGTCGGGACAAGTTGGGAATGCGTCACCTTGTATTTCTCGACAAGCTGGAGGTAAGCCTCCGGATCGAACTTCTCCATGATGACGAGTGACGCGCCGAGCTTCGTCATTGACATGCTCCAGCGCAGCGGCGCGGCATGATAGAGGGGAGCAGGTGACAGGTAGACGGAATCCTCCGTGACGCCGGCAAGGCCGCGGCAGATCTGCACGAGCACGTTGTCGGCGTCGATGGGCAGGCCTCGCTCCAGCGGCGGGCGGATGCCCTTGGGTCGGCCGGTCGTTCCGGATGAATAGAGCATGTCGGTGCCAGCCATCTCGTCCGGGATTGGCATGACGGGAAATTTGCTCCGCAGCGTTTCCAGCGGCGTGAAGCCCGCAATATCACCGTCAATCGACCAGTAGGCGTCAAGCTTGGTGACGGCCTTCACGTCCTTTGCGACGGCGGATTTGTGGGCATCCGCGATCAGCAGCTTCGAGCCGGAATCCTCGACGATGTATTGCACTTCCGGCGTGGTCAGGCGCGACGAGATGCAGACGTAATACAGGCCCGAACGCTGGGCGGCCCAGCAGATCTCGAAGTACCGCGCCGAGTTTTCGGCAAACAGGGCGATCGTATCGCCAGGCTGGCATCCGGCTTCGCGCAGCGCATGGGCGATCTGGTTGGAGCGTTCGTCGAGCTGGCGGAAGGTGACGACCTCGCCGCTGCCAGCCATGGTGTAGGCGGGGTGGTCAGGCCGGGTCCTGGCGTGATGGAAGGGGTGCATCTGCGTTTCGCTCCGTTGGACTGGCGGCGCCGTTCACGGCGCCTGCCGGATGGTTTGGCCAAACTTATCCGACCTGCATCCTGCGTCCACTGCCGACGCAAGGGAAACCTCAGAAGCGGCGCAGCCAGTAGTGCATCAGGTGCGATACGGGCGGGCCGCCCTCGCTTTCGGGCCAGTCGAACGTGCAGGTCGTGTCCGGCAGCAGGTTGTAGCCGCGCTTGGTCCAGAATGCGTCCAGCGGGCGATAGGCGGGCGGGCGCTGGGGGTGGCCAGGCGGGCGGTCGACGGCGCAAAAGCAGGCGGATGTGTAGCCACGGGAGATGGCGTGGGCTTCACGGGCGTCGAAGAAGGCGTGGCCGAGCCCCCGTCCTCGATAGGCCGGCAGCAGGACAGACTCGCCGAAATAAAATGTCGAGGCGAGGTTGAAGCCGGCCTTGCGTAGCGGATCGGCAAATTCTGCGTGATGGCTGGTCAGGGCCGACCCGGTGGCGCATCCGACAATGTTGCCATGGTCTGTCTCGGCCACCACGATGAACGCATCCAGTGCGGTGCCAAAGCTGCGCAGATAGTCCTGTTCGTAGTCTTCGGTCCCAGCATAGAGATAGGGGAAGCTGCGGAAGACATTGATGCGCAGGCGGGCAAGGGCAGGCAGGGCCTGTTCCATGTCCGCACCTGTCAATGACTGCACGATCATGTGACCTGTCGGATCCATTCCTGGAGATTGTAATAGGTGGTCACCCGCGTGATTTCGTCATCGCTGATCTCGAAGAAGGCGCCTGCGGGCAGGCGGTATTCCTGGCCGTTGGCTGGCGGAAGCCCATCATCGGTTTTTTTGTAGACGCCGTTGACGATGAATTCGGCAGCCGCGCGGCTGCCATCCGGCGAAACCATGATGGCGAGACCGGTGAGGGTCTCGTCGTAGCATTCGTCCATGTGCGCGATGAAGGCCGCAAACTTTTCCTTCCCGCCGCGCCGCCCGCCCTCATTGACATCATGGCTGAGATTGTCGCTGACGCAGGCCAGCATGCCGTCCCAGTCCTTGGCGTTGAAGGCGGAATAATAGCGGGCGATCAGGTCGGACGGGCTCATGCTGCATGCGTTCCTGCTGGTGGAAGGCCGGGCGTGCCAGCCTGTTCCGGATGGTGTGCGACATAGATGGCCTTGAGTTCGGCAGAGCGGTTATGCCGGCCATCCGGGCTCCACCCGGGCGCGTTGATCGCGCGCCGGATCCAGCGGTCAGGCCGCAGGCCGTCACGGGTGCAGTCGCGCAGCAGGCCGCCGAATTCATGGAAGGCGATGATGAACGGGTTGAACGTGCCGAGGGGCTTGACGATACCGTAGACCGGCTTGTCGGTTTCGAGTTCCGACACGAACGTTCCGAACATCTTGTCCCACGTGATGAAGACACCGGCATAATTGGAATCGAGATAGCGCGGGTTGATCCCATGATGCACGCGGTGATGGCTCGGCGTGTTGAACACCGCCTCGAACCAGCGTGGCATCCGGTCGATGGCTTCGGTATGGATCCAGAACTGGTAGATCAGGTTCAGGCCGCCGACGAAGAAGATCATGTAGGGATGGAAGCCGATCAGCACCATGGGCACGCCTAGCAGGATCAGCCCGGTGAACGGCCCGTACCAGGGCTGGCGCAGGGCTGTGGTGAGATTGTAGTGCGTGCTGGAATGATGGGTGACATGTTCCATCCAGAACCAGCGCATGCGGTGGGCCAGCCTGTGCTTCCAGTAATAGGTGAAGTCATACAGGACGAAGGCCAGCAGAACGCTCCACCAGGTGAACGGAATGCCTTCGAAGCCCCAGCCGGAAATCGCCGAGATGGACAGGTGGTAGGGCCAGGCCAGCATCATCAGCCAGATCGTGACCATGCCTGTCAGCGTGTTGACGACGACGCTGCCGGTGCCCATGGCCAGGGAGGCCAGGGCGTCCCGGGTCTCGTAGTTGCCCTTCGCGTGTCCCGTCCGGACCGCCCACCATTCCCATATGACGGAAATGAGGAAGACGGGCGCAGCAAGCGTTGTCGGCTGTATGGTTGCGAGCCATTCAGGCATTATTTCGGCTCGGCGATGATGGCGCCGCCCTGCTTGTAGACGTGGCCATCCTTCATGATGAAGTTGACGTTTTCGAGAAGGGAAATGTCCTTGAGCGGATCACCGGTGACGGCGACAAGGTCCGCCGCGCAACCGACATCGAGACAGCCGAGCAGGCCAGCCTTGCCAAGCGCCTCGGCGGAGGTTGCCGTGGCGGCCGTGATCGCCTGAATCGGCGTCATGCCGAACTGGACCATGCGCGAGAACTGGTTCGGATTGTCGCCATGCGGATAGACGCCTGAGTCTGACCCGAAGACCATTTTCACGCCGGCCTTGTGGGCCGCCGTGAAGCTGTCGCGCTGGATTTTCGAGATCGATTTTTCCTTCTCCAGCGATTCAGCCAACACGCCATTCTTCTCGCCTTCGGCCAGCGTGTATTCGGTGTTGTAGATGTCCATGGAGAAATAGACGCCGCGTTCCTTTGCCAGTTCGATTGTATCAGCGTCCAGGATGCTGGCATGCTCGACCGTGTCGACACCGGCCAGGATGGCGTTGCGGATGCCGACCGTGCCATGGGCGTGGCTTGCCACTTTCAGACCGCGGGCGTGGGCTTCCTCGACTGCCGCCGTCAGCTCTTCCAGCGTGCCCTGCGCGGCGCCGAGGCTGGTGCCCTTGGAGAAGACGCCGCCCGTTGAGCAGGTCTTGATCAGGTCGACACCATACTTGATGTTCTCGCGCACCTTGGCGCGCATTTCCCAGGGGCCATTGGCCACGCCTTCCCCTTCGAGCCGGTATTCGGACGGAAGCAGGTTGATGTCCGAACAATGCCCGCCGGTAATGCCGACAGGCGGGCCGGAAACGAACATGCGCGGGCCGGGCACCTCGCCGTCGTTGATGGCATCCCGCAGGGCCACGTCGCCATAGCTTTCAGCGCCGACATTGCGAACGGTCGTGAAGCCGGCCAGCAGTGTCCTGCGCGCATTCTTGACGCCGGTGATGGCCATGCGCTCGTCGGACAGGCCGAGCGATTCGTAAGGGCCGGTTTCCGCGTCGCCGGTCAGGTGTGTGTGCATGTCGATAAAGCCGGGCATGACTGTTTCGCCGCCAAGATCGATCACCGTCGCGCCTTTGGGCACCTTCGTCGCACGCTGGGTGCCTGCGGCAATGACTTTGCCCGCGTCGATGACGAGTGCGGCGTCCTTCGACACCTTGCCCGTGACCGGATCAATAAGCGTTCCTGCCTTTACATAGACAGGGTCTGCGTGCGCTGCAGCGCTAATGGCGATGGCGGCGGCGCCAAGGAGGAGTCGGGAAAATGTCATGAAGGTACTCTGTTCAGCTGTGATTTGGCGCAACTATCAGGATGAAATCACCAGCCGGTCAAGCCGGGGGCTGGTTTCCCCTGCGGCGCGCTTGACCTTAGCTGACGGGCGGGCAGTGTGGGGCCAACGATTGCCCCAAGGGAGATACGACATGGCACAGCCGAAAAAGTTTGAGCAGATTATCCTGGATATCGAGGACGGCATTGCCATCCTGACGCTCAACCGCCCCGAAAAGATGAACGCCTTTACCGGCAAGATGATGTACGAACTGATCGAGGCGTTCGACATTACCGACGCGGATGACAGTGTGCGCGCCGTGATTGTGACGGGCGCAGGCGACCGCGCCTTCTGTGCCGGGGCAGACCTGTCTGAGGGCGCCAAGACGTTCGATTATGATGCCCGCGCCACGTCCGGCGAGGAAGGCCGCTCGGCTGATGTTGACATCCAGCGGGATGGCGGCGGGCGTGTGACGCTGCGCATCTTCGACAGCCTCAAGCCCGTTATCGGCGCAATCAATGGCGCCGCCGTGGGTATCGGCGTGACCATGCAGCTGCCAATGGATATCCGCATCGCATCGGACAATGCGCGCTTCGGCTTTGTGTTCAACCGAAGGGGCATCAACCCGGAAGCGGCGTCCAGCTGGTTCCTGCCGCGCCTCGTCGGCATCCAGCAGGCGCTGGCCTGGTGCTATTCCGGCCGCGTCTTCCCGGCGTCCGAAGCCCTGTCCGGCGGCCTTGTCCTGTCGGTGCATCCGCAGGCCGAATTGCTGGACGTCGCCAAGGCGATGGCCCGCGAGATCGCCGACAATACGGCGGCCGTCTCCACCTCGCTCACGCGCCAGATGATGTGGCGCATGCTGGGCGCCAGCCACCCGATGGAGGCGCACATCGTGGACTCGGCTGCCATTTATTCACGCGGCAAGACACCGGACGCCAAGGAAGGCGTGATGAGCTTCCTCGAGAAGCGCAAGCCGGAATACCCGGTGAAAGTGTCCGACGGCATGCCGAACTTCTTCCCATGGTGGGAAGATCCGGAATTCACCTGGATTGGCGGCAACGACTAGACCGCCATGACGCCAGACCTTCAACACGTCGAGACCAACGGTATCCGGCTGCGCGTGGCGACGGCGGGCGACGGCCCGCTGGTCATTCTCGTGCACGGCTTTCCCGAAAGCTGGTATTCCTGGCGTCACCAGATCAAGGCGCTGTCGGAGGCCGGCTACCGTGTCGCGGCGCCGGACGTGCGCGGTTATGGCGGCTCGGACCGGCCCCATCCGGTCGAGGCCTATGACATGGAAAGCCTGACCGGCGACATTGCCGGTCTCGCCCATGCCCTGTCGCCCGGCGAGAAGGCCGTCGTGGTCGGCCATGACTGGGGCTCGCCCATCGCCTGGAATACGGCCCGGCTCCATGCCGACACGTTACGCGCCGTGGCCGGCCTGTCGGTGCCCTATATTCCGCCGAACGAGGTTGTGTTCATCGATGCCGTGCGGGCCTTCTTCACTGCGCGCGGCCTGTTCTTTTACCAGGTCTATTTCCAGGATGAGGGCCCGCCCGAGGCCGAGCTGGAAAGCGATCCGGCAGCAACCATCCGCAAATTCTACTATGCGATTTCAGGCGACGCGCCGGAGGGCACCTGGCCGACCGACAAGAAGCATGGCGATACGCTGCTGCACCGCCTGCCGGAGCCGCCGATGCCGCTGCCCTGGCTGTCAGCTGAGGATGTTGCCTATTATGACGCCCAGTTCCGCCAGTCGGGCTTTCGCGGGCCGCTCAACCGCTATCGCAACTGGCACCGCGACCATGCCTTTCTCACCACTCATCCGGCGCCCATGACCATTGCCCAGCCTTCACTCTATATTGGCGGCACGAAAGACCTTGTGCTGAAGATGTCACCCGGTGACATGCTGGCCGCGATGAAGGAAAACCTGTCTGACCTGCGCGGCGCGACCCTGCTGGAAGGCTGCGGCCACTGGACCCAGCAGGAGCGCCCGGATGAGGTCAACGCCCTGCTGCTCGACTGGCTCGGCGGTCTCTAGTCCCCTGCACAATCTGAAAGGCTCACGCATGTCGATCTGGCGGCAAACGAATATCGACCTCGACCAAATCACTGCGGCCCAGCAGGGCACGATGGGCGGCGTCCTCGGCATCTCGCTGGTCAGTATTGGAGAAGATACACTGACGGCCCGTATGCCGGTCGATGCCCGCACCCTCCAGCCGCATGGACGCCTGCATGGCGGCGCCTCCGTCGCGCTGGCCGAGACAGTCGGCTCGATCGCGGCCAACCTTGCCCTCGATTCGAATGAGAGCGTCGGCGTCGGCCTCGAGATCAACGCCAATCATGTCCGGCCGGTAAAGGACGGGTATGTCTATGCGACAGCGAAAGCCGAGGCGCTGGGCCGCACGACCCAGGTCTGGACCATCCGGATCACCGATGAGGCCGACCGCCTCGTCTGCCTGTGCCGGTTTACCGTCGCCGTCATCCCGGCCCAGCGGGCCCGGCCAAGCTAGCCCGGCCTACCTACCAGAGGCCGTGCTTCTGCACCTCTGCGCGCCCGACAACCATGTGGTGGACTTCATCCGGGCCGTCAGCATAGCGGAGATGGCGCATGTCGGCATACATGCCGGCCAGCGGAAACCATTGCGACATGCCCGCGGCGCCGTGCATCTGCATCGCCTGGTCTATGATCAGGCACACTTTCTCAGGCACCATGGCCTTAACTGCGCTGACATAGATGCGGGCTTCCTTGTTGCCGAGCACGTCCATCGCCTTGGCGGCCTGCAGGACGGCCAGGCGCATCGCATTGATCTCGATCCGTGCGCGCGAGATGACTTCGAGATTCTTGCCGAGCTTTGCGATCTTCTGGCCGAAGGCGGTGCGCGTTCCGGCTCGCTTGACCATCATTTCCAGAGCCAGTTCGGCCTTGCCGATGGAGCGCATGCAGTGATGGATGCGGCCCGGGCCAAGGCGGACCTGCGAAATCTCGAAGCCGCGCCCTTCACCCAGCAGGATATTGTCCTTGGGTACGCGCACATCGGTGAATTTCAGGTGCATGTGCCCGATGGGCGCGTGGTCTTCGCCCATGACTTCCATGGCGCCAAGGATCTTCACGCCGGGCGTGTCCATCGGCACCAGGATCTGTGACTGCTGCTTGCTGACCGGGGCATCCGGGCTGGTCTTGACCATCACGATCATGATCTTGCAGCGCGGGTTGCCGGCGCCGGAAATATAGAATTTCTCGCCATTGATGACCCATTCATCCCCTTCGAGGACTGCTGTCGTGCTGATATTCTTGGCATCGGAGGAGGCGACGTTCGGCTCTGTCATGGCATAGGCCGACCGGATTTCACCGGCGAGCAGCGGCTTCAGCCATTGCTCCTTTTGCGCCGGCGTGCCGACCCGTTCCAGCACTTCCATATTGCCGGTGTCGGGCGCGTTGCAGTTCATCGTCTCGGAACCGTAGGGATGCTTGCCCAGCTCGGCGGCAATATAGGCATAGTCGAGGTTTGACAGGCCTTCGCCCGTTTCGGCATCCGGCAGGAAGAAGTTCCAGAGGCCCGCTTCCTTCGCCTTGGTCTTGGCCGCTTCCATCAGCTCAAGCTGGCGCGGGTGCCACGTCCAGCGATCCTCCTTCTCGGCATTCAGCGCCTCGAACTCGTCGCGCCACGGGGCGACGTTCTCTTCGAGGTGCTTGATCACACGGGCGAGAAGCGGCTTGGCCTTTTCCGACATGCTGAGTTCGAAGAGTTCACTGTTGAGGTCCGTCATGCGCTTCCATCCTGCTTTTTCTCGATTTCACTGGCCTCACCATGCGGGCTTTTGCGGAGGCATGCAATCTTGTTGGCCGTGGCTCGAGGTCTCCCGCGGCGGCCTGAAAACCTGAAGCGGGAGATCGCCGCACGCCTATTCGCTGGTGTCTTCCAGGTGGCGGCTGCGTTCGAGGTCGCCGAAGCGGGTGATGTTGGCATCGAAGGCGAGGTCGACCTTGCCGATGGGGCCGTGGCGCTGCTTGCCGATAATGACTTCCGCAATGCCGTAGATCTGGTCCATGCGGGCGCGCCACTGGGTCCATTTCTCGTTTGAGGACGGATCATTCGGGTCAGCGCCGGGCTCGGACCGCGCGAGATAGTATTCCTCCCGGTAAACGAACATGACGACATCGGCGTCCTGCTCGATCGACCCGGATTCGCGCAGGTCAGACAGTTGCGGGCGTTTGTCGTCGCGCTGTTCGACGGCACGGCTAAGCTGGGACAGGGCGAGGATGGGAACGTTGAGATCCTTGGCCAGCGCCTTGAGCGCTGTGGTGATCTGGGTGACTTCCTGCACACGGTTGGCATTCGAGTTGCCATTGGTGACCGTAATCAGCTGCAGGTAGTCGATGACGATCAGGTCGAGGCCGACCGAACGCTGCAGGCGGCGGGCACGGGCCGCGAGCTGGCTGATCGAGATGCCCCCGGTATCGTCGATATAGAGCGGCAGGTTCTGCAATTCTTCCGTCGCCTCGCGCAGGCGCTCGAAGTCGGACTTGTCGAGATCGCCCTGCCGGATGCGGTGCGTGGTAATGCCCGTGCGCTCGGCGAGGATACGCGTCGCGAGCTGTTCGTTCGACATTTCGAGCGAGAAGAAGCCGACAACGGCGCCTTCGATGGTCTTCTTCGAACCATCGTCCTGCACCTCGGCCCGGTAGGCCGCGGCGGCATTGTAGGCAATATTGGTGGCGAGCGAGGTTTTACCCATCGACGGACGGCCGGCGAGGATAAGAAGGTCGGAGCGGTGAAAGCCGCCAAGCTTTTCGTCGAGGTCGCGCAGCATGGTCGGAATGCCGGCAATCTTGCCTTCGCGCTTGAACGCGGCCTCGGCCATTTTCAGGGATTCGGTCAGCGCCTCGGAAAAGCTGGTAAAGCCCCGGCCCGTGGCGCCGCGTTCGGCAAGGTCAAACAGCTGGCGTTCGGCCAGTTCGATCTGGCGTTCGCCGCTCTCGTCCGGGCCGGGCGTCAGGGCGCGGCCCTTAAGTTCGCTGCCAATGTCGACCAGCGCACGGCGCATCGCTAGGTCGCGGATCATGTGGGCATAGTCGGACACTTCCGGACCGAACGCTGCGCTGTCGAGCAATTGCTCCAGATAGCGGGCGCCGCCGATCTCGGTCAGCTTTTCCGCCTTCTCGAAATGCTCGCGCAGGGTCACGCCGTCGGCGACGCGGCCTTGCTGGATCATCGTCGCGGCAACGTCGTACAGCTCCTGGTGCGCGGGGGCGTAGAAGTCCGACGGGCGCAGGATATCTGCGATGCGCTGGTAGGCATTATTGTCGAACAGGATGGCGCCCAGCACGGCGGCCTCGGCCGACAGGTTGTTCGGGGCGATGATGTTCGGTGCGGGGGAATGATCGTCGAGAGGCATTGGTTAATCCTACTTCAAATGCTCCCCCGATGCGCCCCTCAACTGACAGCAGGCCGGATCGAGTCACAAAAAAAGCCGCAGCTGTGGATAGCTGCGGCTTTCTGGTCTGGAATGCCCTTGCGGGCAGGGCCTATTCGTCGTCGGAACCGCCGATCATGTCGGAGAGTTCAGCCGCAGCCTCTTTCATCTCGCTGGCCTGTTCGTCAGCAAATGCGGCATTGGCTTCGTGCAGCGCGGCAACGATGTCCTCGCCCTTGGCCTGACGCTCGGCTTCTTCCGTCGAACGGGCCACGTTGGCCTGTACGGTGACGGTGACTTCCGCGTGGAGGCGAACGGCAACGTCATACAGACCGATCGACTTGATCGGCTTGTCGAGACGCACGCCGCTGACAGGGAACTTGGAGCCTGCAGCGAGCGCGGCTTCGGCGATGTCGCGTGCGGTGACCGAACCATAGAGCTGGCCGGTATCGCCAGCCTGGCGGATCAGCGTGAAGGACTGGCCTTCCAGCTTTTCAGCTTCGGTCTCGGCAGCGGCACGTGCCGATGCGTTGCGCTGTTCAATGACTTCACGCTCAGCTTCGAACCGCGCGCGGTTCTTGTCATTTGCGAGAAGGGCCTTGCCCTGCGGGATGAGGAAGTTGCGTGCGAAGCCGTTCTTCACGGAGACTTCGTCTCCGATCTTTCCAAGGCGTTCGACGCGTTCAAGAAGGATCACTTGCATGTCGGTGTCTCCTACTTCACTTCAAACGGAAGCAGGGCCAGCATGCGGGCGCGTTTGATCGCCTGGGCAAGCTTGCGCTGGTTCTTGAGGTTGACGGCCGTGATGCGGCTGGGCACGATTTTCCCTTTTTCAGAGATATAGCGCTGCAGCAGTTTCACGTCCTTGTAATCGATATCCTGGGCGTGTTCACCGGTAAACGGGTCCACCTTGCGGCGGCGGCCGAATGGACGGCGGGCAGGAATGTTCGTGATGTTCAGTTTCTGAGCCATGTTTCCTGTCCTCTCTAGTCGCGACGGCGTTCTTTGCGCGACAGGACGGCCGAAAGCTCGTCACTGTGCGACTCGACGCGGATCGTCATGTAGCGCATCACATCGTCGGAAATGCGCAGGCGGCGTTCCAGTTCGTGGACCGCATTGGCCGGGCCGTCGATGTTGAGGAGCGAATAGTGCCCCTTGCGCTGTTTCTTGATCGGATAGGCAAGGTTGCGCAGGCCCCAGTACTCGGTACGGTCGACAGTTGCGCCTTTTTCCTTGAGGAAGCCGGTCAGTTCTTCGACAAAAGTGTCGACCTGTGCCGGCGAAATGTCAGGTCGCGTGATCACGACGTGCTCATATAGTGCCATGTTTTTATTCCCAAAAATGAGGCATGCGGCGCAAGACAGCGGGAAACTGACTGGCGATGGCCCCTCTTCGTCCGGCTCATTCCGGGCTAATGAGGACCGCATCCCTGCGAGTGAAGGCGCGTCTTAAGCCTATATTGGTGCGGATTTCAAGCGCTTGCACACATTGGCGAGCCCGATTAGGCACGACAAAAATCTGGAGGAAATCGCGATGACAGGACTGGCGTTCATCTTTCCCGGCCAAGGCAGCCAGGAAATCGGCATGGGCAAGGCCCTCACCGACGCGTTTCCGGCCGCCAGGGCCGTGTTCGACGAAGTCGATGCGGCTCTCGATCAGAACCTCTCGAAACTGATGTGGGAGGGCGATCTTGCCGAACTGACGATGACGGCGAACACGCAGCCCGCCCTGATGGCTCACAGCGTTGCCGCGATGCGCGCGCTCGAAGCGGCGTTTGGTGTTTCCGCGTCTGACGCATTGTTTGTGGCCGGGCATTCGCTGGGCGAGTATTCGGCGCTGGCATCGGCCGGGGCGATCAGCCTGGCCGACACGGCACGCCTGCTGCGCATCCGCGGCAACGCCATGCAGGGGGCGGTGGCTGCCGGTGAAGGCGCCATGGCGGCCCTGCTGGGCGCGGACCTTGCGCAGGCCGAAGCCGCCTGCGAGGCGGGTCGCGCGACAGGCGGGGTCTGTGAAATTGCCAATGACAACGCACCCGGCCAACTCGTTCTGTCCGGCTCAAAGGCTGCGATTGATGCGGCGTGCGAGCATGCCAGGGCAAATGGCGTGAAGAAGGCCATGGCGCTCAATGTATCTGCGCCTTTCCATTGCTCGCTGATGCAGCCTGCGGCCGACGCAATGGCCGCCGCGCTGGCGGATGTGACGATACATGCGCCGGTGGTTCCTGTTGTCGCCAATATTTCCGCCACGCCGACCTCTGATCCGGGCACGATCCGCCAGAACCTGGTCGATCAGGTGACAGGACGTGTGCGCTGGACCGAAAGCGTGCAGTTCATGGTGGCCAGGGGCGTCACGGCAACGGCGGAAGCCGGTGCAGGCAAGGTGCTGACGGTCATGCAGCGCCGAATCGAAAAATCATTGAATGGCTTCACACTCGGAACACCCGAGGATCTCGAAGCCTTCGCAGCCTTTATCAAGGGAGAAGCCCATGTTTGATCTCACCGGCCGCACGGCCCTGGTTACCGGCGCATCGGGCGGCATAGGCCGCGCGATCGCCACAGCGCTCTCGGAGGCCGGTGCGAAGGTCGCGCTGTCCGGTACGCGCGAGAGCGTGCTGGAGGAGGTGGCTGCCACGCTGAAGGGCGAGAGCGCCATCGTGACCTGCAACCTGTCTGACGCGGAGGCCGTGGACGGCCTGGTGGGCCGGGCCGAGGCTGCCATCGGGCCGCTGGACATACTGGTTGCGAATGCGGGCATCACCCGGGACAAGCTGTTGATCCAGATGAAGGATGAGGACTGGAACGACGTGCTGCAGGTGAACCTCGGCAGTTATTTCCGCCTCACCAAGAGCGCGGTCCGGGGCATGATGAAGCGCCGCTACGGCCGCATCATCGGAATCACCTCGATCGTTGGCGTAACCGGCAATCCGGGCCAGACAAATTATTGCGCGTCCAAGGCCGGCATGATCGGTTTCACCAAATCCATCGCGCAGGAAGTCGCCAGCCGCGGCATTACCGCGAACACGATTGCACCCGGTTTCATCGAATCACCCATGACGGACGGGCTGCCCGAGGCACAGAAGGAAGCGCTTCTGGGAGGCATCCCGGCAGGCCGTCTGGGGCAGGGTGGAGACATCGCCGCAGCCGCAGTATACCTTGCATCCAGCGAAGCCTCCTACGTGACGGGGCAAACGCTGCATGTTAATGGCGGTATGGCAATGATCTGATTTCGCTACAGTAACCATTGCGACTAGGGCTTGGCGCTTTCGTCAAGTGTGTGCTAGGCGCAACACAATGGTTCAGAAATGGACCGGCTTTTCGGGCATATCTAGAGAGGTATTCATGTCTGACGTTCTTGAGCGTGTGAAAAAAATCGTAGTCGACAATCTCGACGTGGACGCTGACAAAGTAGTCGAGAGCGCAAGCTTCATCGACGACCTCGGCGCAGACTCGCTGGACCTGGTCGAACTGGTCATGGCCTTCGAAGAAGAATTCAATATCGAAATCCCGGACGATGTGCAGGAATCGATCCGGTCCGTCGGTGACGCGGTGACCCACATCAAAGCTCACGTCTAAGACGGAGCTGTCCTGAATGTCTGACCGCCGCGTTGTTATAACGGGTATCGGGATTGTCTCTCCGCTCGCTTTCGGGCGCGAGGCAACCTGGGAACGCCTGATTGCCGGAAAATCCGGAGCAGGACGCATTGACGTCTTCGATCCGGAGGACATGCCGTGCAAGATTGCGTTCCAGGTGCCATGGACCAACGGACGCGGCGGTGGCGCAGGCGACCCCCATGCCTTTGATCCGGACAAGTTTGTCTCCCCCAAGGAGCTGCGCCGGATCGACGAATTCATCCTTTACGCCATTGCGGCCGCAGAAGAAGCCGTCGAGGACGCCGACTGGCGCCCTGAAGACGATGAAAGCCGTGAACGCACGGGCGTGATGATCGGCTCAGGCATTGGCGGACTGGAATCCATCTACAATACGGCAGTCACCCTGCACGAGCATGGCCCGCGCAAGGTCAGCCCCTTCTTCATCCCGTCGGCATTGATCAACCTTGCTTCCGGCCAGGTGTCGATCAAGCACGGGTTCAAGGGGCCGAACCATGCAGTCGTCACCGCCTGTGCGACCGGTGCGCACGCCATTGGCGACTCGGCGCGCCTGATCAAGTACGGCGATGCCGACGTGATGCTGGCCGGCGGTTCGGAAGCCGTGATCGGCCGCATTGCGATTGCCGGCTTCTGTGCGGCAAAGGCCATGTCGACGAATTTCAACGATACGCCCGAGAAGGCCTCGCGCCCGTATGACAAGGACCGTGACGGTTTTGTCATGGGTGACGGCGCGGCTGTGCTGGTGCTTGAAGAGTATGAGCACGCCAAGGCGCGCGGCGCGAAGATCTATGCCGAAGTGTCGGGCTATGGCCTGACGGGCGATGCCTATCACATCACGGCGCCTGCCGAGGGGGCCGAGGGCGGCTATCGCGCCATGAAGATGGCACTGAAGAATTCCGGCATCGACCCGACCGAGGTTGATTATATCAACGCGCACGGAACCTCGACGCCGAAGGGCGACGAAGGCGAAGCCGGCGCGGTCGAGCGGGCCTATGGCGACCATGCCAGGAACCTCTCCATGTCGTCGACCAAGTCGGCCGTCGGGCACCTGCTCGGTGCAGCCGGTGCCATCGAGACGGCGTTCTGCGCACTGGCGATCCGCGACCAGATCATGCCCCCGACGCTGAATCTCGATAATCCGAGTTTCGAGACCCCCATCGACCTGATCCCCCACAAGGCCAAGAAGGGCCGCGTGCGGGCTGCGATGTCGAACAGTTTCGGCTTTGGCGGCACGAATGCGTCACTCGTCATCCGGGAAGTGAAATAGGCCACTATCGCCGGGCAGGGGCGGGCATGTAGGCTGGCATTGCCAGATTCGTGTGAGGCGTTCCATGAAGTTCATCAAAGGCCTGTTATCGCTGATCATCGCGGTCGTGATCCTCGCAGGCGCCGTTGCCGGCGCCGGCTGGATATGGCTTGGCAATGAAGTGGCTAAGGATGGCCCGCTGCCGGCCGAAACGCTCTTCATTGTCGAGCCCGGCGAGGGCATGTCCACCGTTGCGGCGCGGCTTGAGAGCGAAGGCGTGATCCGTTCGGCCTGGGTGATGCGGCTGAAGGCCCGAATTGACGGCACCGAGACGGCGCTGAAATCAGGCGAGTTCACGCTGGAGCCGCAGGCGAGCCTGGGCAAGGTTCTCGACATCCTGGTCGAAGGCAAGGCGGTGATGCACAAGATCACGCTGCCCGAAGGCCGCACGACGGCCCAGTTGCTGCGCCTCATCGAGAATGATCCCGTACTCATCGGCCCGATGCCCGAACTGCCTGTCGCCGAGGGCAGCCTGCTGCCTGACACGTATCTCTTCCATCGCGGCATGACGCGGGCGAATCTGATCGCCCGGATGGCCAAGGCGCAGGATGATCTTCTCAAGGAGCTTTGGCCGAAACGCCAGGAAGGCCTGCCTTTGGCCACTCCCTACGAGGCGGTGATCCTTGCATCTGTGGTGGAAAAGGAAACCGGGATCGCGGAAGAGCGGCCGGAAATTGCCGCCCTGTTCACGACCCGCATGAAGCGGGGCATGCGGCTGGAAAGCGACCCCACGATCATCTACGGCGTTTCGCAAGGCGAGCCGCTCTACAACAAGGCCGGCAAGCGCCGCACGCTCTATCGTTCGGAAATCGACCGCAAGACGGAATGGAACACGTACCAGATTGACGGCCTGCCCAAGACGCCGATCTGCAATCCGGGGCGGGATGCAATTGCCGCGGTGCTAAACCCGCCCGAAACAGAGTACATCTTCTTTGTGGCTGACGGCAAAGGGGGGCACCTCTTCGCCAAAACGCTGGCCGAGCACAACCGGAATGTGGCGGCTTACCGGAAATACGAGCGCGAAGAGATCGCGCGGGAGAGGGCTGAGTAATGGGTGAATTGTCGGGCATGACCGGCTTTGCCCGTGTCGCAGGAGAAGCGGCATGGGGAAGCTGGGCCTGGGAGGCCAAGAGCGTCAATGGACGCAGCCTCGATGTGCGCGTGAACACGCCGCCCGGCTTTGACGCAATCGAGCGCGCAGTGAAGGCGGCCGCATCGAAACTGTTCAATCGCGGCTCGCTGCAGGTGTCGCTTCGCATCGACATGAGCACCGGCGACGAGACGGTCACGGTCAACACGCCTTTGCTGACCGCCCTGACCGATGCGGCGCAGGCGATCCACGGCTCTGGCCTGTCGGGCGAGGCGATCGCCACGCTGATGACCCTCAAGGGCGTGGTCGAGACGGGCGGAAGCACACTGAGGGACCTGGCGCAGGATGAGGAGGCGATCAGCCTTCTGACCGGGGCCGCCGAAAGCGCGCTTGGGGAACTCGCGGTCGCGCGCCACGCCGAGGGCGTGTCGCTGACCGGGATCCTGACGGGACTGGTCGGCGAGATGGAGGGTTTCGCTGCGGCGGCGGCAAGGCTGGCTGACGGCCAGCCGGCCCTCTTGCAAGCGCGCCTGCACAAGCAGCTCGATGAACTCGATACGGGGGGCCGGGTTGATGCCGACCGGGCGGCCGTGGAAATCGCGCTGAGCGCGGCCAAGGCAGACGTCCGCGAGGAACTCGACCGGCTGGCGGCGCACTTTGCCGGTGCGCGCGACCTGATCGCCGGCGGTTCTCCTGCCGGGCGGAAACTGGACTTCCTTGCGCAGGAACTCAATCGCGAAGCCAATACGCTCTGCTCAAAATCCGTCAGCCTGGATTTGACGAATGCCGGTCTGGGCCTCAAAGGGGTGATCGACCAGTTCAAGGAGCAGGCTGCGAATGTCGAATGAGCAAATGGGAAAGCGCCGGGGGCTGATGCTTGTCCTGTCGAGCCCGTCGGGCGCGGGCAAGACGACGCTGTCGCACATGCTGCTGAACGAGTTCGAGGACGTGAACCTGTCGGTGTCGGCGACGACGCGGGAGCCGCGCCCGAACGAGCAGGATGGTGCCCACTATCACTTCCGGTCGGTTGATGAGTTCAAGGCGATGATCGCCAACCGCGAATTCCTCGAATGGGCGCATGTCTTCGACAAGTATTACGGCACGCCGCGCGCCGATACGGTCGCGAAACTGGAGAGCGGCGAGGACATCCTGTTCGACGTTGACTGGCAGGGCGCCGATGCGCTGCATGACCAGATGCCGAATGATGTCGTTTCCGTTTTCATCCTGCCGCCGAGCATCGAGGAACTGGAAGCGCGCCTGGCCGCGCGGGCAGGCTCGACGGCGGAAGACGTGGCACGCCGCATGGTGGATGCGCGCCGCGAGATCATGCACTGGCGCCGCTATGATTATGCCATCGTCAATGACAATCTCGACGAGGCCTATCAGCGGCTTCGGCGGATCCTGCTGGTCGAGCGCCTGAAACGGCTGCGCCAGCTGGACCTGGAAGACCATGTCAGGCGTCTCCTCGGAGAGGCATGAATGCCTGCCCGCACGCTCCATCCTTTCGCAAGTCTTCCCTGAAAAGGCCCGCGCATGACCAATGACAATGAACCGCAGACGGATGAGCAGGCGCCTGAACCGTCACCAAAATCCCCGCGTCCCAAGGCCAAGGCCATCTGGCTGCTCTGGCTGTTGCCGTTTGCCCTGATCGTCACGACCGCCTGGTACGTGATCCGCGGCGGTCTGGACCGCACGCACACGTTCGAGGAAGTGACCGATATCGTCGTGGAACCGTTTGACGGGAAGGAATAGGCGCGGCGGCCATTCCGTGTAAGCGCTCATCCTGAGCGAAGTCGAAGGATCGGGCGCGGGCTTCCGGGTTTCATCGCACGGGGCCCGTCCTTCGACTTCGCTTCCCCCTTCTCCCTTGGGAGAAGGGTTGGGGATGAGGGGCGATGACGTCGCTGCAAGTGGCGGGGTTTGTGGGTCGTTCCGTGTCCCCTCACCCCCGGCACCTCTCCCGGAGAGAGAGGGACGCGCGCTCGTCCGGAAACACCCTTCGGCGTCCGGCAAACCCGTCTGATTGGAGAGGGATTCAGCCCAGGCTTCCCAACTGTCGAAAGCGGCCGCGAGCAATTCCGGCAGGGCGGTGGCAATCGCGCCAAGTTCGAGTGTGGTACGGTGGGTTACGTATCGCAAAGCCAGCTGCCGATTGCCACACTCGCGCGAAGCCGGGCCATTTGACAAAGCCCATGGCCCGGATACGCTAAAATTGATTGGAGCAGGAACATGACCGACCAGGGCCTTCCGCTAGCTCGAGAAGCCGTAGGTGTCTTCCAGTCTGAAGATGCGTTGCAGGCAGCCATTGATGACCTGCTGTCGCACGGATTTGACCGCGCGGAGATAAGCCTTCTGGCGCGCTCTGACAGTGTCGAAAGGAAACTGGGCCACGCCTACCGGAAAGTTGCCGAGGTGGAGGACGATGCAGCGGCCCCCCGGATCGCCTATGTCGCGGAAGAAGATGTCGGCAATGCCGAAGGCGCCGTGATCGGGACGCTCATGTACGTTGGGGCGCTGGCAGGACTGATCCCGGTCGTCGCATCGGGCGGTGCGCTGGCGGCGGGGCTGGTTGCCCTTTTCATCGGCGGTGGCGCGGGTGCCGCACTCGGAACCGCCCTGGCGCGCATCATCGGCCTGGAGCATGCCGAGTATATTGCGGACCAGGTTGAGCATGGCGGCCTTGCCTTGTGGGTGCGCACCTGGAACGAGGGAGACGAAGCCCGCGCCGTGAAGATCCTGAAGGCCCATTCCGGAGCAGATGTCCACCTGCACGGGCTGCCAGACCTGCATCCTGAACTGGAAGAGCGATACCTCGGAGCAGTCTCGGCCGCAGAGGCGGAGGCTTATCGCAACACAGGCTTTGTCCACTCGGGCGACGATGAATATTATGTCCGTGGCAGGGTCTTCTCGAGCGCCGAGGACGCGAAATCCTATATCGACAGGCTGAACTACCTGGAATCCCTGCACGAGTCGGCCCGGTCGGGGAAGATCGACCTGAATGCGGCCCTGACCAACCCGGTCGCCGAGTTTCGCACAATCGAAAACCTGATGGCCACGCCCTTGTCAGATGCGCTCAAACTCGAATTTCTGAGGCGCTGGGAGTATGACGCCAAGACTCTTGGAGTGGCGGACAATGAAGGCATGACCGGTCCCTCGCCAGCGGTCCTGCTCCAGAAAATCGAACTGGCCATTGCCAGTTTGGAATCGGCGGACTGAGCGCAGCGCTGGTTTGGGTTTGGGAGAGGGGCGCCAGGTGATGCGTTGTGCGCCTGTCACTGGCGTCCGGTTCCAACAGCGCGCACAGTGCGCTCCCGAGACCTGACCGGAAGGGACATGCGGGATGCTGGAATACAAAGTCACGGCGCGGCGCGTTGATGCGCATGGCAGCGAGGCGCGGGCGAAAGACGCCGTACTCGTCATCGATACGGACCTGCAGGGTCGGCCGGACGCGTTCAATCCGGCCGAACTGCTGCTCGCATCTGTGGCGGCCTGCATGCTGAAAGGCATTGAGCGGGTCGCGCCAATGCTTGATTTCGACTTGCGCGGGATCGACATTAGCCTGCACGGCAAGCGCCAGGATTCACCGCCCAAGATGTTGTCGATCGCCTATGAGATCATAGTCGACAGTGACGAGACGGACCACCGCCTGGACCTGCTGCACAAGAATGTCCGCAAGTTCGGTACGATTTCCAATACGGTCGCAGACGCGCTCGACCTGAGCGGCACCCTCAGGCGCAAATCCCCGCAAGGTTAGGGTGGGTATAGAACTGTTTGGGCCCACCCTAAGCTGTCTGACGCTCTTTGAGCCGGGGTTCAGGACGGATCTGTCGCCTCTTCGGCTGCATCGTGGATGGCGTCGACAGGGTCATCGTTTTCCTGACCCGTGATATCGTCGATCACTTCGCCGGCATTTTCCAGGGCACCGTCATCGCGGTCAATTTCGCCGCCGGTTGCTTCCTCAATGGCGGAATCCAGCTTCTCACCTTCCTTTTCCGCGCTCGTGTTATCGCCGCATGCTGCCAGCATCAGAATGCCCGTCAGCATCAAACCGCCTGTTTTCAATTTCCCCATTTTACTGCTCCTGCTGCAATCATCGTTAAGTCGGACAGGGACACATGTCACCGGAGCCCGGTCCTGCCAGCGATGGCCTGCGTGGACGGGGATGAGCATGGCCGCATCGCGGCCGATTCGCAATGTTTGGGGGTTTTGGGGGTGCCGCTGAGCGCAACCCAAGTACGTTATTGTGCCAGGCTCGCGGCCAGCCGCCTGAAATCATCCTGCGACAGCGTCTCTGCCCGGGCGGTCGGGTCGATGCCGACGCTTTCGAGCCATTCGGCGGCTTTCATGCCGCGTTTTTTTGCGAGGGGTTTCAGGGCGGCGCGCATCATCTTGCGCCGCTGGCCGAAGGCGGCGCCGGTGACCTGTTCGAGCAGGTCGATATACGCGAAGCGCTGGTCGGCGGGCAGCGGTTCGAGCACGGCGACGGCGCTGTCGACCTTGGGAGGCGGATGGAAGGCGCCGGGCGGCAGGGTGAAGGCGATGTGGGGCCGCGTGGCGGACTGGACGAGGACGGCGAGGCGACCATAATGGTCCGTATTCGGCGCAGCGCAGATGCGCTCGGCGACTTCCTTCTGGAACATCAGTGCCATCTCGCCGCGCCAGTCACCGGCCTTGAGCCAGCCGACGAGCAGCGGCGTGCCGACATTGTAGGGCAGGTTGGCGATGATCATGGCAGGCTGCGTGGCGCCCGCCTCTTCCACCAATTTCTCGAAATTGACCTTGCGGGCGTCCTTCTGGACGACGATGAGGCGGCCGTCTTTGGCTTCGGGCCACAGGGTGAGCGCCTCGGCAAAGCGCGGATCGGTTTCGACCGCGATGACCTTGCCGGCGCCTTCATCGAGAAGGGCGCGCGTCAGGCCGCCGGGGCCGGGGCCGACTTCGATGACGACGCGGCCCTTCACCGGGCCGGCGGCGAGGGCGGCGCGGTGCAGGATGCTGGGGTCGAACAGGAAGTGCTGTCCG
>NZ_LADU01000001.1 GCF_000961795.1 Hyphomonas sp. BRH_c22
CGGCGCTGGCCGCGTTCGCGTCAGCCGTGGGCGGCGGCGCGATTGCGGCGCAGGACGTTGCCAGCAGCGCCGCTGCGCCAGCTATCAGGATCTTGAACATCAGTTGGGTCCTCGCTTGCGGGTATCCTTGGGAAAATAATGCGTGGCCATGCGATTGGAGATATCGCGGCCATCGTTCGCGAACCGGGCCTCGGCCTCGATGGCGCGGTTATCGCAGTTCATGTACTGGGCGCTTGTGCGGGTGTAGGCATTGTTGAAGCCTTCCACGAGGGATGACCGCAGGCCGCCGCGTTCCGGGGCTTCGTAGCGAAGCATGTCGGACATGTAGCGCCGCCAGTACTGGTCTTCGCGCCCATTGCAGCGCACGCGAATGGCATGGGCCGATCCGAGCGTCGCCGCAAGTTCGGCCGCATCGCGGAAATAGTCAGGGCCGCGCAGGGGAATGCCTGACTGGGCCGAGGCAGTGCTTGCCCCCGCAATCACTAGCAGGCTAAGCAGGGCGCCATGAAAGACTGTCTTGTTCATGCGAAAACCTTCGCGCGCATCGCTCCGAGGCTCAAGGGCCTTGAAGACAAACTCAATATCATCGTCATGGACGATAACGGTGTCTTCTCCAAGGCCTCCACTGGGGAAGAGGTTTCCGAGCCAAGGCCGGAAATCGCCTTTGGCAATGCAGAGGCTTTTTTCTGCCCCGGCGTGCGCCAGTTCATCAAGGCGGTGGCCGCAAGCGGGCGGCTCGACTGGTTCCAGTCTGCGGCGGCAGGCATTGAGAATCCCGGCCTGGTGATGATCGGCAAGGCGGCCAGCAAGTACACAACCAATCACACCCAGTCAGAAGCGATGGCCGAGTGGGCGCTCTGGCAGGCGCTCGACTATTTCCGGCAGGGACCGAAGCACCGCGCGCAGCAGGCGGCCGGCGTGTGGGAAAAACTGGATTCGCGCGAGATCCGCGGCTCGAACTGGCTGATCGTCGGCTTTGGTTCGATCGGGGCGTCCACAGGGCGGCGCGTCATGGCGCTGGGCGGTCATGTGACGGGCCTGCGCCGGTCCCAGGGCCTCGCGGAAGGGGCTGACCGCATTGCGCACCCGGATTCGCTCCTGGCGGAACTGCCGAAGGCCGATGTCGTACTGCTCTGTGTGCCGCACACGCCGGAGACAGAAGGCATGGCCAATGCCGGTTTCTTCGCGGCGATGCAGCCGGGCGCCCTGTTCATGAACCTTGGCCGGGGCGCGCTGGTCGATGAAGCCGCCCTCATGGCGGCGCTCGATGCCGGGCGCCCAGCCCATGCGGCGCTGGACGTGGCATCAGAGGAGCCGCTGCCCGCAGACCATCCGCTCTGGACGCACCCGCACATTACGCTGACGCCGCATGACAGCCCGCAGACCGAGGGCACCCTGCTGGGCGCGGATGACACATTCATCGAAAACCTGCGCAGGTATGTCGCCGGCGAACCGCTGAAGCATCTTGTCGACAAGTCGGAGTTCGCCTGAGACCGGTACGGCGCGGGGGTCAGCCCTTGAGGAAATCAGCGACCGCCTTCAGGCGGTCAAGCTTGGCCCGGTCGACATCAAGTTCCCGATTGGCGTCGGCGCAGCCCTTGGCGACGGCGGCATTGTAGGCCGCATCCGGGTCGCCACTGCCGCCCACCAGCAGCCAGGTATTCAATTCGGCGAGGACGGTATCGCGCGGCGGGCGCAGGGTCGTCACCGAGAAGATCGAAAACCGCGAGGCCGCTTCCATCGTCGCGTTGACGGGATTGCCCGCCTTGAACTCACGGATGCATTTTTCGATCTCTTCCGGACGGTTCCTGTTGACGCGGGCGTTCGCCTCAAGGCGGGCCTCTTCCTCCCTGATTTGTGCCTGTACGACCTTCTTCACGTCAGGGGTCGCGCAGACCTTGCGGAGCACGTCCCTGCGCTTGTCGAGATGGGGCAGGCGTTCATCCAGGAAATAGACGTCGAACCGCTTGCCCGCATCGACACACAGGCCGTCCGGTTCCACCGCATCATTCCGGAGCAGGAGGTCGGCGACCTCGGGCGAGAAGTGATCATCGACCAGATAATAGGGCAGGACCCAGGCGCGGGCCCTCGCGCCGCTCAGCTTCATGCCGCCCTGAAGGAACAGGTCGACGGCGCGGATGTCGCCTTCCTTGATCATCTGCCGGAAGGGATCTGCGCCCCAGGAGATGCCCATATTGGCGAGCTCCTTGCGTGGATCGTCACTTGTTTCCTGTTTGACCCGCCCGATGGCCTCTTTCGTCTCGCGGGTGGTCTCGTCAATCACGCGGGTGCGCGCATCAATCTCCGTCGTGGTTGCGTCGATTTTCCGGGTCGTGCGGTCAATTTCCGAGATGTCCGCCTGCAGGTCCAGAATCTGTGCCTGGAGCGCCCCGATCGGTTCCACATAGGAGGCCAGCACGCCGCGCTCGCCGGTCTCGGGCTTTTGCGCCTGCAGCAGGATCAGGATGGCGGACACGGCGGCAAGCAGACCGCACACGAAGCCTGCCGTCAGCCTGGCCTGCGACTGCTGGTGACTGAACAGGCCGATGGCAAAGACCGTCAGCAGACCGAGTATCGACAGGACCAGGACATAGGACGCAACGGGCGCAACAGGCTGGGACAGGTCCGATATGACGCCGACAATGCCGCAGAGTGCGAAGGCCTTGTCCGCCGCGGCAAAAAGGCGTGGCTTTGCGATCTCCGTCATGAAACCGTCCCCCGTCACTGGAGCCGTCTTTCATGCGCAGCCCCGCGGCCGCAGGTGTTGCGGCCACGAGTATATTGTCCATCTTAGGGCTTTATGACAAGCGCGTTCAGGTTTTCAGTCCGGCCATCCGGTCGATGGCCGCTTCGGCGTCGCGCATGATGTCGGCAACGATGGCTGCGACGGGCTTGACCTCATGCACGCCGCCGGCCGACTGGCCCATGGCGAAACAGGACGTGTCCTGATCGAGTTTCGCTTCGTCAACAATGCCGCCAATGCCGCCGATCACGCCGGTCTGGCTGGAATGGATGGCCTGGAACGGGAAGGGCTTGATATCCTGGGGGCGGGTTTCCCAGTCATTGATGTACTCGTTCGTGCGGCAGCGCATGGGCTTGCCGGAATAGCAGCGCGTCCGGGTCGTGTCGGTGTCGCCTGCGCCAACGACGGCCTGCTTGTACATGTTGGCGGCATGGGCCTCTTCGGACGCGATGAAGCGCGTGCCCATCCAGACACCGCAGGCGCCGAGTGCGAGTGCGGCGGCGAGGCCGCGGCCATCATAGATGCCGCCAGCGGCGATCACCGGGATCTTCACGGCTTCGACAGCCTGCGCCACGAGGGGCATCGTGCCGACGAGGCCGGTATGGCCGCCGCCTTCGCCGCCCTGGAGAATCACCGCGTCGCAGCCAGCCTGTTCGGCCTTGACCGCGTGCTTCACGGCGCCGCCGACAACCATGACCTTCACGCCGGCATCCTTCAGCCGCTTCATGATCGGCATCGGCACGCCAAGGCCTGCGACAAAGGAATCAGCGCCGCCCTTGATGATCACGTCGACGGATTCTTCAAGGCTTTCAGGGCTTGCGGCCAGAAGGTCGACACCGAAGGGCTTGTCGGTGAGTTCGCGTACGCGTTTCATCTGCCCGGCGATGAAGTCCGGTCCGGTGCCGGCCATGCCGAGCACACCGTAGCCGCCTGCATTGCACATGGCGGCGCAGACTTCGGCATACGAGACGCCGCCCATGCCTGCGAGCATGATGGGATGGTCAACTTTGAGCAGTTTGGTCAGCGCGGTGTTGAGGGCCATGGGATGGCATCCTTTCTGTAATGAAATCCGGATTTTGCACCTTAGGTGGCCGCCCCAAGGTCAACGCAATAGGGACAAGGCCGCTATCGTGTGGTCACAATCGCCCACAGTTTGCCCCATTCCCGCCGTGATCTGCAGTCAAATAGCACGTCAAGCCGAGGGAATTGTCCACTCGGTGTTAATAAGTCAAACGAGGGGAAGCTCCTATGACGAAACTTTTTGCAAGCGCTGCCATCGCAGCCCTTTTCGCTGGTGGTGCCATGGCTATGGGACCAACAGAAGAAGCGACTGCCGCACCAGAAGCGACTGTTGAAGCGGCTGAAGCCGTTGATGCGACCGCCGAGGTCGCTGTTGCTGAAGACGCAGAAGTCGCTGCTGAAGTTGAAGCACAGGGCGATGGTGAAGCTGAAGTCGTCGCTGAAGACGAAGCCGATGCTGAAGCCGAAGCTGAAACCGAAGTCGAAGCAGAAGCTTCGGCACCGGATGCCGAATAAGGCTGCGATAGCCGGAATTTGCCCTCTCCCTACCGGGAGGGGGCTTTTTCCGTTATAGGGATCAACAGTCGGGACAATAACGGCTGCCTGAGAAATGAACTTTTAGTAATGACAGAGAAGTGCTATGGGCCTTCCCGGTCATCTGACCAACAACAGGGGTAATACAATGAAGAACATCTTGATCATCGGCGCTGCCGCGCTGGCTCTCGCCGCTTGCACGCCAAAAGAAGAAGCTCAGCCAGCCGCTGATGCGGCTATCGAATCGGCCGGCGAAACGGTTGATGCTGCTGCCGCTGCTTCGGAAGAAGCTATGGAAGATGCTGGTGAGGCACTCGACGCTGCTGCTGACGCTTCTTCGGAAGCCGCCACCGACGCTGTTGACGCCGCTGCCACTGCAGTCGACGAAGCCGCTGAAGTCGTTGAAGGCGCAATGGATGACGCTGCTGAAGCC
This sequence comes from Hyphomonas sp. BRH_c22, assembly GCF_000961795.1. Lineage (GTDB taxonomy): Bacteria > Pseudomonadota > Alphaproteobacteria > Caulobacterales > Hyphomonadaceae > Hyphomonas. The sequence goes on from NZ_LADU01000001.1 coordinate 4,731, forward strand.
GTCGAAGACGCTGCTGAAGCAACCGAAGAGCAGCCACAGGAATAGGCTCTGGCTCAAAGCCGCCTAGAACAAGGGCCGCCCCTTTCGGAGCGGCCCTTTTTTATTGCCCGCACGTCAAGCGCCTAGAAGACCGAATAGCCGCCATCAATGATCAGCGTGGTGCCGGAATGGTAGGATGACGCATCCGAGGCAAGGTAGACCGCCATGCCGCCAAAGTCTTCCGGTTCGCCCCAGCGCCGAATCGGTACGCGCGAGATGACCTTGGTCGTGAACGTGTCATTGCCCTGCGCCGCCTCGGTCATGTCCGTGGCGATCCAGCCGGGCAGGATGGAGTTGCCGCGGATATTGTAACGGCCATAATCGACCGCGATGGCCTTCATCATTGCGATGAGCCCGCCCTTGGTGGCTGCGTAGGCCTGGTTGCGGCCGGCGCCTTCGATGCCGGCCAGCGAGGCCGTGCCGATCAGCGAGCCACCCGGATCGCCGGCCTTGGCGCGCTTGACCATGGATTTCGCCGCTTCGCGCAGGGTGAAGAAGGCGCCTTCCATGTTGATCCGGTGATTGTAGCGCCAGGTTTCAATGGTCATTTCCTCAAAGCTGGCTGCGCCGCGCCCGACGCCGGCATTGGCGATGCATGTATCGATGCGTCCGAAATGCGCTTCAACCTCGGCCATGGCTTTGACGACCTGGTCTTCTTCACCCACGTCGACCGACCAGGCGGCCACTTTGCCGGTTCCGAGCTTTTCCAGCTTGGCGACAGCTTCCTTGTTGGTGTCGGCATTGCGGCCCCAGATTGCCACATCGGCATTGGAGGCGGCGAGCGCTTCGGCCATGCCAAGCCCGATCCCCCGGTTGCCGCCGGTCACGAGGCATGTTTTGCCGGAAAGGTTGAACGGTGCGTAGGTCATGTATGTTTCCTCCAATTGATTTGGGAGACAACACATAGCTGACGCTGGGGAGGGTCAAGTGATTCTTGGGCCAGCCGCGACGAGCGCCCGCGCAGCGTCGATGATGCGCCGCGTTTCGTCCCAAAGGCCGAGGTGGTCCAGCCGGTCTGGTGAAATCCATTCGGCATGGGCCGCATCATCGCCTGCCACGGGCTCGCCCGACACCCACAGGGCGGCGTAATCAAACAGGACGTAGTGGCGGCTTGTGTCGCCGGTCCGGCGCGAGGTGAAGATGGCGTCTATCACATCGACCAGGCCGACAAGGCGCGCGGTGACGCCTGTCTCCTCGTGCAACTCTCGCAAGGCGGCATCGCCAGCGTGTTCGCCAAACTCGAGGCGGCCTCCGGGGATCGACCAGTCGCCGGCGAGCGGCTTTGTGCCGCGCCGGATGAGCAGGACGTCATCCCCGCGAAAGCATGCGGTGCCGACCGCAGGTACCGGCCGGAGCGGAATGGCCTCTTTCGGCACCGTCACTGGCGCGCACGCCGGGTGGACCGGTCGAGTTCGGCAATCATCGACACGATCTCCGGCGCCGTCTCGCGCTGTTTCGGGAAAAGCACGCCCAGCCGGGCCGATACAGGCAGGTAGAGCAGCGTAAAGGCTGAAGGCTCGCGTACCAGAAACGAGAGGATGGTGGCGGCATCCGCTTTCTTGATGGCGCCAACAAGCTGGTCGAACCCGATCGCACGCCGGATGGACTTGAGGCGGTCCAGATTGGCGGCCCTGACTTCGGCTGACTGGCCATCTGCGGCGGCGTCCGATTGCGCCGTTGCCTCCAGCGCTTTGAGAGATGCCATGTCCAGCCGGTGGGAGATGGAGGCCGAATGCTTGCGGTAGAAATAGAGTGTTTCGGGCAGTGTCGCCATGATGCAGCCTGCGCGAAGCAGACGGACGATCAGGTCATAATCCTCGCCGATACGCATGGTTTCATTATAGCGGATGGCGTGCGCCCTGAGCGCCGCGTGCCGGATCAGCGGCTTGGCATAGCCGAGCTTGGTGCCCTTGCCGAACAGGAAATTGGCGCGGATATAGGTTTGTTCACTGATAGTGCCCGGCGCTGTTGCGAGCTGGCCGTCGAACATGGTGCCGATGCCGGATGATCCGTCCCCGTCAAAGATCGCGAGATCGTCAATCAGGATGTCGGCACCTGAAGTTTCGGCGGCGGCCAGCATGCGTGACAGGCGCTGCGGGTGGATCAGGTCGTCGCTGTCGATAATGGCGATCCAGTCTCCGTGTGCCTGGTCCAGCGCAAAATTCCGCACAGGTGCCGGTCCGCCCAGCCGCTGGCCGCTGAATACGCGCAGGCGGGGGTCCTGTTCGGCGATGCCCTGCGCCAATGCAACACTGCCATCAGCCGAGCCGTCATCGACAAGGATCAGTTCCAGGGATGTCAAATCCTGCCCGAGCACCGACTGGATGGCTGCGGCGAGGTATGGTTCGCCATTATAGTTTGCCATCAGGACCGAAACGGCGGGGGGATCGGCGCGGGTTCCGGTCGTCATAGGCAGGTGGGTCCGGGTGATATTGAAGGTTCCAACCGCCTATCACTAGTCGGCCCTGATCAAAAGCGCGTCATCGCGGCTGGAAGAGGCTGTGCCTGCGGCAGGAAGGGCGCATAGCACGATTATGGCTGCCTGAACGGCGTATTAAGGCTGGTTCGGCGATAGATGTTGCGGTCAGCAAGGATTTGGACATGGCAAAGCAAAAGCGGCGCACGATCAGCCTGGCCCTGCAGGGCGGCGGCGCGCATGGTGCCTATACCTGGGGCGTCCTCGACCGGCTGGCCGAGGAAAGTGACCTCGACATCGCCGCGATATCGGCGACGTCTGCCGGGGCGATCAACGCGGTCGCGTGGGCGGCGGGCATGGCGGAGAATGGCACTGATGGCGCGAAGGCGAAGCTGGAAGCCATGTGGCATGAGGTTTCACGGGCGAGCCCCCGCGCGACGCCGTTCGGCGCGTTGAGCGCCATGGCCTTTGCCTATGCCAGCGCCCTGCAGAGCATTGCGAGCCCTTACGACCTCAACCCCTTCAACCTGAACCCGCTGCGCCAGGCCGTGGAATCACAGATCGATTTCGAGGCGGTGCATGCGTCCGGCGTATTGCTGTTCCTGTCGGCGACCAATGTCGAGTCCGGCCGGGTGCGTGTGTTCGGCCGCGACGAGATCACCGCCGATGCCGTGCTGGCCTCGGCCTGCCTGCCGCAGACATTCCAGGCGGTGGAGATTGACGGCCAGGCCTTTTGGGATGGCGGCTTCATGGGCAATCCGAGCCTGTTCCCGCTGATCTATTCCGGCGCGCCGCGCGACGTGCTGCTGGTGATCCTCAATCCGCTGGCGCGGCCCGGCATACCGAAACGGGCTGGCGAGATACAGGAGCGTATGAACGAGATCAGCTTCAATGCGTCCCTGATCGGCGAGTTGCGCGCCATCGCCTTCGTGCAGCACCTGATAGATGACGGGATGCTGAAAGAGCCGATCATGAAAAAGTACCGGCGTCTCAACGTGCATGCCATCCGGGGCGGGCAGGACCTTATCAAGCTCGATCTCAGCACCAAGTATGACACGAGCTGGAAATTCCTGACCAGCCTGCGCGACATGGGACGGGCGGCGGCTGAAAACTGGCTGGTGAATGACGCTCATCATGTTGGCACGACAACGTCCAATATGGATATGCGCAAGGAATTCCTGGACCCTTAGGCGCGTTTCAGGAAGCTGACCTTGGCGGCGCCATACGTGCGCTCATCGAGCCGTTCCCAGCCATCGAAGGCCAGCATTTCGTCGGCGGCGGTTTCCACGATGGCGATGGCGTCCGCGGCGAGCCAGCCGCCGGTGGCGAGCTGGGCAAGGGCCGGTTCGGCGAGGCCCTTGTGATAGGGCGGGTCGAGGAAGGCGATATTGAACGGCTCGCCGACGCCTGCGGGGATCGGGCCGAGATCCGTGGCCGAGCGGCGCTGGATGCGCGTCGTGCCGAACAGGTCGAGCGTTTCGCAATTATCGCGGATCGTGCCGCGCGCCCCGGCATCGGTTTCGACGAAGACGCAAAAAGCCGCGCCGCGCGACATGGCCTCAAGGCCGAGCGCGCCTGATCCGGCAAACAGGTCGATCACGCGGGCGCCGTCCAGTGCGGGTGCCCAGGCGGCATGCGAGATCAGGTTGAACACGGCTTCGCGGGTGCGCCCGCCGGTTGGCCGGGTCGACTGGCCTTTCGGCGCCGCGATGGGCCGGCCCTTGAATTCGCCTGCAATGATCCGCATCGACCTTGGGTTCCTGCTCTTTACTTTCCCGGCGTGTAGGGTGATCTCAGGCCCATGACAATTACCCTCTCTCCGATGGCGCGTGC
>NZ_LADU01000073.1 GCF_000961795.1 Hyphomonas sp. BRH_c22
CAAAGCACTAACGCGCTCGCGCGCGAGTTGAGCGTTGCTGCGTCGGGGATGAACATAACCGTCTGATGCCTGCGGGTAGCACCCGGATGGTCTGGGAGCGCCCTTACGGAGGCTTCAGCCATGAGCAACGACACTCAACCCATTCATCCTCTTCGCCAGCGCATGATCGAGGACATGACCCTGCGGGGCCTGTCTCCCGCAAGCCAGAAGACCTATGTCCGCGCCGTGCGCGCCTGTTGCACGCACATGAACGTCAGGCCCGGAGATATCACCGTGGACCACGCCCGGTCTTTCCTGCTTCACTTGCAGTCGCAGGGGCTCGGTGTGGGAACGATCAACGCCCATGCCACGGCGCTGCGCTTCTTCCTGCGCTTCACGCTCGGCTGCAGCAGCGATGTCGAGCGTGTGCCGGTCCTGCGCGAGCAACGCAGGCTGCCGGTTGTGCTGACCCGCGAGGAGGTGGCCCGCATCATCGCGGCGGCGCCGGGTCTCAAGTACAGGACGGCGCTCAGCATCACTTATGGCGCGGGCCTGCGGGCGTCGGAGACAGCCAACCTCAAAGTCTCCGACATCGACAACAAGTCGATGACCTTGCGGATCGAACAGGGCAAGGGCCGCAAGGATCGCAAGGCCAAGCTGTCGCCTCATCTGATCGATGTCCTGCGCAGATGGTGGCAGGTCGCCCGGCCGCAGGTCTGGCTGTTTCCGAGCCGGAGCGGCGTGATGTGCCCGATCAGTACACGCCAGCTCTCGCGCCAGTTCCAGCACGCCGTCGACGCCGCCGAGATCCGCAAGGATGGACGCATCACCCTGCACACGCTCAGGCACTCCTTTGCCACGCACCTTCTGGAGGCCGGTGTCGATATCCGCGTCATCCAGGTGATGCTGGGGCACGCCAAGCTCGAGACAACTTCTATCTATACCCATGTCTCGCCGAAGTTGCTCCAGGACGTCGCAAGCCCGTTCGACAGCCTGCCCGTCATCGAACCGACGGACTGATCCGACATGCCCCGACCGGCCGTCGAGGTCGCGGACATCCTCCGCGGCCTTGGCCCCGCCTTGCGTGAGGGTCTTTCCCGCGACCAGCACAAGGCGGTGAGTGCCATCCTCTCATGCCGCACCGCCGCACTGGGCGGCCATGTGACCCGTTGCGAAGACTGCGCGGCCATGGACGTTGCATACAACTCCTGCCGCAACCGGCATTGTCCGAGGTGCCAGGCGGCGTCGTCCCATGACTGGCTGGAGGCTCGCAGGCGGGACCTGCTTCCTGTGGCCTATTACCATGTCGTGTTCACGCTGCCCGCGCCGCTGGCAAGAGTGGCCTTCCAGAACAAGAAGCCCGTCTACGACGCCCTGTTCAAGGCCGTGTCCGAGACGCTGATGACGATCGGCGCCGACCCGAAGCACCTCGGCGCAAAGCTCGGCGCAACCCTGGTCCTGCACACATGGGGCTCGGCGATGACCCACCATCCGCATATCCATGGCGTCGTGCCCGGCGGAGGGCTCGCGCCGGATGACAAGCGCTGGATCGACTGCCGCCGGGGCTTCTTCCTGCCCGTCCGGGTGTTGTCGCGCCTGTTCCGTCGGCTAATGTGCGAGCGGCTCGCCAGCCTCCATGCCGCCGGCAGGCTGGGCTTCCACGGCGATCTCGTCCATCTGGCCGACAGGGAAGCGTTCGCAGCACTCCTGAAGAGCCAGCGCCGCTGCGACTGGGTCGTCTATGCCAAGCGTCCCTTTGCAGGCCCGGACCAGGTGCTCTCATACCTGGCCCGATACACCCACAGGATCGCCATCTCGAACAGCCGGATCACCGCCTATGACGGCCAGCGTGTGACGTTCCGGGTCAAGGATTATCGCAAGCAGGACGAGGCGAGATATGGGGTCATGACGCTTGACGCCACCGAGTTTACCCGGCGGTTCCTGCAACACGTCCTGCCGGATGGCTTCCATCGCATCCGCCATGTCGGGTTCCTCGCCAACACACAGCGCCGAGACGCCATTGATCGCATCAGGGACCTGCTCGCAGAGCGCATGCTGCCCTCGCAGGACCCGGAATCCGGGCCAACGCCGGAGCCTGCACCTCAAACACCCGAACCGGAAAAGTGTGCCTGTTGTGGTGGACGGATGATCCTGATCGAACTGATCACCCCGGCGTCCCGCCTGCGACGACGATCACCGCCAGAAAGGATCGACACCTCATGAACGCCGCCTCACGCGCTCATCTTTGCCAGCTTGCGTTCGCCACCATTGGCGGCGACGGTCAACTGCGCTCTGGCCGAACCCATCCTGGCAACATCGCCCAACCTGGCCCGCCAAAACAGGGCCAGACACGCGACATCCGCCTTGTTCGACATCGATCCCGACGATCGAACGCACTCGCGCTCTGAAGACGAGAAGCAAGCGCAGTCTTTAAATCCCCATAGCAGTCCACACCGTCCGCGCGTCAGGCATTGAGCCTTCCACGACGCCCGCCATCATGCGTGGTGCAACCGGCTGTGCAAGGCGGGCGTCGTGGAAACCTAAACAAGAATTGCCTCATTCGGGACAATTTCTTTCGGCTGCTTTCGCGCCCCAAGGCGCCGCAAGCCTTGTCACACGGTTTCTGTTTCTTTCGGAGCTGACACGCGACGCGTCGTGGTCTTCACCTTTGGCTTTGGTAATACCCGGAAGCGGGACTGGCACCAAGCAAAGTCAACGCCGACGTCTAGCAAAGCGTCCGACCGTCCACATGGGCAGGCAAACTCCATAACCGCCCAGACCCGATATGTCTCTCCAGCGACGAGAGGCACAGGGTCTCCGGTCACATGGTTCGGTGCCGCATTTATGCAGAGCACCAGATCACCAGAACCAACATCGTAACTCATTCGCTCATTTTACCATAAAGAGCGCGGTTGGCCCACCAATTGGACCGTGCAGTTTTCAAAGATCGATTTTGCCTGGCATCCGAATTAGCGAAGGTCCGTTTCTGCGCCGATTGTGTTGAAAAAGTCGGTGCCAATCGGGCCGAATTCTGATTCACTTTTCCTGTAGTCATTGAGAATGGGAGCGTGAGCCATGATGGGTGATCGGCAGGTGATGCAGGAAGGCCTGTTTTACGAGTTCTCGATTGAGCGATATGTGCCTGAGGATCATCTGCTTCGGGTGATTGATCGGTTTGTCGATCTTGAAGACATCCGGCTTCAGTTGAAGCCGTACTATTCGGCGATGGGCCGCCCATCGATTGATCCAGAACTGATGATCCGGATGTTGATCGCGGGGTACTGTTTCGGTATCCGGTCCGAGCGTCGACTGTGTGAAGAGGTCAACCTGAACCTCGCATATCGCTGGTTCTGCAAGCTGAGCCTGACAGATCCGGTGCCGGATCATTCGACATTCTCGAAGAACCGTCATGGCCGCTTCCGTGAGAGTGATCTCCTGCGCAAAGTGTTCGAGACGGTGCTGGCACGATGCATCGCCGAAGGCGTGGTTGGCGGCGAGGCGTTCGCCGTCGATGCCAGCATCATCAAGGCGGACGCAAACCGTGAAGGCGGCGGGCCTGGAGTTGATGGCCTGCCGCCGGAGATCCTGCATCGCCGCGCTGTTCAGGAGTATCTTGCGACACTCGACGAGGCCGCCTTTGGCGGATCAACGCCTGTCGAACCGAAGTTCCTGTCGCCGGTTGATCCTACAGCTCGCTGGACGCGCACCTATAAAGACGGCGCCGCCAAATACTCCTACTCGGTCAACTATCTGATCGACTGCAAGCATGCCGTCATCATGGATGTTGAAGGCACAACCGCTGTACGCACGGCCGAAGTCCATTCCACGCGTGTGATGCTCGACCGGGTTGAAGCGCGCAACCATATCAAACCGGACCGATTGTCCGGCGATACCGCTTATGGCTCAGCCGAGATGCTGAACTGGTTGGTCAATGAACGCGGGATCGAACCGCACATCCCGGTGTTCGACAAGTCGTTCCGCAAGGATGGCATCTTCGAGCGGTCAGACTTCACCTTCGATGCAGAAGATGATCGTTACGTATGCCCGGCTGGCAAGAACCTCCGTCGCTACCGCGTCGCGGGTCGTGCCGCCAAAGCCAAACCTCCCAAAGATGGCCTCTATCGCTACCGTGCCAGAAAAACTGATTGCGATAACTGCCCTTTGAAGCACCGGTGTTGCCCGAAGGAACCCATGCGGAAAATACTCCGCTCGGTTCACGAGGAGGCCCGCGATGTTGCCCGGCGCATCATGGCTTCAGACGCCTATGCCACGTCCAGACGCGAGCGGAAAAAGGTCGAGATGTTGTTCGCCCACCTCAAACGCATCCTAAAGGTCGACCGCCTGCGACTTCGTGGACCAAATGGAGCAAAAGACGAGTTCCTCCTCGCTGCTACCGCACAGAACCTGAGGAAACTCGCCAAGCTATCGATCCAGGGCGCGCTACCGGCACCAGAATGAGGCGAAGGCCTCTCTCATCCAGTATCCCGGTCGATGCTGGCAACCGACTTCTTCAACACAATCGCGCCCAAAGCAGGCACCAGACGCCGCAAGTAACTATGCAAGTCTCGCTCTGGCTTCAGTTACAGAATTGAGCTGAGCCGCACAAATAGCTGCTCGTATAGCCGCTATTGTAGCTGTCGCGGGAACTTTGACGGGCCGCATCCATGATCCGTTGCTGGCTGTTATCGCCAGACGCTGGAGCTGCAGATCCGGGCGAGGAATAGGATGTCCCAGCCACGCATTCAGGACCGGGTACAAGACAGCCGCATAGGCGATCAAACCCCACCCTGCCAGGGTCATGACATTGCTTCTCGTCGAAAACTGCGGCGGCCTTCGTATCGCAGCGAAGGCGAGAATGAGCGCCTGGCCCACGAACACTGCAGCGAATACCGGCGCAATCGGTTTGATCGAAGAGAAGAACACCCAGTGGTAGGCGACACCCGTCCATCCCCAGAGCAATGCCAGAGAACTCAGGCAAATCACTCCCGCTAAACGATGGGAGGAAAAAGTGGCCAGAACTGAGATTGCGCCAAGGACATATGCGAACACCTGGAGCGGCCAGATAGCTTCGTTGTATCGTTCGAAAAGCTCGAAGAACTCGCGTTGACTGAATGGTAGCATCTCGGCGGCACCTCAGCAGGACCTCTGCTTCGCGCAATAGAGCGGCTTGGTCGCAGATCGCAATCTCCTGAACGGAACGTCCGCCACGGCGCTGATCGCCCGATCGATTGCTCTCGAAAAGTGTGAGATTTCGAGGGATAGTGTCCTCAATGAATATCTTCATCGCAATCTTGGTTGTTCTTGCCTCTGGGGTCCTGGGCCTGGCGCTTCTCAGGCTTCTGGACCATCGGACCGACCGCGCCGAGTGGCGCAGGCTCGCGGCGCTCCAGCCCGCAATGCCAGAGCGCTTCAATCCTGAAATGATCTCCGGCCTGCCCGAACCCGCGCAGCGGTATTTCTGCTACACGATCTGTCCTGGCACGGCGCTTCGGCCGGTAACCGAGATCGATATGACCGGGCAATTCAGCCTCGGTACCAAGTCGGACCCAGATTACCAGCCGATGGAAGCGCGCCAGATCCTGGCGGCGCCGGAAGGCTTCGTCTGGGCCATGCACACGCGCGGCGGCATGCCCGTCTCGGGTTCGGATTCAGGCAGCTGGACGCGATTCAGAATCTTCGGATTGATCCCTGTCGGGCGCCTCGGCGGCGATCCCGACCATAGCCGATCGGCGTTCGGACGATATGTTGCAGAGTCCGCGATCTGGGCGCCTGCGGCGCTCATGCCAGGACCGGGCGTTAAATGGTCTGCCGTGGATGAGGACACTGCCCGCGTGATGATTTCGCATGGAGCGCTTGAACAGGCAGTCGATGTCACCGTCGATCAGGAGGGGCGTCCCGTTGAAGTTTCCTTCCAGCGCTGGAGCAACGCAAACCCCGACAAGGTATACAGGCTGCAGCCCTTCGGCGCCTTCATGTCGGATTTCCGCGTGGTGGGTGGATATCGCCTGCCATTCCGGGTCGAAGCCGGCAACATGTTCGGCACTGACGCGTATTTCCCATTCTTCCTGGCGGACGTCACTGATATCAGGTTTCCAGGGGTGCAGCCATGACGGCCCTGATCCTTGCCGTTCAGATTGTCCTGCCGATGGCCTTGATCGCGTGGCTGGCTTTCAAGCCTGGCACCAGCCTTGTCGGCTTCGTGCTGCAAGTGGCAGGCACGGGGGTGTTTCTTTTTGCGCTCGCGCGAGTTGCGCAATGGGCCGTGCCGGTCTGGTGGCTGCCATGGGTCTATGGCGGGCTATGGCTGGTGGCCCTTCTGGTGTCGGTCCTGCGGATCGACTTTTCTGGGTTGCCCCTCCGTCCCGGAGCTACCCTGGGATGGGCCGGCCTCATCATGTCGATCATACTTCTTGGCCTTGGCGGCTGGTATGGTGCACGGGCGGTCTGGGGGCAGCAGCTGCCATCAGTCGCCATTGTCGATATCGCCAATCCCTTCGGGCCTGGCCGTTACCTTGTCGGACACGGTGGCTCGAACACGCTGGTCAACGGGCACATGCGGACGCTTGATCCCTCGGTCGAGCGATTCCGGCCGTGGCGCGGGCAATCCCATGCGGTGGATTTCTTCGGGCTGGGCCATTGGGGCCTGCGTGCCGACGGATGGCGCCCCGCCGACCCCGCGGCCTATGCGATATTCGGCGCCGAGTTGCGCGCCCCCTGTGCGGGAACCGTGGTCGCGGCCCTGGGTGGCATGCCGGATTTCGAGGTGCCGAACGAGGACAGGGTCAACCGGCTCGGCAACCATGTGATCCTGCGCTGCGGCGATTTCGAGATCGTGTTTGCCCACATGCGACAGGGCAGCGTCACGGTCGCCCCGGGCGATCAGCTGATGCCGGGCGACCGGCTTGGCGAAGTCGGGAATTCCGGCGCCTCGACCGAGCCACACCTGCATATCCATGCGCAAAGACCCGCGCCTGCGGGCGCGCCGCCAATCTCGGGCGAGCCACTGGCGCTCCGCATCGACGACCGGTTCCTCGTGAGGGGCGACCGGCTGACCGGGCCACGCGAGTGAGCGTCCTGCCGAAGGTCATGAGTCAGGGAAGACTCACTCGGTGGTCTCCCGAGTCAGTTCGGCGCCAAAGCGGCGTACCGTCTCAACGAACCGCTCTGTCTCGGTCAGGAACGGCGCGTGGCCGGAGGCGGCAAATATCTCCATCCGCTTGCCCTGCGGGGCCTCTACCGCGTTGAACCAGTACTGCACCAGCGGCACGGGCGTGTTCCAGTCGGACGCGCCCGCGATCAGCAACATCGGAACGGGCATATGCTGTACCTCGGCGATCAGGTCGCGCGAGAGATACTCTGGCCACATAGCCCCGCTGCCGCGATTGGCGCCGTCGAGCCAGCGCCAGTAGTCGGGCAGACGGTATTCCGGCGCGGTGAGCGCGCGTGGGAGCATGGACAGGAGCGAGACGTTCATCCCGCCGCCGTGTGCCTCGACCTGCTTCATCAGGTGCAGATAAAGGTCGTGATCGCGGAACGCCCCGGATTCCAATCCGACAAGATCGGAATCGGGTGCGACCTCGCCGAGCCAGTCGAGCGCCAGCGTCACGCCCTGTATCGTGTCCACCTGCTGGCCGACACCGATATAGCCTGCATAGTCGTCGGGCCAGCTTGCCACCAGCCGCGCACCCGGCATTGTTCCGCAGGAATGGCCGAGCACGATCATGGGCTGGTCGCCTACGCGGTCCCGCAGGAGCGCGGTGACCTCCCGCGCGTCTGCGATGAACCGGTCGAGCGTCATGGTCGCCGGGTCGAAGTCCGGCGGGTTCGACTTGCCCGCGCCGCGCTGGTCCCAGTGCACGACCACAAAATCACGCTCGAGCGCTGCGGTGACGCCGTGGATTGGCATCTGCGCCGATCCCGGCCCGCCGTGCAGCCAGAGGAGGATCGGCGCGTTTCGGTCTGCGCCGCGGACCAGCAGCCACTGCCTGATGCCGCCGATCTCGGCCGGGATCAGCTCGGCGATCGGGTCAGGGCCGGTCAACCGCGCCGTGCGAGCGGGCAGGGTCTTCCACAGAAGCCCACTGGCAATGAGTGCCAGAACGACGAGCGCGGCGGGACGCAGCACGTTCATCGCCTTCACTCCGGTCCCAGCGCCATCGCGGCGAGACCTGCGCCCGCGCCTGCGGAGGCCGCACCGAGCCAGGGCCAGAGGCCCGGCAGGATCGAAAATACGAACAGGTAATCCTGCGATGCGGCCCAGAGCGGCCACAGGATCAGCGCCGCGCCGACCCCTCCCGCCACGCCCCGAATGAGTGGGCGCCGCCGGGCGCCGCGATATGCGTTCCAGAGGCCGAACACTGCCACGACCAGGCCCAGGGCAATGGCGACTCGCGCCGCCCGCTCGGCCCATAGAACGCGCGCCATGCCGACTGGCGCAACACCGAGGCTCTCCGACCAGTCCCGCAGGATCGCGGCAAAAAGCGGCCAGGCGCGCTGGCTGTTAGCCAGGATCACGATACCGTCGCCCGTTTCAGGTACCAGGTGCATGTGGCTCATCCAGCCGTACCCTTGCCCTCCATGCCAGACCGCCGCGCGTCCGTCTGACAGGGTTTCGGTGAAATGGCCGAGCCCGTAACCTTCCGCGGCGACGCCGTAAAGACCGCCAGTTTCAACCACCTTCTGGTGAAGCGTGGCCAGGCCTTCGGTCGAGATCACCTCCTGGTCTGCGCCGGTCATTCCTGCCGAAGCGAAGCGGGCGAGGTCGGCGGCGGTCGCGTGCAAGCCGCCCGAGGCGCGGCCCGGATAGACGTAGGGCGCGACGGGCCTGCCACGAAGATCATGGCCCATGGGCATAGTAGCGCCAGTCCAGTCGAAGCTTGCCCGCTCCATGCCGAGCGGGGCCAGAACCTCGCTTGCCATCAGCGCACCAAAATCCTCTCCCGTACAGTCCTCAATCACCAGTTCCAGCAAGGTGTAACCTGTGTCGGAATAGGCGAACCTGGCCCCAGGCGCGCCAATCAGGGCGAAATCCTGCGCGATGTGCTCGGGCAGCTCCGGGACAGGAGCGTCCGGGCTGTAGCGGGCGGTATAATCGCCAAGACCGATACCGGCGGTGTGGCCAAGGAGTGCGCGCGGCGTGATCGGTTCGGCGTCCTCCGGCGGGTGCCAGCGCTTCAGACAATCCCTGATCGGTGAGTCGAGGTCGAGCCGCCCGCTCTCAGCCAGCCGCATGGCACCCCACGCCGTAACGGGCTTGGAGATCGATTCCACCCGGAACAGCGCGTCGGCGGTCATGGGCCGCCGCGTCGCCACATCGGCGAGGCCGAAGGCGCCGCTCCAGACAGGTTCGCCACCAGCGATCAACACGATCACGATACCGGGTACGCCGTCCGTCGGCATCCGGGCGCGAGCGATCTCACCAAGACGATGAGGATGTGATTCAGCCATGGCGGGGGCTATGGCGAGCAACCCGGAAACAACCAGCATACGGACCATTGCATGAAAAAGATGCAAGCGCTTCATCCCGTCACCGCTTGTTTGACCCGGCCCGTCCGAGAAGCGCTGCCATATGCTGTCCCCAGAGACCGACACGCTCACCGAAGCCACCTGCCGGCGGCACTGCGCCGATCTGCCGGGCGAGCCCCAGCATGTCGACGATCACGGTGTGCCTGGAGAGCAGATTGCCTTCGAATCGCGAAAACTCGGCCGTCTCGAATACGAGCGGGCCACCCGTCGGCGCAAAACCCGGTGGGTCAAGCGGCCCCGTCATCGTCCCGCTGATCCTCAACCGTGCCGAGATGCTCTTTCCATCTAGCGCGAGATAAGGACCATCGATCATATCGATCCTTACGTCCGGAAGGGCACGAAACATCGTCTCCTGATGGAATCTGCAAACGGCGTCGCGCCCGCGCAGAGGTGCAGACGCAGCCGGGTCGTCCCATATGACGTCCTCGCAGCACAATGCCGCCACTTGGGCGGCATCGTGCGCATTCACCGCTTCATGCAGCCGCGACAGAAAATCCCGGGCAAATTGCGCATCGATATTCTGTGGCATCGTGTTCGACCTATCCTCGCGTCCCTGTGATGCAGCGATCATCAGCCAGCGCTTTGATCCCGCCCAGCACATCGTTCAACAGGATTGCTTTCGCGCGTTCGGGCTCTTCGAACAGTGGGCTGTGGGCTGAACGCTCGAAGAGGTAAAAGCCCTTAACTGGCGCGTCAATCAGGTCGAAATAGGCGCGGGAGAGATCCGCATTGGCTGTGTAGTCGTGCTGCCCTGTCAGGAAGTAGATGGGCAGCTCGAACTCAGTCAGGCGCGCGCTCAGGTCGTCGCGCAGCAGTGCGTCCCAGAAGAAGGGCCGGGACCAGACCTTGCCGCGCCAGATGTTGACCTTCTCGGCAACGGTGTAATCGCGCACCTGCCACATGGGCAGGAAGATGCCTTTGATGACGGAGTTCATCCCGCGCATGTGGCCGACGCCCGCTTCGTGCATGGCCCGGTCGCGCAGCCGCATCCATGCGTCCGATGTGCCCTCTTCCATACTTACGGGCGCGGCTTCTAGCCTGCGCACCATGCCCGCATCGTCCCGCGCGCGGTAGAAGGCCAGGAGGTGGTCACGCGCCATCACCTCGGAGCGGAGCTGGTGCGTGATCTGAGCCATGCCGATATAGGCAAGGAACCGCTCTGGGGCGGCAGCCGCGACCTGGATGCCCAGATAGGCGCCCCAGGAATGGCCAAGCAGGAGAATGCGATCCTGATCAAAGCGGTCTCGCAGATAGTCGGCCACCTCAATCGTGTCCGCGATCATCTGTGCCAGCGTCATGGTCTCAGGCGGGATGTCTGTGGAGAAAGACATGCCCGCACCTCTCTGCTCCCACCACACCATGGCGAAATGCTGCGCGAGCCCCGTGGGATACTGCTTTTCCATGAAGAACTCGACCATGCCTGGCCCGCCGTGCAGAAACAGAAGTACCGGGTTTCCGGGATGGGCGCTCTGGATGATCATTCCTTGAGGGATCCCGCCGATATGAACTGTAACGCGCTCGGAGAGGCTGCCGGGAATGGTATGTCCCTGCCTGTCGCGCAGCGGGACCGGTCGACCGGGGCTTATGGCAAAGAGCCAAACAATGCCTGCGACAAGCAGGGCGACGATACTGAAAAGCGCGATCAACATGATGCGCACCTTATCCAGGCACCGCGTGCGCCCCGGGCCTGGCACTGCGTGTTCGCGATAGCGACCAATGCGATGCGCAGGACAGGTGAAGAAACAGACGAGGTCATCGTTCGGAGACCTGCAGCACCAGCTTGCCGGCGACCGTGCCGGCCTCGACCCGTCCGTGCGCCTCGCGCACCTGGTCCAGCGGCAGCACCTCGGCCACGACCGGTGCAATCCGGCCCTCTGCGACCAGTGTGAACAGCATTGCCAGATCCTCTCGGAACCAGTCCGGATGCCTCCGGCGCATCGCGCCGATGGAGTAGAAGGCGGTTGCATTGCCGTTCGGAAGCCAATCCCAGAGCTTAAGCTTCACGAAATCCAGAGGGATCGATCCGCCCCGTCCCAGTACTTCGTTTTGAAAGCCGAAGGCTACGAGCATGCCACCCGGCTTCAGCGCATGGAGCGAATGCGACAGGCTCTCGCCTCCCAATGGGTCGAAGACCGCATCCACCCCGCCGCCGGTTGCCTCGATGACCGCCGCCTCGGAGGCGTCCGCCACGATTGGCGTGGCGCCAAGGCTGGCGATAAGGTCATGCTTGGCCGACACGTCTGTGCCGAAGGCCGTGATGCCTGCATCCCGCGCCAGTTGCAGCATCCCCGTGCCCACTGCGCCCCCCGCACCATGGATCATTAGGCTTTGTCCTGCCTTCAGTTTCGCCACGCGGTGCAGCATCTGATAGGGTGTGACACCTGACAGGATCATGCCGAGCGCGTCCAGCTCCGAAATCTGCTTGGGCACCAGGGTCAGGCGGTCTTCGGGCAGGCAGATGTAGTCTGCATAGGCGCCAATGGTCGTCAGGTCCGCCACGCGGTCGCCTGCCCGGAAGCGCGTCGCGCCGGGGCCTGTCGCATCGACGATGCCCACCATGTCGTAGCCGGGAGTGAAGGGCGGTTTCTCCTTCACGTCCGGATACATCCCCTTGCGGATCATCACGTCGGTAAAGGCTGCGCTGGTCACACGCACGCGCACGCGCACTTCGCGCGCCCCGGGCTGGGGCAGGTCGGGGACGGTCTCGAGTTCGAGTACTTCGGGGCCGCCGAAGGCATTCACTCTAACGCGGGTCCAGGGCATGATTTGTCTCCTTTGATCTGGGTTGATCCAGCACGAGCTTGGCCAGCGCGGCCTCCAGAGCGGGGACAAGCTCGCTGGTCTCATCTGTGACCCCGGCATCGCTGTTGATCTGGAAGGCAACGGTCACGCTGTGGTCGGCGTAGTGGCGCAGGCTGGAGACGTAGCCGGGGATCCAGCCCCCATGGCCGTAGACCGGACCGTAGGATGTCCCGGCATAGATCGCGACGCCTGCCCCATAGAGGATGCCGGACGCGTTGGGACCCACGGGCACACCATCAAGCAGCCGGTCGAGATAGGGTTCCTCCATCGCCATGCCGCTGAACAGCAGATGCCCCCAGCGTGCGAGATCAGACGCGGTCGAGGCGAATCCGCCGCCCGCGGATTCCACGGCCGGGTTCCATAGGAGGCGACCCTCGGCATCGGCGGTGCGCTCGGGCATGCCGAAGGGGTTGTCGGGCTCCACATAGCCGACCGCGAGCCCATGCAGATCCGGGCGATCGGAGGGGAAGGTGCCATCCAGACCCAGGGGAGCGAGAAATCGCGCGCTGACGGCATCGTACCAGGATTGACCGGTCACAGCCTCTATCAACAGGCCAAGCAGCACAAAGCCAGTGTCGCTATAGGCCCAGCCCTTGCCCGCCTCGAACAGTGGCTCGCGCCCCGTGACGAAGTCCAGAAGGTGTTCCGGGGTAATTTCCTCGCGAGCGGCAATATCTGCCCATGCCTGTTGGAACTCGGGCAGATAGACATGGTCTGGAAGGCCTGCGCTGTGATGCAGGAGATGAGCGACGGTGATGGTTTCAGCGTTTGGCAGCCCCTCTAACCAGGCGCGATCGCCGAGATGGACGGAAACGAGATCGGTGCCCGACACAAGCCCCTCGCTTTCCAGCGCCAGGACAGTCGCCGCGACGAAGGTCTTGCCGATGCTCGCGGCCAGCATCGGTGTCTCGGGCGTCATGACGCGATCGTTCTCCACATCTGCAAGACCGGTTGCTGCGGTCACAATCGTTCCATCGGGCAGGGCGATCGCAGCGGTCGCGCCCGGAAAGGCGTAGCTGTCATGGAATTCCTCGAGTATCGCCTCCAGCCGCAATGAGAGATGGGGGCCCTCATGCGCTTTCCCTGGCGCCGCACAACAGGCCAGAACAAGCGTGAAGGCGAGACTGAACCCTCTGTGCATATCCTCACTCTGAGGCTCTCGGGGTAAGTGCCTGCACGGCCGGAATAACCTCCGTCACGGCGCCCTCCCGGGTGAACATCGTGCCTCGGTTGTACCACACCACGATGATGGCGATGCTAACCAGGATGATCGTATCCCAGGGTTGTGCATCGGGCCAGAACGGGTTGATCAGTTGCCAGTGGAACAGCATCGGCCAGAGCAAGCTGCCCCGTGCGCTGTTGAAGATCGGCGTGACCAGAACCGCGAGCGTCACGTTGCCAATGAAAAAGGGCAGGAAATTCCAGTCGGCGAAGACGACCCCGGCGAGGAAAAAGGCCGGCAGGTGCCAGACCCCCCATGTTGCGCCGATGATCAGGCCGGCCCAGATCGGTGCCATATGCCGTTGCAGCAGGGGCTGCATCACACCGCGCCAGCCGAATTCCTCGATCGGCCCCAGAAAAAGCATTATGAACAGGGCTGCGAACACGGCAGACGCCCCCTCGGGTGGGAGGGGCGCCAGGACCGGGCCGCCTTTGATCAGTGAGCCGGCGATGAAGACAAGCGGCAGGAGAAGCAGGATGAACGCAGCCCAGCCTGACGAACCTCGCCACTGCGCGAGCCGCGAAAGAAAGAGCCCGAGGCCAGAGGTGCCGGAATACAGAAACACAACCGTGAAGGCCGCTATTGCCGGAGACCAGGTCGCGAGAAAGAAGAAGGGATGCGACCCGCTGATCTGGCCGAAAGTGTTGGCGGCCATTTCAGGGAAAGCGATATAGATCCCGATCAGTCCCCATGTCACCGTGAACGTGATCGCAAGAAAGAGGATAAGGGCCGAGACCGGTATCCTTCCTGAACAGGGTGAATCTGGTTCATCTGACATTGCGAAGGTTCCCCCGACCCGGCATACGCAAAACCAGTCTAGCACAGAGCGGGCAGCAGGTCGCTGCCTTGCGATATGGGAAGGTGTCTTGCATGTGCACGGATCAGTGAAGGGTGCGCCATTGTGCCTCGAAGCATGCGAAAACGTGGGATTCAAGCCCGTTGAGCAGATCGCACCATGCAACGGATATGATCTGTTCGGGTCAGTTTCGTTCAAATCAGGCCCTGGTCCCGATGTCCGGAATTGATGACTGGCGTGGTGCAGAAGCTCAATCTGACGCATCGTTCAGCCGATCCTTCGGCCTTTGGTTTCTGTCTGATCGCTGTTCCCTTCCAGGGAAATGATGAGCCACAAACCCTCCTTCGGCAATTTACCCGATCTGTCTTGTGGTCGCTGACGGGGCACATTCCAGCATGCGTGCGATCAGTGTTGCAAAGGGGTCGATGTCGCCGTGTACACTCGCCGTCTCCAGGGCGGCATCTCGTTTCAGTTTGAAGCGGATTCTCGGCTTTATGAACCTTTCCGAATTGAAGTGATTGTGCACTGACGAATGAACTGAGACGAATTTTTGCAAACTTCGCATCCGACGAAATCGCGACATCGCCCGCTCTGCTCTTCGGAAGGGCAGGTGTGAATTCTCATCGTGATTGTTCAAGTGCCAGTCCGTTTCCTGCCGCCCGTTATTGCCGATGACCTTCATTGCCGCTCGATAAGACGGACATTTATCAGTCACAATGATATGCGGATTTCCATATCGCCCCTTTGCTTTCTTTAGGAAGTTCAGCGCGGCCGCCTTATCCCTTTTCTTCGTGACGCAGGATTCCAGGACCTCACCCTCATGGTCCAACGCGCGCCAGAGGGAATGCCGCTCGCCTCGGATGTTGGCTGCGCTCGCCTTCGGCTGACGAAGACCTCATCCAGGTGCTACTGCCCTTGCGGACTCCTTCGCACAGACTCTGAGCGTCGCTTCCTGATCTTGTGAACGATGTAGGTGCCGAACCGGTCGACCCAAAGGCGGATGCTTTCGTGGCAAATGTCGATGCCGCGTTCGTGGAGAAGGTCTTCGACATTGCGCAAGGTCAGCGGAAATCTGACGTACATCATCACGCGTAGCTGGATGATATCGGGCGAGGTTTTGAAATAGCGGAAGGGGTTCTTGCTCATAATTTGAGGCTAAACGCCCCATTCTACAGCCTCAAGCCCGGTTCCCCTGACATTGCCCGCCCAGCATCAAACTCGGTAATTATGGCTTGTCTTGGCAGGCATTTTGCAGAGAATTTGTTTGTTCTGGATGTCGAATAGCATTTTCAATCAGAGTTGGGGCTTGAAAAATGGACGTAACCGTCGTTGTGAATCCAAGGGAGTGTTTCAGCAGACTGCCATTATCATTGGCGTCGTTGCTTCGGACGATTCCGGAGAGTGTTCCGGTTATTGTGAATGATGGGGGAGCTCCCGAAGAGGTCAGATCGCAAATCCGAGCTCTGAAAGCAAACCGTGAATTCGTTTACATTGAGCCTGAGCACTTCATCTTGCCCCCCGTGGCACGCAACATGGCGCTCGAAATGGTCGAGACCGAGTATGTAGTATATGTCGACAACGACCTGAAATACGACGATGGATGGCTCGAAGCGATGGTACGCACTGCCGAGGAAAACGAGGCCGGTGCTGTTTGTCCGGTCACGCTTCTCGGGCCACTCCCGAAGAGAATGATCCACCATGCCGGCTCGACGATTAATGCCTACGTTGATGAGAACGGGCTCAACCGGATTTCGTCCGAGCACCGTCTCGAATGGGTTGCATTGGAGGAAGCTCGGGAGAATGACTGGAACGGCATTTCGATGGAGAACGACGAGTTCGAGTATCACTGCGCCCTGATCCGGACGAGTGTAATGCGCGAAATCGGCGGCCATGATGAGCGGCAGACTCACTACGATCATCTGAATGACTCGCTACGCATCAAAGCTATGGGCCACAAAATCTTCCTGGCGCCTGACGCGGTCGTCGAATACTTGGCTCTGCACCCGTTTGAAGACTATGACTGGCCATATTTCTGTTGGCGCTGGACGGATGAAAACTCTCGCATGTCGGCTGAACAGATTGCCGAAGCGTTCGGTGTCTGGAAGAATCCGCCAGGTGATGAGCTCATTTTTGTCCGCACACATCGAGCCCGCGCCGTCAAGACGCTTCTGCCGAAATGGATGAACAAGGTGCGCCCTTTTCGAATTCAAGGCTGGATTCTGGATAGGGAGATCGCCCGGCGACAGAAACTTGCGCCGAAGCCACTCACTTTGGAGCAGAGATATGTTGCCCCTCGGCCAAAAAAGAATGCCCTCGAAACGGCCGGTATACCAGGCGCTGAAACGCTTCATATTAACGGATCTTTGTGTGACTCGAACTAGGTGCACTTTCACGCAAAGGCCTGGCCGCACTTGATCATGGATACATTTCTAGAGCTGATGTCTAGTTTCCGGCGACGTCTTCACCGAATGAAGGCGCGCCGAGAAGAACTTCGTCGGCACAATGCATCGCAGGAAAGAGACGACCTCCTCGCGAGCGGGGACCAGCCCGCCTTTCTGGCCGCGTTGAGCCATCAATTTCCCGATGCGGTGCAGCCTGCTAAAAGCTACTTGGCTTCACTGGACGAGACGCCTTCCAGAGACGCTCACCGCTTTGTCGTGACCCACCAGCGAGAGGGGCGGATTGAGTCCTTTCATCATTTCCTCGGCGCGCTCTTTTATCCACTGATACTGCACGAAGCGAAATTCGGTTTTGAGCCTGGCAGCGTGCTTCATGTGCAGGATTGTGGGTCACTGAACCGCCATCTCGAGAAATTTTCAGAATATATCGGCGCGACATTGCGCTTCTTTCCAGCGGAAATCGCGAGTTCATTGGCTGCGGCGAACGCTGACAAATTACTGAGGCTTCCCCCGTTCGACGGTAGCAACTTCAGCGACAAATGGCTTCATGATCATGAGATCGAAGCAATAAGGTCCTTTGGTTTCAAGTGGGCTGCAAACGACGCTGCTGCAGATATCCCTGTTCTTGTTATATCGAGAGGTGAAAGTGATCGGTACTTTGCGACGGAAAGATTCCGCAATTTCTACCCGGTACCCGAACGATGGAACCAGACAGGCTCTAGTCGAAGACACATTCCAAACGAAGCGGAGATGATTCAAGCAATTTCAAACGAGATTACACCCCATGTCGTTCAGCTCGAAACGACTGATTTTTCTGAACAGATCGAGCTATTCAAACGGGCTCGCATCGTTATAGGGCAGCATGGTGCCGGCCTTAATGGTCTCTTGTGGTGTAAACCCGGAACTTGCGTGCTTGAGATCCTGCCTTACTCAATGCTCGGTGAACCGGATACCTTTTTCAGGAACATGGCACTTCGACTAAACCTGCGTCACAGTTTCATGATTCAGAATGGGGAGCATGAGCCGGTCGATCCGCGCGCAATCGCTCGCTATGTGGATCGACATCGGGTGCTGTCAGTCTAATGCGAACCCGTCTCCGGAAATCGCGGGGCTGCAGGAGCCAGGCGACGATAAGGTCGCGCCACTCGCGCAGGGCGGCGTCACGTTTCAGTTTGAATCGGGTTCCAGCGTTTATGTGCCTTTCGAAGTTGAAGTGATTGTACACTGACGAATGGAATGAAACGAATATCTGCAGACTTCGAATACGCCGGAATCGCGACATGGCCCTCTCCCGTCTTCGGAACGGTAAGTACGAATTCTCGGCCCGGTTGTTGAGATGACGACCGGTTCCCTGGCGACCTTCGCTCCCAATCACCTTCATGGCTGCTCGATACGACGGGCATCTATCCGTGACGACGATATGCGGATTACCGTATCGCTTCATTGCTTTCTTGAGGAATTTCAATGCAGCAGCCTTGTCCCGCTTTTTCGTGACACATGATTCCAGAACTTCGCCTTCATGGTCGACGGCGCGCCAGAGATAATGTCTCTCGCCTCGGATGTTGGCTACGCCTGCCTTCGGCTGACGAAGACCTCGTCCAGGTGCCACTGCCATGGCGGGCTCCGCCGCATACGAGACGGCGTTGGCGAGATCAAACGCATCTATGTCTCCCGAGCGAGCCGCGGCGGAGGAATAGGCGCAAAGATCTTGGATCGGCTCGTACGTGACGCGCAGAGCTTTGGCTATGAAGAACTAGTGTTGGACACTGGCCCCTTTATGACTTCCGCTCATCGCCTTTACGAGGCGGCGGGGTTTGCAGATATCCCGCCGTATCCAGAGGCAGAGGTGCCTGAAGCGCTACACCGTGGCTGGCGCTTTATGCGCTGCCGACTGAGCTAACCGATCGGCTGCCTTCGGCGAATTTTTGCCGGATGGCTTCCCGCCTGCGTCCGGCGGCTGAGGGCGCAACAGCATGGGTAATCGGGCGGACTGATAGCCAGTCGAGCTCCTGATATGATTGCGGGATTACCTGCAAACTGAAGGAGAAGCCGATGAACGTGTATATTGGATTGGACGTATCTTTGAGGTCGGTGGCGATGTGCGTTGTCGATTTGAAAGGTGCAATCGTTGAAGAGCTGAACCTGCCCTGTGAAGTTGAATCGATCGCATCGCACATAGAGGCTGCTGATTATCAGGTAGAGCGGATCGGCTTTGAAGCCGGCGCAATGAGCCAGATGCTGTTTCATGGCCTCACTGCGAAAGGCTTCGACACTGTTTGCATGGAAGCCCGCCAGGTGGCTGCGGCTTTGTCTGCTATGCGGAACAAAACCGACAAGACTGATGCGCGCGGCATCGCTCATATCTTACGGGCCGGTTGGTACAATCCGGTTCATATGAAGAGCCGTGAGAGCCATGATATCAAGGCCCTGTTGGCTGCCCGCAAAGCCATCCTCAACAAGTGTATCGACTTGGAGAATGAGATCAGAGGGCTGTTCAAGGCGTTTGGGATCAGATTGCCCTCACATGTCAGTCGGCTCAGGTTCGATGAGAAGGTTCGACCGATCATCGAAGCTGATGAAGCGCTCGCCTTCGCGCTCCTCCCCATGCTGGATGTGCGCGGCGCGCTCTATGACACCTATCGCCTGATGGAGCAGCGTGTGATCGTGGTCTCGCGACATGATCCGGTCTGCAAGCTTCTGATGACGGCTCCTGGGATCGGACCCATCACAGCGCTCTCTTTCAAGGCAGCGGTCGACGATCCAACCCGGTTCAACTCGTCACGACTGGTCGGCGCTCACTTCGGACTGACACCAAGGCGATTCCAATCTGGCGAGATGGACAATCCAGGACGCATCTCCCGCGCTGGCGATAAGGATGTACGGGCCACGCTCTACAATGCCGCCAACTCATTGCTGCTGAGGTCAACACGGCCATCCTCGCTGAAGACTTGGGGTCTGAGGTTGATCCGAACCAAGGGCACGCGCCGCGCCCGTATCGCCGTTGCCCGCAAGCTCGCCGTGATCCTGCACCGGATGTGGGTCACAAATACGCCGTTCAAGGCGGAGGGCACCGCATGATCTGACACCTAAGAACACCCGGTTCGTCCTGGTCTGGACGAAGTGTGTGGACCACGCCGTTTATGTCTCCTGCGCTCACGACGAAGCGCGCGCAAAAGCAAGGCGCTCCACAACACAGCATCACACACATGCATGCAGCGGTGCCGACATGAGGCGCCAACTAGACTGCGAAGAGAAGCGTGACCCAGACTTGGATGAGGACCGGATCAAAGACGAAAATATGGAGTTTGACCCGAATGCCCGATTAGAGAAGAGACATTGCAAATTGAGGCTTGCCCCTACCAGGTTTGGCCCTTTCCGGCCGATCACCACGATTTCAGGGAGCGGCTTAAGTCGCCCTAAGTGGGTCGCCTATTTTTGGGTACGTTGATTTGCTGAATTTTCTTTTATCCAGTCTGCGATCTTCACCGCTTTTTCCGGCGTTGAGCTGGCTGCAGCATCGTGAATCATATCGAGCAATGTGACCTGACTTAAGACATCTTTGAACGCTTGTTCCGCCTTAAAAAAACTTGCTGCGATACCGCAGGGCTTCTTGCAGTCTTTGGCTTTCGCACCACAAGGGCCATTCTGACGGATCTCGGTGCAACGAAATGCGGGGCCGCTGCCTTCAACTGCGGCCATAATATTCCAAAGTGAGATCTCTTTTGGTGATTTGGCGAGGCTGTAGCCACCCACCGCGCCACGTCGTGACACGACTATTCCCGCCTGGCTCAGCGCCTGCATCTGCTTGGCCATATAGGCTGGTGGTACATTGTGATAGTCCGCCAGTGCTTCGGCAGAGAGCGTCCAGTCTTGAGGCAGAGCTGCAAGCAATGTGCAGGCATGAGCAGCCCATTCCACGCCTCTATTTATCTTCATGGCTTGACCTCAACTCTTAATTCGGACATTAAATATCCGAATATAGTTGCAGGGCAATTACAATGATTTCTGCAAAAGCGATACATCGATCTTTCGCGCTCCTGCTTGGCCTGTTTGTCATCAGTCATCTTGGCGTGCATCTTACAGCCATCCTCGGGCCGCAATCGCATCTGGCTGCGTTGAATACAGTACAAGTCATCTACAGGAACCCTTTTGGTGAAATTCTCCTGGTTGTCGCCATACTAACGCAAGTGATAACTGGTGCCCGACGGCTGCGCTTCAAGGAGATAGAAGGATGGGCACTACTGCAGGTGATGAGCGGTTGTTATCTGCTCACCTTCCTGTTGCTCCATACTAGCGCCGCACTTTACACGCATCACCTTTTAAGGCTGGAGACAGACTTCTACTGGGCTGCCGGTTCACTTCACTTTTCGCCAATCAAATACGGTTTCGCGGTCTACTATTTCGCCGCGGTGCTCGCCTTCTTCGTGCACATATCAGCCGCTATTCATTTCGGTTGGCCACAAGCGCCCCGAAGTCTGACAACTGGGCTACCTATTTTTGGGGCGATCATAAGCGGGCTAATTGTCAGCGCGTTCTGGGGAGCATTCTATCCAATCGAGATCACACCCGAGGTAGCGGCGTATTACGAGCAGAACTTTGGAGCGTTGGGACTAAAAGGGGACTAGGCGACTTAAACTCGCCCCAGGTAAGACACTGGTCAAAGTGAACCGGCTGACGGCTTCCGGCGAATTACTGCCCACGGACAATCTGATGTGAACAACTGAGATGGGCGCGATTGTGTTGAAAAAGTCGGTGCCAATCGGGCCGAATTCTGATTCACTTTTCCTGTAGTCATTGAGAATGGGAGCGTGAGCCATGATGGGTGATCGGCAGGTGATGCAGGAAGGCCTGTTTTACGAGTTCTCGATTGAGCGATATGTGCCTGAGGATCATCTGCTTCGGGTGATTGATCGGTTTGTCGATCTTGAAGACATCCGGCTTCAGTTGAAGCCGTACTATTCGGCGATGGGCCGCCCATCGATTGATCCAGAACTGATGATCCGGATGTTGATCGCGGGGTACTGTTTCGGTATCCGGTCCGAGCGTCGACTGTGTGAAGAGGTCAACCTGAACCTCGCATATCGCTGGTTCTGCAAGCTGAGCCTGACAGATCCGGTGCCGGATCATTCGACATTCTCGAAGAACCGTCATGGCCGCTTCCGTGAGAGTGATCTCCTGCGCAAAGTGTTCGAGACGGTGCTGGCACGATGCATCGCCGAAGGCGTGGTTGGCGGCGAGGCGTTCGCCGTCGATGCCAGCATCATCAAGGCGGACGCAAACCGTGAAGGCGGCGGGCCTGGAGTTGATGGCCTGCCGCCGGAGATCCTGCATCGCCGCGCTGTTCAGGAGTATCTTGCGACACTCGACGAGGCCGCCTTTGGCGGATCAACGCCTGTCGAACCGAAGTTCCTGTCGCCGGTTGATCCTACAGCTCGCTGGACGCGCACCTATAAAGACGGCGCCGCCAAATACTCCTACTCGGTCAACTATCTGATCGACTGCAAGCATGCCGTCATCATGGATGTTGAAGGCACAACCGCTGTACGCACGGCCGAAGTCCATTCCACGCGTGTGATGCTCGACCGGGTTGAAGCGCGCAACCATATCAAACCGGACCGATTGTCCGGCGATACCGCTTATGGCTCAGCCGAGATGCTGAACTGGTTGGTCAATGAACGCGGGATCGAACCGCACATCCCGGTGTTCGACAAGTCGTTCCGCAAGGATGGCATCTTCGAGCGGTCAGACTTCACCTTCGATGCAGAAGATGATCGTTACGTATGCCCGGCTGGCAAGAACCTCCGTCGCTACCGCGTCGCGGGTCGTGCCGCCAAAGCCAAACCTCCCAAAGATGGCCTCTATCGCTACCGTGCCAGAAAAACTGATTGCGATAACTGCCCTTTGAAGCACCGGTGTTGCCCGAAGGAACCCATGCGGAAAATACTCCGCTCGGTTCACGAGGAGGCCCGCGATGTTGCCCGGCGCATCATGGCTTCAGACGCCTATGCCACGTCCAGACGCGAGCGGAAAAAGGTCGAGATGTTGTTCGCCCACCTCAAACGCATCCTAAAGGTCGACCGCCTGCGACTTCGTGGACCAAATGGAGCAAAAGACGAGTTCCTCCTCGCTGCTACCGCACAGAACCTGAGGAAACTCGCCAAGCTATCGATCCAGGGCGCGCTACCGGCACCAGAATGAGGCGAAGGCCTCTCTCATCCAGTATCCCGGTCGATGCTGGCAACCGACTTCTTCAACACAATCG